>JBGVOS010000055.1:0-6158 GCA_045126595.1 Bacteroidaceae bacterium | reverse complement strand
ACATCACAATCTAGCTTCTTGTACTACTTGTCTGTATGGAAAATATTTTCAAAGAACTCTTTCTTTATACCATCTCAAGGGGTGTCCCTCTCGATTGCGGATGCAAAGGTAGATACTTTCTGCAAACTGACCAAACATTATCGAAAGTTTTTTTGAAATATTTTTAACAATGTACACAACGCGCTGATTTTCAAAGATAATTATACACAACGGAAATAAACAAAATATCAATAATTGACATATACATGTTGCAAAACATAAATTTTAGCAATTTAAAGACTGCCTGATAACTTTAAAAAAACACATAGGAATCATACACAAACCTTCCAAAAGAGGATTTTCACCCATTCTGACTAAGAACAGATTGCAAATAACGTTCAATTAGCCGAGGCAGCGCATAGCGATGTAACTCATCCATAGAGACTTCCAAGAAACCCTCAAGAATGGGGAGTGTACCTTTCACCTCGAATTCATAAAACGAAGTGTGAAGCACACGATGCGAAAGAACATGTTTGACATTCCCAACGCTACCTATATATATATAGTCGGGAAACAATGAGTGCCACTCTGCAAACTTTGGATTAGCAAAGAGTCCATCAACATCCATAGGAACAGACGTCTCGATAAGAGGCAACTCATAGAGATTCCGCCAAATGTCATCAGCTGTTCGCTTATGGAGCAGCAGTGCTTCGCTGTTGTGTATATATAAATAGGTAAGATAGCGGGGAGCCACTTTGGTCTTATGCGACTTTGCAGGGAGTTGCCCTACCCTACCCTTGGCAAACGCTGCACATTTATGGACAAGCGGACATACCATACAGTCGGGATTGCGCGGTACGCACTGCAAAGCCCCGAACTCCATCACAGCCTGATTGTATTTGGATGCATGTTCAGTGGGGAGTAACGTTTGAGCCACTTCGGTAATCATCTGCTTACCGTGTACCGAATCTATAGGCTCACCGATATCAAAAATACGCGACCACACACGACACACATTGCCGTCAACAGCTGCCCGAGGAATATCAAAAGCAAATGAAGCGATGGCCGCAGCGGTATAGTCACCCACTCCACGGAGCGAGCGTATGCTCTCGTACGTATCGGGAAAACCACCCATAGCCACCACCTGCTTGGCTGCATAGTGCAGGTTACGAGCACGCGAATAATAACCAAGTCCCTGCCACATACGCATTACGTCATCTTCGGGAGCTTCAGCCAGTGACTCTACGGTAGGAAAGCGTTCGATGAAACGCACAAAATAATCGTACCCCTGAGCTACTCGCGTCTGCTGCAAGATAATCTCGGATATCCATATATAATAAGGATTGCGCGTAGAGCGCCAAGGCAAGTCACGGCTGTGTTCATCATACCAAGTGAACAGTCGGGCTACAATTTCATCCATTCGCTATCTTATCGTTAATTTCACGACAAAATTAGACAAAATCATAAGACAGAACAAACAAAGTGAGCCATTTACAAAAAAAATACAGCAATATATTTTTTTAGCATCAGGAAAAGTCCTATATTTGCATCCCGAAATTAAAAAGACAATTTGTACAACATAAAAAGACAATAAAAAAATGACTAAATCTGAAGTTGTTAACGAAATCTGCAAGAAGACAGGTGTTGACAAAGCCGATGCATTACAGTGCGTTGAGGCTTTTATGGAAGTGGTGAAAGAATCATTGATCAATGAGGAGAATGTGTATTTGCGTGGCTTCGGTAGCTTCATTCTGAAGAAAAGAGCTCAAAAGACAGCTCGTAACATCTCAAAGAACACAACCATTATTGTTCCCGAGCACAACATCCCCGCTTTTAAGCCTGCAAAGACTTTCGCTGTAGATGTAAAGAAATAATAGCATAAACAAGAAGTATTAACCATAAATTTATCCCACTATGCCAAACGGAAAGAAGCATAAGCGTCATAAAATGGCGACTCACAAGCGTAAAAAAAGACTGAGAAAGAACAGACATAAGAGCAAGAAGTAAGGCTCTTACGCAAGAGAGAAAATAACAGGGAACAAACTTCAAGATGCACATTATAGAATTTTGAGTTTGTTCTTTGTTGCTTTTATTAAACAAAAAAGAAAAGTGACCAGCGAATTATTCATCGATGTACAGCCCAATGAAATTACCATAGCCCTTACCGAAGACAAGGTGTTGGTGGAATTTCAGCGCGAGGGACGCGAAGCGTCGTTCTCTGTGGGCAACATGTACTTGGGACGGGTAAAAAAGATTATGCCCGGCCTCAATGCATGCTTTGTTGATGTAGGTTCGGCCAAAGAAGCTTTTCTTCACTATCAAGACTTGGGTAGCCACTACAACTGCTACCACAGGTATGTAAAACAGGTAATCAGCGACAAGAAGAAACTCGCTCCCTACTCCAAGGCCGTAGGCCAGCCCGAATTGCCCAAGGAGGGCAGTATATCGAACATCCTGCAGCAAGGACAGGAGATCATGGTACAAGTGGTCAAGGAGCCCATCTCCACCAAAGGACCACGCCTGACTACCGACCTCTCCTTTGCCGGACGTTTCCTCGTGCTCGTTCCTTTCTCTGACAAGGTAAGCGTATCATCGAAAATCAAGTCGGCCGAAGAGCGTGCCCGCCTCAAGCAGCTCATCCAGAGCATTAAGCCCAAGAACTTTGGCGTCATCGTACGCACCGTAGCCGAAGGCAAGCGCGTGGCCGAGCTCGATGCTGAAATGAAAGTCCTCGTCAAGCAGTGGGACGATGCCATTCTTAAGGTACAGAAGGCCGAAAAGCCCCCCGTGCTCATCCACGAAGAGAACAGCCGCGCGGTAGCTATGTTGCGCGACCTCTTCAACCCGTCATACGAAGCCATTTACGTAAATGACGACACCGCATACAATGAGATACGCAATTACGTAACCCTCATTGCCCCCGACAGAGCACACGTAGTGAAACACTACACGGGCACCCTTCCCTTGATGGACAACTTCGGTGTGACAAAGCAGATAAAGTCATCGTTCGGACGCATCGTCCCCTACCGTGGTGGTGCCTATATGGTCATCGAGCACACCGAAGCCCTGCACGTGGTAGACGTGAACAGTGGCAATCGCTCGCGTGGCAACACCAACCAGGAGGAGAATGCCATCGATGTAAACCTCGGAGCAGCCGATGAACTTGCCCGCCAGCTTCGTTTGCGCGATATGGGCGGCATCATCGTAGTCGACTTCATCGACATGGACACTGCCGAGAACCGCCAGAAACTCTACGAACGCATGTGCCAGAATATGTCACGCGACCGTGCCAAGCACAACATCCTCCCCTTGAGTAAATTCGGCTTGATGCAGATCACACGCCAACGTGTGCGCCCTGCTATGGATGTTGCTGTAGAGGAGACCTGCCCCGTATGTTTCGGCAAAGGCACAATCAAGGCCTCAATACTATTTACCGATACGCTGGAGAACAAGATTGATTACCTCGTAAACAAATTGAAGATTAGCCGGTTCAACCTGCACATCCACCCCTACGTGGCAGCATATGTCAACCAGGGGCTCGTATCACTCGCCCTCCGTTGGAAGATGAAGTATGGCTTCGGCATACGTATCACGCCCAACCAGAGCATCCCGTTGCTCGCCTATACATTCTACGACACGAAAGGCAACGAGATTGACATGAAGGAAGAGGTAGAGATGAAATGACAGTAAAAAAGAAGAGGAGCGCCAGGCGCTCCTCTTCTTTTTCTAAGCCAACAGCCAATAACTAAAAGCCAACCTTCTCCTTCAGTTCACTGATATTATTCGCTATCACCTCATCACTAATGCTATTGTTGATGAGATTACCCGCAAGGTATTGGTCATAGGCCGCCATGTCGATGAGCCCGTGTCCTGACAGACAGAAGAGGATGGTCTTCTCTTCGCCCGTCTCGATGCATTTCTTGGCCTCGCGTATGGTAGCAGCAATAGCGTGACATGATTCGGGAGCGGGAATGATGCCTTCGGCTGCGGCAAAAAGTGTACCGGCCTCGAACGATTCAATCTGTTCAATGTCTACCGCCTCCATCATCTTGTCCTTGAGCAACTGCGATACCACGAGCCCCGCACCATGATAGCGCAATCCACCGGCATGGATGTTGGCGGGACGGAAATTGTGACCGAGCGTAAACATCGGTATTAGCGGAGTATAGCCCGACTCGTCACCGTAGTCGTAGTGGAACTCTCCGCGCGTAAGCTTGGGACACGAAGCAGGCTCGGCAGCCACGAAACGGGTTGTCTTGCCATCCTTTATATTATGGCGCATGAAGGGGAAGGCCAAACCGCCAAAGTTGGAGCCACCACCGAAGCAAGCCACTACCACGTCGGGGTATTCACCAGCCATCTGCATCTGCTTCTCAGCCTCAAGACCAATCACTGTCTGATGCAAGGTCACGTGGCCCATCACCGAGCCTAGGGTATACTTACAGTTGGGCGTCATACGCGCCAGCTCCACAGCTTCGGAGATAGCCGTACCGAGCGACCCCTGATGGTTGGGGTACTTGGTGAGAATATCCTTACCGGCACGTGTCGACATCGAGGGCGAGGGGGTCACCTGAGCGCCGAAGGTCTGCATGATGCTACGGCGATAGGGTTTCTGCTCATACGACACCTTTACCTGGTACACGGCAGCCTCGAGGCCGAATACCTTGGCCGCATACGAAAGGGCTGCTCCCCATTGTCCTGCACCAGTCTCAGTGGTAATGTTGGTCACACCCTCCTCCTTACAATAGTAAGCCTGCGCAAGTGCAGAATTCAGTTTGTGCGAACCGATAGGGCTCACGCTCTCGTTTTTGAAGTAGATGTGTGCGGGCGTTCCGAGCGCCTTTTCCAAGCCGTATGCACGCACGAGCGGAGTGCTGCGATAATAGGTGTACATCTCGCGTACACGTTCGGGAATGTCAATCCACGCATCGGTCATATTAAGTTCCTGATGCGAAGCTTCACGTGAGAACAACTCATACAAGTCCTCGGGTTTCACCGGCTCACCCGTCTTGGGGTTGAGCATCGGCATCGGCTTGTTGACCATATCGGCCTGTATGTTGTACCACTGTGTGGGGATCTCGCTTTCGGGGAGAATGAATCTTTTCTGTTTCATTGCTGTAAAAAGGCTTAAAAAAGTAAATCCGATGTTCTATACACTGAGCATCGGATTCGTTATCATTATTCTATTTACTCTATCTATAAGATATATGCCATACCGCGCTCAAGCCATCTCGCCGAGCCACCACCAACACTTACTGAGGTTCACTATCGCATACATATACCGTTACCGTTTGTTTGTTATAACACTTTTGTGCGAGCAAAGTTATAGCATTTTTACATATTCACAAACTATTTGTAAGAAAAGTTCACAAAATAATGGATAAGAGAAACCATGCAACCAAGAGAACTGTGAGTAAACTTGTTTTTTTTGCGCGCTTCGCACCACCTTCTACTTGCTCATGCAAGTAGAAATTAAGCTGTGCCTCGGAAATGCTCAAATAAATTTGGCATTCCGCTCGGTTTGCACTAATTTTGTCACTTTATTAGAATAAGTACACAATTATCATAATGAAGCATATCAGAAACTTCTGCATCATTGCACACATCGACCACGGCAAATCGACACTTGCCGACCGCCTGCTTGAGTTCACCAACACCATCAAGGTCACCGAGGGACAGATGCTCGACGACATGGACCTGGAGAAGGAGCGCGGCATCACCATCAAGAGCCACGCCATACAGATGGAACACATATATCAGGGCGAGAAATACACACTCAACCTCATCGACACACCGGGACACGTGGACTTCTCCTACGAGGTGTCACGCTCTATCGCCGCATGCGAGGGCGCTCTGCTCGTGGTGGATGCTTCGCAGGGTGTGCAGGCACAGACCATCTCAAACCTCTACATGGCTATCGAACATGACCTGGAGATTATCCCCGTCATCAACAAGTGCGACATGCCCAGTGCCGAACCCGAGAAGGTGGAGGACGAGATCATAGAACTCCTCGGATGCAAGCGCGAGGAGATTATCCGCGCGTCGGGTAAGACAGGACTTGGCGTCGAGGATGTGCTGGCGGCTGTCATCGAGCGCATACCCGCTCCCGTAGGCGATGAGAACGCCCCCTTGCAGTGCCTCATCTTCGACTCGGTGTTCAACTCGTTCCGCGGCATCAT
>JBGVOS010000054.1:0-11611 GCA_045126595.1 Bacteroidaceae bacterium | reverse complement strand
CTGCCCATTGGTAGAGCGGAACTCATCGGCCGCCCATTTCTCCAGGGCAGCCATCGTGTCCGCATCAACGCGCAGAACGAAACTTTTGGTTTTACTCTCTTTTTCAGCCATATAGAAATAAAAGAGAAGCCTCCCCCAGCCCCTCCCAAGGAGGGGTGACTCGTGCATAACGATACTTAATTCCCCTCCTTGGGAGGGGTTAGGGGAGGCCCCTTTTTAATGATTCAACGTACCCGAATTGATTACCGGCTGTGCAGGCTCATCGGCACAGAGCACCACGAGCAGATTGCTCACCATAGCCGCCTTCTTCTCTTCATCAAGGTCAACAATCTCTTCCGAAGAGAGCTTGTCGAGCGCGAGCTTCACCATCGACACGGCACCTTCGACAATCTTCTCACGGGCAGTGATGATGGCACTCGCCTGCTGACGCTTCAGCATGATGGCAGCAATCTCGGGAGCGTAAGCGAGGTAGTTAATGCGAGCCTCCACCACTTCGATGCCCGCCATGGAGAGTCGTTCGTTGAGCTGGCGTACGAGTTCGAGATTGATTTCATCGGCACTCGAACGCAGTGTCAACTGATCTGTAGCAGCGTCGGTGTCATCGTAGGCATAGCGGCCGGCCACCTGGCGCAGTGCCGCATCGCTCTGCACGCGCACGAAGTTCTCAAATGCCCTCATGCGACTTGCCACGGCCGTAGCACCCGTCGTACCGCTCGCCATCGTCTGCGAATCAATCTCGAAGAGCGCCTTGTAGGTATCCTTCAGTCGCCATACGAGCACAAGACCAATCATAATGGGGTTACCCGTCAGGTCGTTCACCTTGATGGGCTCGGGGTTGAGGTTACGCGCACGCAGCGACACCTTCTTCTTGTCAAGGAAGGGGTTCACCCAGAAGAATCCCGTACGACGGCAAGTACCCTTGTACTTACCGAAGAACACCATCACACGCGCCTCATTGGGTTCCTGCATGGTAAAGCCTATCAGATGGAGCACCCATAGCAGGCCAAATACCGTAGCGCCAATAGCGCCCAGAGCCTCGGGGATAACGCCCTCTACCGACCCTACAATAGACAGCACCGCCACGGCCACCATCACCACACTCAGCAGTAACGCTGCAAAACCGTTCATCACGAGCCCTGTGTAATCTTTTTCTTTCGTTTCCATAATCGTTCCGTTTTTAGTGGTTGAATAAATAGTATCATTTTGATATCACAAAGATTGCGTAAAATCCCGATAAATCCAACTATTTTCACAAAAAAGTTTCAACGGATAATAAAAAAACGTATCTTTACATCGTTAAACGCCAATCACACATACCATGATCATAAAACTCTACGAGAAGAACAACGCACGCCGCGACCTTGACCGCATCGTCGAGGTATTGAATCAGGGCGGCGTCATCATCTACCCCACCGACACCACCTACGCCTTCGGCTGCCATGCCCTGAAGGAACGGGCCATTGAGCGCGTGTGCGACATCAAGGGGCTCGACACCAAGCATCACCTGCTCTCGGTGGTGGCCCACGACATCAGCAGTGTGAGCGAATATGTGAAGATTGACAACGACACCTTCCGTCTCATGCGCGACAACTTGCCCGGCCCATTCACCTTTATATTGCCGGCAGGCAACCGACTGCCCAAGATATTCAAGAACCGCAAGGAGGTGGGCATCCGCATCCCCGCGAGCAACATCGCACGCGAGATATGCGAGGCCTTGGGTGCTCCCCTACTCTCGACCAGCCTCAAAGTGGGTGAACATGAGGATGTAGAATACATGACCCTACCCGAACTCATCGACGAGAAATATGCCGACCTCGTGGACCTCATCATCGACGGTGGCGAGGGCGGCACCGAGCAGAGCACCATCGTCAGCTGCGTGAACGGCGAGCCCGAAATCATCAGACAGGGCAAGGGGTGGCTGTAACAGAAAAGACAAAAAAACACGTACTATGAGCAACAAACGCCTTGAATCCCTTGATATACTGCGCGGCTTCGACCTCTTCTGCCTCGTAGGCTTGGAGGCCGTCATGCACGCCTTGGACGGAGCCATCGACGCCCCGTGGTTCGACCGCGTGATGGGATGCTTCACCCATGTCGACTGGGAGGGCTTCTCCTCGTGGGACCTCGTGATGCCGCTCTTCATGTTCATGTCGGGCATCACCATCCCCTTCGCCCTTGCCCGCTACAAGCGTGAGGGCAACAGGGGTGTGGCCTACCGCCGCATCGCCAAGCGCGTGGTGCTGCTGTGGCTCCTCGGCATGGTGTGTCAGGGCAACCTCTTAGGCCTCGACCCCGACCGCCTCTACCTCTACTCCAACACCCTGCAATCCATCGCCATGGGCTACCTCATCGCCTCGCTGCTCTACCTGAACTCCTCCGTGAAGACGCAAGTGGCTGTAGCCGTGGCCTTGCTCGTCGGCTTCTGGGCCTGCATGGAGTTTATCCAAGTGGGTGACTTCGGTGGCGGCTGCTACACCCCCGACGGCAACCTCGCCGAGTGGGTCGACCGCACCGTGCTTGGCCGCTTCCGCGACGGTGCTGCCGTGGCCGACGGAAAGGTCATGTTTGCCCCGTGGTACCACTATACGTGGGTGCTCAGCAGCATGACCTTCGGCGTCACCACCCTCTCGGGCATGTTTGCCGGACATCTCTTGAAGGACGCAAGGCGCAAACCCCTCCGCAAGTGCCTCCACTTGGCCGTCATCGGCCTTGCCCTTGTCGCCCTCGGCTGGCTGTGGGGCTTGCAGATGCCCGTCATCAAGAAGCTGTGGACCAGCTCCATGGTGCTCGTCAGCAGCGGATGGTGCTTCCTCCTGATGGCCCTGTTCTACTGGGTGGTCGACTGCAAGGGCTACCACAAGGGCTTGAGCTGGCTCAAGGTCTACGGCACCAACTCCATAGCCGCCTACATGATGGCCACGTGCATCAACTTCAGCAGCGTCAGCACCTCGTTCCTCTATGGGCTGAAGGCCTACACGGGCGACTTCTACCCTGCCCTCATCGCCGCGGCCAACGCCGCCATCGTGTACCTCATACTGCGATGGATGTACAGGCAGCAGGTGTTCCTGAAGGTATAAGTTTGTGCACGCGGTTGTGCACGGTTTTGTGCACGCTTTTCGAGGTTAACTTCCGTGATGCTCAGCACGATATGAAAAACTTGCGCACGCTACAGCGTGCACAAGTTTTTTTGTTCATCTGCCGAAGTTGCCCGGTGTAGGGCGGAAGCAGCCCTTGATGCGCGGCACGGGCTCCATCTCGCCGTGGGCGACATACTCGGCCAACTTCTGGTACGAGGTGCTGATGGCGTAGTGGCTGATGCGGGCAAACTCGCGGACGCTGATATCATCGTGCGTCTCGAAGTGCTCGTACAGCGCATCGGCCAGCTCAAGCGCGGCGAGGGGCTGACGCACCTTGCCCTCGACGTGGAACTTCACATCGGCCAGGCGGTCGAGCAGGTGCTTGTCGGGGCGGAAGCGGATGCCGCTGATGCGCACATCCTTTCCCGTGGGCAGTGCGTCGCCGCTATGGCTGCTCAGCTCCATCGTGAGCGAGCCCAACCCGTCGAGCTGCACGCGACTGCCCTCGCATAGGGCATCGGTGATGACGGTGCGCAGGGCATCCCACACGAGCTTCACATCGGTGGGCGTGGCCGTGGTGGCATGGCTGATGTCGGTAGCCATCTGCTCGATATCGATTTTCTGGGGGAAGGCTACAGACACTCCCGTGCACCAGGAGGCTTCGCCATCGGCCCCCGACACCTTGTGGCGGCGGGTGAGGTTGCATCGCACTACGGAGTTATAACTGTCGCGATGGTGGTGTACGTGCTTTGATTTCTTTACTTTCATGGTGGTGTATTTCGGTGCCAACTCCTTGTCGGCATTGGGTTCTCTCTTTGTCTTCCGATTCTTCCGCCTGCAGTCAGAATATTTTCTACTTGCAGGCAGAGCTCTTTCTATTTGCAGGAAGAAATATTTACGCTTGCAGGTAGAAATATTTTTCACTTTACTGAACAAAGATAATGGATAGTGCGGAAATTTGCAACAGATAGAGTAAAAATAGTTTTACACATACTGATTATCAGGGTATTGCATAATGTAATTTGGGGTATTATCTTTGCGGCATGGAATGCAGAGTTAGTCATAAACGTTCGGCATTGCCGCTAACTGTCCCTCTGTTTATAGAGGGACGAGCCCAAAGGGCGGAGGGAGTTACAAGCATCGCGCGTAGCATCATATTTGCTCCACACTTCGTTTGAAACTCCCCCGTCTCTCCGAGACACCCCCTCTATAAACAGAGGGGGAGTTTGGCGGCAAGCCGAGTGACTGCAATCTTGAAATGATTTTACTAACCCTTAAAACAATACTATTATGACACAAACAGACTTGAAAACCGACAAACCTAAAAACTCAATAACTATGGAAAGCAACTTGCAAACTCAAGAACTCAAAAACTCAGCAACCCAAACGTACGCCGACCTCCTCCGTGAGACCCAGCAGGCGGAGTTTCCCCTGCTCAATGAAGTGACCGCACCCTTCGTGGAGAATCCTCTACACCTGATGAACAGCATCTACGACGAGGAGGGCACCATCGTGCCCTGTCCCCTACCCGACACGATGACCCGCTGTCTGCCCCAGATGATGAACGAGACCTTGTCGCTGTATGATGATGCCGACATAAGAACCATGCTCCTCGCCGCCCTCATGGCCACCATAGGCTCTGCCATGAGCCATGTGAGGGTGCGCCACGGCCAGCGACTCTACTCGCTCGGCATCATGAACCTCTGCGTGGGCCCCTCGGCCTCGGGCAAGGGATACGTGGGCGATGTAGCCAGCCTCGTGGATGGCATCAACAAGATTATCTGCGAGGAGAGCACCCAGGCCATGGCCGACCACCGCAAACGTCACAAGCGCTACACACGCCGCAACAGCCAGCTCAACTTTGCCGCCAAGGGCGATGTGTCGAACCTTGTAGATGTGAACAACATTGCCGAGGAGGTGGACGAGCCGCAGGCTCCCCTGCGCCGCATGCACAAGCTACCCTCGAAGACCACGGCGGCCAACCTCTACCGACTCATCTATGCCAATGGGGAGAATATCTCCTACCTGCACATCCCCGAGCTGGCCGAGCTGAGCGCTGCCAACCGCGGCTCCTTCGGTGACTTCATGTACATCTTCCTCGCTGCACAGAACGAGGAAGACCTCCACACGGGCCGCAAGACCGACGATGAAGACTACCACATCGAGCACACACGCCTCGCCCTCGCGGCTACGGGTACCCTGTCGTCGGTGTGCGAGTTTATCCCCAACCTCGAGGATGGCCTTTCCACACGCTTCCTCTACCACAACCTGCCCGCCAAGAGCACCTTCCGCAAGGAGATGGACGAGGCCACGGCCGAGGCCTTCCGCGATCTCTATGGTCATCACCGCAGTGTGCTCACCGCGATATGGAAGGAGTTGCGCCCCTTTGATGGTTGCCCCGAGGAGGAGCTGCCCCGCCTTGTCCTGAGCGATGCCCAACGCGAGTATATCGACAGCTACTATGAGCAGATGGTGACCTTCGTGGCATTGACCCAGCCCGACCGTGACCTCCGTGCTCCCATCCTGCGCTCGCGCCTGAACCTCTACCGTATGCTGATGATTATCGCCATCCTACGCCGTTACGACGAACAGGGCTGTGCCGAGGGCTTGTTCAGTGAGCAACGTTTCACCATATCGGAAGATGACCTCCGCTGGGGCCTTGCCTATATCTTCTATACCGTGATGCAGACTTCGGCCATCTACAACCGCCTGCGCCGCGAGGAGAAGGAGGAGAAGACGGTGGTATGCATCAGTCCTTTAGCCTTCGTCAACCTGCTCCCCAAGCAGTTCACCACCGCCGTGGCGCTCAAGCAGGGCGAGGAGATGGGCATGAAGCCCCGCACGGTGAAGAAACACCTTCACACCCTCTGCACGAAGGGCTACATCGGGCGCTTAAGACAGGGCGTCTACGGCAAGACATCCCGAAAGGTATCCAAACTCGGGCAAGCGGCGTAGCATGCACAAGTTAACCCCTATCGCATTGATTGCGATAGGGGTTAACTATGAAAAGCGTGCACAAAACCGTGCACAATGTTGTGCTTTTGTTGGGTAAAGTCAAAACTTTATTGTGTCATTCTGAGCGTAGCGAAGAAACGTGTCGCTCAGGATGACACGAATATTGTTTACTTTATGATTACCTTAACTACGTTTTAGTTGTTCACGCTCGGCATAGTTAAGTAAACTTACCTCTGCTCTCACTTAATCACAACTTTCTTGGCATTCACGATATACACGCCCGTGGTGGGATTCTCTACGCGGCGGCCCTGAAGGTCATAGATGACACCATTAGTCTGAGCTGCAACGATGTTATCTACACCAGCACCCTCGATGACAGCCTCGGTAATCTGGTAGCAGTTACCGGCATCGGTGGTAGTCCATGAGTTGACGAGGATACCATTGTCGGTCTGTCCGCCATCCTGTGAGTTCATGCCATTACTACCGAGGATAAGTTTCCAGGGATAACTTCCGCCCACATTCTCTATCTTCAGTACGGTAGATGCTGTAGCCTCGTAGTTACCGTTGGCACTGACATACTTCTCTGCGCCTACGCTATAGAGGTAGTAGTTGTCACCCTGCTTCTCGATACGAAACTGAAGGGCGGGGGCAGTGAGCGAATACTCTACCGCACCGACTTTTTTACCATTACTTGAACAGATAGAACCTGCAACAGACTCAACCTCACTATGAAGCAAGAAGGCACGCGCACTACGCAAAGTATACACCTTGTCATTGCTCAATTCAGAGAGACTGGTTACCTGTTCACCTGGCCCCATCACCTTAGGGGTTACCGTGAGAGTAATACTGGCTGATACGCCTGAGCCGTCCTTAGCTGTAGCTGTGATGGTCACCTCGCCCTCCTTGACGGGGATTACGAGGCCGCCCTGCACCTTTGCTACTTCAGGATTGCTGCTTGTCCACTCGATAGCGGGGAAGGTCACATCATCGTTGAGTGTAGCGGTGACCACCAAGGTCTTGTTTACCTCTACGCTCTTCGCGTCGTTCTCGGTAGCGAGTGTGATGTTCTCTACCTGATTGATGGTAGCCTTGGCATCGATACCCTCGAAGCCATAGATGCTGCTGCCAGGGAGCTTCACGGTGAGCTCGGTGTCGATGTCGATTGCAGTACCTTCGGCGAGGCCTTCGAGAGCAGCTTGGTCACCGAATGCGCTACGCAGGATGATGCTGCCCTTCACGTTGGCGGGGATGTTGAGAGCCTTACGCAAGGTGAACTTATAGGTCTGTGCCTCGTTTGCACCGTTGCGGAGTGCGAGTGACGACTTGGTGCCGTTCCATGCAGCCCAACCGTACACCTCAGCCTTAGAGCCTGTCCAGGGGTTACCACCCACCCAGTGTGCATCGGGGAGGACGTCGGCATTGCGCTTCTGCCATGCGATACACTCGGCGAGGTCGGCCCATAGGGCACCACCGTTGATGCTGTTCATTAGGTCGTAGTCGTTGTAGAGCTCTACCATACCTGAGCCGCAGAGGAACGCAGCACGAAGCTCGTTACGCACGTAGCGGTATTCACGGTTGTCACCAGCGGGAGGCCCATAGTTTGTGAGGATAAATCCATGAGTCATCAAGGTGTTGATGGGACAGATGGGTGAGTTCTTCACGTAGTTCTGATATACGAGGCGGTCGCGATAGGTAATCCAGTTTTCACGGTTGATGCTGTTGTTACCTGTGCGGTCGTGGTCGTTCTCTTGACGCCATGTAGCATCGGTTATCTGATACCAGAAGGGTGATGCCCATGTACCTACAGTCGTGTTGAAGAAGATATCCTCGCGGAGTTCCTCACGCACGAAGCGCTCGAGGCGGATGATGCCCTCAGCATTCTCGTTGCCAGTGTCACCAGCGTCGGGGCCTGTGGCCGAGAACTGAGCAGAGATACCGTCGAACTTGAAGAAGGTGTAGTTGTCACCCTGATTCTTTACGAGGTTGGTAGCTGCTGCCTTGAAGGCTGCATAGTAGTCAGGGTTAGAAAGCTGCATGCCACCAGTCTTGGTCGAGTTCCAGTAAGCACGACGGTAGTTACCGCTCTGACCATAGCCACCTACCGGGCCGAGCCATGCACCTACGCCTGCACCATCCATTTCCTTGGCGGCAGCGGCGATATCTCGCATCTCGTTGGGGAATCCTGAGTGGAACTGCCACTCACCATAGGTGTCCCAACCATCATCAATAACGAACATCTTGGCACTTACGCCATAACGGTTATAGAAGTCGCTCTTCCAGTGGGCCAACACGTCGAGCACCTGGTCGGCCACCATGTTGGTGTGCTCGCTACCGGGAGCTGCGTTGTTGCGGTTGATATTGAGTTCATACCAGCTGATATAGCAGGGGTTAGCACGCCAGGGCACTGCACGCTCGCGCTCTGAGTAGGCGAGGAATGAGCGGCGCTTCTGAGTAGAGTGGATATCAGCGTTGGCCTGTGTGCCATCCTGTGCGATGAGACCTACTACGGCAGCCACCTTCCAGGTCTCGCCAGCAGCGAGCGTGGTGTTGCGGCTCCAACGGCCTTGGATGCCTACGATGTCGGTGTTCACCACCACGCCTTCCTTGGCGGTGTAGATCTTGGTGGTGAGCGTACTTGAAGCGTCGATGCTCTCGCTCTTGTTCTCTACAAACACGCGGATGGTGAATGTGCCATTGTTGGGAGCAATGAAAGTAAAGGTGTTCTTGTCAGACTGTCCGCCAGAGTAGCCACTGTGATAGTCGTTGGCAGCGATGTCGCCATTGGCCGCGAGCAGGTCGGCACCACCGAAGTTGAGGCGGTGATTACCACTCTTATATTGTACCTTAACCTCTACCTTCTGACCCTCCTTTAGCTCTACGCCAGTTTGCTCGTAGGCCAAGAGGTTCTGATAACCTGCACCGGTTACCTCGGTAAGACGGGCGAGTGCCTTGTCGCCATCTTTGAGTTGAACCCATGAGGTGGCAGTGAGTGCTACGTCGGGCACTGTGGTGGTGAGGTTCCACTTATCCTCCTCGCCCGTAGCACCACCTACGGTATTGTAGGCTGTGGGAGTCTCGAGACCGGCAAAGATCTTGTTGCTCATGAGCACGGCACCACGGGTATTACCGATGGTCTTCGGGGTTGATCCAGCAGCCTTGGTGTCTACATTATATATAAGAGGTATAACGTTGAACATGTCTACATCATCCTCGCCCTCGAGTACCATCTCGGTGCGCAGGTAGTGGCTACCGTCGCGCAGCACGGCACGCCATTCGATGGCGATGGTGCTCTCCTTATATGTATAGGTATAGTTGGCTACGAGTGCCTTACCGGCAAAGTGCTCGGCACCGCCAATGGCACTATTGCTAATATGGAGGTCTTGCAGTTCGAGGCTCTTGAGTGTCATCGCCGAAGCGGGGACATTATCGCCTGCACCGAACGCTACAGTAAAGGGCTCGGTACCGGCTACAAGATCCATCGCATCAGAACCAGCGAAATAGATGGCATCGCCCAAACGCATGAACGAAGCGGCCAATACATTGTTGCTCAGGGTATATACACCCTCCTTCTCCTCGGCCTTGGCTGTGCCTACAGCCTCCTGCTGTGCGGGATAGAGCACGGCATTCGTGTAAGCCACAGTAGCGGGCTGTGTGGGAAGTGTAGCAAAGTACACGTTGATGGTACCGTTAGCATCGTCAATGGCTACTGCAGCAAACTTGCCTTCGGGAGCCACCACGGTGATGTCGTTCTTGTTTACAGAGCCCTCTGTGGTATATGTATCACCATTTCCGTAGGTAGTGTTACCTATCTTGATGGTCTGTCCGTCAGGAATGGTGATAGTGTAGGTGCGCTCTACGATGACAAACTCAGTGAAAGTGTAGCGGCTACCGCCATCACCAGCACCGTTAGTGCTGTAAAGGCCTAAAGTGTTGTTGCCATCGTAGGGATTGCCACTCACACCACCATGCCAGTTGAGATAAGTGCCTGCAACTCCCGATGTGGTATAGGGAGAAAGCTGGTAGTTGTCACCGGCATAGTTGTCGACCTTAAAATAAGCGCCCTCGACCTTATCAGCGGTCATCTTTACAAAATTCTTGCCATCACTGTAGCTTGCAGCTGGAGAGTAGCTGAGCCACTTCTTTGCCGTATGGCTGTAGATGTAGTAAGTACTGGCCTTACCCTCTACGGCATAGAAGGCAAACTGGCCATAATTGGCAACCGTCTGTGTAGGGGATGTCAGGGCATTGGAAGTCACGCCATTGCCACTGGTCATGATGTACACATGCTCGGGGCGGCCTGCATCGGGCCATGTCACCGAAGGTTGCACCTTATCGGCCATCAGCTGCGCTGTCGCACCGACCAAGGTCATCAAGAGTACGAAAATCTTTTTCATAGTAACTAAAAACTTTAGAGAATTGTGATTTAATTTTGTTTGCATCAATACGCTTGTGCCTACAAGTCCTCCGAAGTCAGCATACTACATGTGTTCTGTTCATGATACAAGAAAAGCGTAAGGACTTGTCGTGCTCATTGTGTTACAGGCATCGCCAAACGCCATAGTAGAAATGAACGGAGAAACAAATACCTCACGCTGTCGCATGTATAGAGGAAGAATGTGTACAGCCGAAGCTGTACACCCTCTTGCATATACGCAAAAGACAGAATGAGCGTTGCTTTGTCCTACCCCTCTACTTGAAATTGGCGATTTCGTAACACGGGATAAAGCAAGAAACGCATTCTTGGCCCAGGGATTTCTCCCCCAGACGATGCAAAATTAGTGAAAAATAATATATATACCAAATAAGTCACCAACTTCGTTGATTAGCCGAAACTTAGAGATAAAAAAGCAGTAGGGTGGCACCCCGAGTGGAAAGATGCCGAAGGTTCCATCCGCCACTACTCTACCCCATCCTCGATATACCCCTCCACGATGGCGAGTATCTCGTGGCCGAACATCTCGAGCGACTTCTTGCCGAAGCCTGGCATGCGAAGAAGCTCGCGACCACTTGTGGGGAGCTCGTTGGTGATGCCGATGAGTGCCTTCTGCGTGAGCACCCCATAGGCAGGGCGCCCCAGTTCCTCGGCACGTTCATTGCGCCATGAGCGCAACTTATGAAAGAGACGTGGGTGGCGGATATCGGCATTGCGGTCCACCTCGATCTTCTCGGGCGAAACACTCTTCTTGCGCTCCCGTTTGGATGGCTGGTCGGCATTGAGCAAGCCTATAGCCTTATCCTTCAGGTAGGCCGACACGCTGAAGCCATTCTCCACGACACGGGCAAGCAGATGACGTTTCTGCGCGAATGACTGGCGCAGGTTATATGTAGCCTCGGTGAGGCGTTCCTTGATCTCGCGATTGTCACTATCGAGGGCAGCACGCTCGATGAGAGGGCGCAGCAGTTCGTCGAGACGTTCCAAGAAATAGGTGGCAGCCTTGTGGATGCGCTCGGCAAGGAGCTTGTCAGTGGCATAGTGGGCCGACTCCATCACCAACGTCGCATACTGGCGGTAGAAGGTATCCGAAACGGCGGTGACCTCCTTGGCCATACGCTCATCGGCCTTCTTGTACTCCTTCAAC
>JBGVOS010000053.1:0-7273 GCA_045126595.1 Bacteroidaceae bacterium | reverse complement strand
CTCTGCACTCTGCCAAATACGTTCATCGGGAACAGGAGCTACGACATCAATCATCACCTTCGACACGGGATGTTCGAACTGTATGCGCCGTGCATGCAGCGAGATGCTTCCGTCGGGATTCGAGCGCTCGGCACCATATTTGAGATCACCTTTAATGGGTGAGCCTATTTTTGCCAACTGGCAACGTATCTGATGATGACGGCCTGTCTGCAGCGCCACTTCGAGCAGGTGATAATTATCCATACTGCCCAACAGACGATAGTTGAGCACCGAGCGCTTCGCCCCGCTACGTTCTGTTGCGTAGGCATACGACTTGTTTTGCTGTTCATTGCGCACGAGATAGTGCACCAATTCAGCTTCAGGCTCCATGGGACGGTTCTTCACCAATGCCCAATAAGTCTTCTTGATACGTCCACCCTCACGGAACATGGCATTGAGCCGCTCCAAAGCCTTACTTGTACGAGCAAACACCACCACCCCGCTCACAGGGCGGTCGAGCCGATGTACCACACCGAGAAATACGGCACCAGGCTTGCTATACTTCTCCTTGATATACTCCTTCACCATCTCAGAGAGCGGCGTGTCACCTGTTTTGTCACCCTGCACAATTTCTGAGGCGGCCTTATTGACTATAATAATATGATTATCTTCGTATAGTACCTTCATCGCGCTAATCGTTACCCTTTAAATGTCAAACATTCATCGTCAATCACTCAAACATCCATTCCCAAACCACGCAATATTACCTGACGGGCATGACGCTCGAGCGTCCTCACATCAACACCACCAGCCAACAGGCCACGTACATAGGGCACCTCCATACCTTTAATACTATAGTGTATAATCTCGGACATCACCTCGGCATCACCAAACTGGAACAATCCCTGCTCGCGTCCTTCGATGAGAATACCGCGGACGATGCCTATTTCAATCTTATCATAATGGCGGCGGATACCGTCGATAGTGAGATAAAAGCGCCGGAAGTCGGCACGCAGCGAGCCATTGCGAAAGACCGTATGGCGCACATTATTGAGACGGCTGATAACCAACTCCATAATCTTGCGGTCAGCTGGGATATCCTTACTCGCTATAGCGCGCGAGGCATCGAGAATCTTGTCCAGCTCCGTCTCTATAACCCGGCGCAACAACACCTCCTTGCTCGGAAAGTGCATGTAGAGCGTACGACGCCCCTTTTTGGCTTCACGGGCAATGGCTGTCATCGTCGTACGCTCATAGCCATAACGAATGAACATCACACGCGCAGCCTCTATCAAGGTGTTTATCGTCTTTGTTACCGTTGCACTGCTCATAACGGATACAAAAATACAAAAAATCATCACGCCAAACAGAAAAAAATGCTCAAAAACATAAAAAAAACCACAAAAAGTTTGCAGTGTAAAGAAAAAGCACTACCTTTGCATCGTCAAACGACAAGAACAACATCGCGGAGTGGAGCAGTGGTAGCTCGTTGGGCTCATAACCCAAAGGTCATTGGTTCGAATCCTTTCTCCGCAACTAAAGAGGCTCAACAAATGTTGAGCCTCTACTTTTTTATATAACATACTACATCCACTACCACTGCGGCATCCCCTGAAACACCGTCGCCTTGCCGTAAGGCACGAGGTAACCGTTAAAAGTCATCGAGCGCCCCGAGAAATTGGGATTCACCATAGCACTCGCCTGGTTGGTGCCACCCGTCAGCGTCAGATACACCGTGGCCGACACTGCGTTACCCTGTATGCTGAAACTGTAATACACGTTGCCATCCTTGTCGGTCGACATGCGTCCGCCCGAGACATCGCCCTGCACCGTCACTCCCCCCAGTCCATTGGGGCTATAGGTAAAGTTGGCATAGGCAGTCTGTATAGTACCCTCTCCTTCATCACAACTGATATAATTCGTACTTGATGAGACAAAGCGCGTGATGCCACTGAAGAAATTGATATTGTCCGCCTCGAGCACCCAACTACCGGCCTTCAGCGCCTCAAGCGCTTCCTGATAGGCTACCGAATCTTGCCGTTGCTCCATGGCGCGGTCCTCAGCACGATGACGTTCTCGTTCCATACGCCACGCCTTGCCACGCTCCGAGCGATGCGACTGGGCATACGATGACATACCACACAACAGACAGAACAGAAGAGTCAGATAAAATATTCTTTTCATACAAATAAAGATTTAAGGGGTTATCTGACAACACTAACAATACCACGGGGGAAAAGGTTGGGACAGGCGCCTGTTTAGTGCAAGCAGCGGTTTCATCCTTGCAATGTTTCCGACCCGATTGGCCAATCGACGTGAATCCGAACTCACGTCATTTAAGTAAAAAAAAGGAACTGCGTTTTGCAGTTCCTTTTCTTTTTTCCTTACAGCTCCTCTTCCGGTTCGTAGAGGCAGGCGATGGTCTTCGTCCTGAGCCAGGCGGCCTCCTCGGGAGTGAGGTCGGGCGCGAGAGTCTCGTAGACGCTGGTGTTGAAGCAGTCGATGAACATCTTCTCCTCGTCGGTGAGCAGCTCCTCAACGAGCGGCGTGGTGTCGATATAGGTGCAGGTGAGCGTCATGAAGGCCAGCCAGTCGCCAAACTCGTTCGTCTCGTCCTCGTAGCACAGTATCATGTTCTCGTGACGGATGCCATACTGTCCTTCGCAGTACATGCCCGGTTCGCACGAGGTCACCATGCCGGGCAGGATGGGCTGGTCGAGCAGGTTCTGGCGCATGCCCTGCGGACCTTCGTGTACGCACAGCACATGCCCAACGCCATGACCTGTGCCGTGGCCGTAGTTACGGTTATACTTCCACAGCGGCATACGGGCCAGCACATCGAGCTGGCAGCCACGGGTGCCACGGGGGAACGAAGCCATCGAGAGTGCTATCATACCCTGCAGGACGCAAGTATAGTCGAACGCCTCATCCTCAGTGAGTGGACCCAAGGGGATGGTGCGTGTGATGTCGGTCGTACCGTCAAGGTAGTGGGCACCCGAGTCAAGCAGATAGAGTCCGCGCGGCTCAAGCACGCTGCACTGCTCGGGCGTGGCCGAATAGTGTGGCAGGGCGGCATTCTCGCCATAGGCCGAGATGGGCGCAAAGCTCTCGTCGAGGTAGCCCTCCATCTCCTTGCGCAAAGAGATGAGCTTATTGGCGGCATCAATCTCGGTGATATGCTCGCCACGAGCCAAGGCCTCTTCAAGCCAGCGGAAGAAGCGGGTCTGCACGATACCGTCCTTGCGATAGGCCTCGCGGAAGCCCTGTATCTCCGTCTCGTTCTTCAGTGCCTTCTCCAGTTTCACGGGCGAGGCGGCATCGACCACCTTCGCGCCAAACCGCTCCGTCACCTTCTCGTAGAGCGCATAGTTGAGCATTGCGCCATCAATGAAGATAGGAGCATCGCAAGGCCATGCAGCAATACTCTCCACAACACTGGCATAGGGAGCCAGCTCCACGCCATCAGCAGCGAGGGCTGTGGCGAGCGTCGCGTCAAACTTGCTCTCCGTGGTGTACAGCACCGCACGCCCGGCACTCACCCACAGGTAGGCAATCACTACGGGCGTATGCGCGATGTCACGACTGCGTATGTTGAGCATCCAGGCTATCTCATCGAGACTGCTGAGGAGGATAGAGCCGCATCCCTTGGCAGCCATCGCCTCGCGCAACCACGCCAGCTTGTCGGCACGCGAGCGGCCGGTATATTCGATGCCGAGCTCGAAAGCCGGCGCATCGGGCAGTGCGGGACGGTCGGCCCAAAGGGCATCGATGAAGTCGGGACGGCTCACAACAGCCATACCCTTGGGTGCAAACAGCGCATGCATCGACTGGACGGTAGAGAGCGGCATGCACAGGCCATCCACACACACCGTGCTGTTCGCGGCAAGGTTAGCCGCCATCCACTCGGGATAGTCCAACGTATCGGGCATACCTAACTTGTGAAGTGCGATGCCCGTACCCTCAAGCTGCGCCGCGGCCTGAATGAAGTAACGCGAGTCGGTCCACAATCCCGCATGGTCGGCAGTCACCACCACCGTACCTGCCGAGCCCGTAAAGCCCGACACGAACTGGCGCACCTGCCAGCGCTTAGGAAGGTATTCACTACTGTGGGGGTCGGTGCCCGAGATGACGATAGCATCCCACCCTTCGATCTGCATCAGCTGACGCAGTGCTTGGATAGTTTCTTTCGGTGTCATATTACTTTACAATTACTTTCTTATTATTGATGATATTGATTCCGCGTTGAGGGCCTGCAAGGCGCATGCCTGTTATGGAGTAAACAGCCTGATGGACATCGGTAGCCCCAACATTCTCTATAGAAACAGGAGTTTGAAACACTAAACCAAGCGAGTTTACCTTGGCCATAGGCAAAGAGGAGCTAACCTCCACCCGTGCTTGATTGGCTACGATGTCTGTTGTCTCTTGCATGAGATAAAGACCTGCATTGTCATTTAGTCGAAAGATTGCACATTCTTCAGAGGCGGTTAATGACAGCCCCATAAAATTACCGTGTAGAAGCGAACCCTCCAAGCCACCTACAGCTCCATTCCCCGACATGGTAATCGCCAGTTGGTAATCACCTTCTGGTGCTTTAATCAAGACTGGGGTTCCGGCTTTCAAGGTTTCACCCGGAGCTGCAATGGGTTGCATCTCAAGGATATATTCTTCGGCACTATCCACTACAGAAACATTATCCAATGTCACATCGTATGCATACATCCCCTCGGGAAGTACGACATGAAAAGGAAGGCACAATGTGGCAACGCCACTTGAAGGGAGAGTAAAAAGATAGGCATTCACCGCAGTGATAGAAAAAGTGGAAAGTTCGGGCTTATCGACTTTATCGTTTCCAAAAACAAGGAAATCATAATCATTCACATACTTGATGCCTTCACCCGTACTACAGATTCTATACAAGCCAGAAGTTGTCTCCTCAAAAACATATGCCCCAGCCTCCTCCTTATTGTCTGAGAACATGATATGGTTCCAACCGTTCAACGTAGGAGACTTCAAATACTTCCCTTGCGCCGAAAGCGAGTATCCGACACCACCAGGAACGATAGCAAACATCTTGTCGGCCTCAGCAGCAGCGGTATAGGTTCCTGTCGCAATCAGTTTGTACCCCACATTGTTGCTGTTATCCTTATCTGCATTATATCCTATAAAAACAGGAGCATTAGCGCTCCCGTTCTTATAATCTATTTTATACACACCATAGTAACTTGGATTGATTACGACCGCAAAGGTAAGCTCCGTTCCATCTACCAGGGTAATGACACCCGTATGTGCTCCATCCGCGGCATCGGCCTTGACGATTATCTTGCTAAGGTCTGTAGCGGAGCCTTGGATAAAGTCTCCAGCCACTGTCGCCTCGACAAGTTCACCGAAGTATTGCGTGAGGTCTATTGTCCCACCGGCCTCAGCCACAATAGTCACTTGAGCCGTGAGGTCATTGGGCAAATAGCGATACGCATAGTATGTGCCATCAGCCATAGTCACTGAGATAATGTACTTATCGAGTAGCGCTTTTGCCTGTGTTATGGTGTTACCCTCCGGTTCACGACTATAGCGATAGCCGGCTTGTCCCTCGGTAAGCCGTGTCGTGCTCACCGCAGTCTGCCCCACATAGTGTGTCATGCCATGTGCCCAGTTCCATTCGAAGCAGCCATACTCGGCAGCAGTACAATTATTCTCGAAATAATGCTTCCAACGGGGCAAATAGACGTCTTTCAAAAGTCCCTGCCATGAACGGTAGGAATAATCGTTCAAATTGGTATTGGGACTCGACCATGTGGTAAGAATCGTACGGGCATTGTTAAATTCATACCAGTCAGGAGTAGCCGTAGTAGCCCCCTCTACCTCAGCAGCAGCATCACGAGCCTCCTGAGTCCACTTTCCGAGACGGAAGTTGAGGTTGGTTCCCTTGAAAGCATCCATATCCAGGATGAGCTGGAGGAAGGCATCGCGGCGAGCCTTGTAGGTAGCACCGTCTGTGCCTTCTGCATTCTTGGCAGCCTTGATACCGAGCAAGAGGTCATAAGCATAGTCGGCCATTACGGCACCACCAAACTCAACGAGATCATACAGGTAGTTACTCTCATATATAGAGCCCTCCTTCAAGCCAAGCGCCTCCTCTTGACTTAACAATTTATATACAGCATCTATCAGCATCTGTCGGCGTGCCTTGGTATACGTACCTCCCGCATGATTGAGAGTCTTACCCCATGCACTCGCTGGATTGGCATTCAAGTTAGGACGAGCTGCCCAAACATCCTCCACAGGCCCCTGGATGGCATCAGCACCATAGTTGAGCACACCTTGACGAAGCAATTCCCATGCCTCCTTTACCACAGCGTTATCCTTACCGTAGCGTGCCGCTGCATACTTTGACACCCACACCTTCACATCGGGTTTCTCACCCATCCACGGCAATTGATAGATGAGATCATAAGTAACGGGAGTCTGCTCGATAGCTTCGGGAGCTGTACCGATACCCTTGATGCTTGCATATTTGGCTTTGTATGCAAAGTAATTGTCGGTCACATTGTTGAGACGTCCCATCAAGCCAGAACGACCGCCAAAGTTGGGGATAGCACAGAACACGGCATCCTGTGGAGCATAGCCATTATACCCATCAAACGCAGGCTTGCCATCTGAGAAGAGGTCAAGCACGATAAGGCGACCGGCAGGTACAGCATTGAGGGAAAGTTTCTGATTACCATCCCATTGCCATTGTTGGATTACCCATTGTGAACCTTGTTCGGCTGCTTCCATTGCATCATATATTGCCTTGTAGGCCTCGGCATACTTGCCACTGCTGATGCTTCCGCCTTCGTGGAAGGGGTCCATAGAATAATATTTACTCTTGCCCATCACAGCTGTCAAACAAGCATAGTAATCAGCTGCAATCTCGGCAAAACGTGCAACCGTAGGGTCTATGATGCGAGGACGCTGGAAACCTCCGGCCCATTTTCCTCCATTGACATCGGTCGCAACACCTGTCTTCGTCGTAAAGTTGGTAGGCACCATACCCGAAAAACCAGGCAATACGGGTTCTATACCCAGTTCACGCTGGCGAGAAAGGATTTGAGCCGCAAGATTCTTTTGACGAACATACCATGCATCATCTTGCACACCACCGGCTCCAGACCAAGTGCCACCATTAAGGCTTCCAGCGGCAGTACCACCCCACCCTTCGAGGTTATTCATACCCCACCAGGCCGTAAAAGCAGGACCAGCGACAAAAGCCTTAGCCTCTTCGTCTGAATAGTTATACTTACGCATTCCATTCTCC
>JBGVOS010000052.1:0-11419 GCA_045126595.1 Bacteroidaceae bacterium | reverse complement strand
TGCCGAGGCGGTATTCGGGGTATACGAAGTGGTCGCACATGTATACGTCGCCGTTGTGCTCGACCACAAGTCCGTCGCCGCAGGTGGGGCAGAAGGCGCAGAGTCCGGGCTGCACGCCGCACCATTGGGCGAGGGTGATGTCGAAGAGTTGTACGAAGCGTTCGCCCACGTCGCCTACGACCCATTGGTCGAATACGTCGCACATGAACTTGCCGAATGCCTTCGGGGTGATGCTCCAGGGGGCTGCCGTGCTTCCTTCGGTGCCGGGGGGGACGATGGCGGCGCGGCCCGATGGGGTGGGGACGGTGTGTTCCACGACGGGGAGGAACTGCATGTATCGGCTCACCGAGCGCATGAACTCGTATACTCTGCGCCCTTGTCCGGCACAGCGGTTGTTGATGGTGCTCAGGGTGTTGTACTCTACGCCGCTTGTGGCCATCATTTCGAGGGCGCGGATGACGCGGTCGAAGGTGGGGTGTCCGCCTCGGTCGCGTCGGTAGGCGTCGTGTATGTCCTTGGGACCGTCGATGGAGAGGCCTATGAGGAAGTTGTTTTCGCGGAAGAAGCTGCACCAGTCGGGGTTGACGAGCAGTCCGTTGGTCTGCAGTGAGTTCTCTATCTGCTTGTTGCCCTTATATCGGTTTTGCAGTGCCACGGCCTTTTCGTAGAAGTCGATGCCGGCGAGCAGCGGCTCTCCGCCGTGCCAGCAGAAGGTGACGGTGGGCACCTGTACGGCCTCGATGTACTGGCTGATGTACCGTTCCAGGAGTTCGCCCGTCATCTTGGGCTGGTGTCCTCCGTAGAGGTCGGCTTTGCCCAGGTAGTAGCAGTATTCGCAGTCGAGGTTACACAGCGAGCCCACGGGCTTTATCATGGTGGTGAAGGCCGTGGGTCGTGTCAGCTTCTGCGCGTCGGTGAAGTGCAGTGTGTTGTTGTTCATCTCTCCTGTCGGGGCATTTCGGGTCTTTTGCCATCGGGTCTCTTGGCGGGGGCTCCTTGCTGCATGCCGCGCAGGAGTTCGCGCTGGTAGCGTTCCTCGGCCATCTGTACGCGCATGAGTTTCTTTGCGGGGAGTATCTTCTTGAACTTGGCGAGGTATTCTTTTTCGAGTGTGGCACACTTGATTTTGACGTCGGCCAGTGCGTCAATCATCTTGTCGCATTCCTCTTCGGTGCGTTCGTGGGGTGGCACGCGTCGTGCTTCTTTCCACGCGCTGCGGTTGGCTTCGTGCTTCTTGCCTTGCAGCTCGAAGTAGAGGGGGAAGAAGGCGTCGCTCTCTTCCTCGGTGAGTCCTGCCTGCTGGGCGATGAACTCTTTCTGCCTGGTCTGGAACTCCTCGGGGGTCATGCTGGGGCGTTCGGGGCGCTGGCCCTGGGGCTGCTGTGCGGCTGCCATGAGGCATACGAGGCCTACGAGTAGGGTGGTGATGTGTCGTTTCATATGTTTTGTGTTTAGAGATTAGTGTTTGGAGTTTTATTCATAATCGGCCATTGTGAGGTACGAGTAGAGTACATACTCGTTGTAGAGCGAGGATGACATGAATCGGTCTATCTCGTCGGTATAGATGTCTTCGGTGGCGGCCATCCCGTCGGTGGGGAAGCGGCTTTCCTGTACGTACATGAGGCTTTGTACCATGAAGATGATGCCTACGAACGTGGCGGCCATGTAGAGCCACGGCTTGACGCGTGCCATGAGGGTCACCTTGGCGGCGGGAGCGGGTGCGGGCTGTGTATCGGGCAGGTTCTGCATAAGCTGTTCGTGCAGCTGCTCGAAGTATCCTTCGGGAATCTTGAAGGAGTCGCGCTTCCCGCATCGGGCTGTGAGTTCTCTATCGTCTTTCATTGTTGTTTTTTTCTGTTGTTTGGGGGTTCGGGGACTCCTTATTGTATTTCTTTGACTCGGTCCTTGCGAAATGGTTTAAAAGTCGTCGTTAAAATATTCGCTTATTCTCTTCACGGCGAGGTGGTACGATGCTTTCAGCGCTCCGGTGCTGGTACCGAGTATGGCCGACATCTCCTCGTATTTCATCTCGTCGTAGTATTTCATGTTGAACACCAGTCGCTGCTTGGGCGGCAGTGCCTGTATGGCGGCGGTGAAGCGTGCTTGCAGGCTGTCGCCGTCGAACCACTCGTCGGCTTCGAGCTGTGTAGCGTACGCCTCGATGTCCTCCACGGCTTCGTTGTGGCTGTTGCGGCTGATGAAGGTGAGTGTCTCGTTGGTGGCTATGCGGTATAGCCAGGTGGTTACCTTGGCGTTGCCGAGGAATCCGTCGAGTCCCGTCCATGCCTTGATGAAGGTGTTCTGCAGGATGTCGTTGGCGTCGTCGTGGCTCATCACCATGCGGCGTATGTGGCGGTAGAGGGGCTCGCTGTGCTCCTTCACGAGCATGGAGAATGTGCTGCGCCGTGTCTGTGGGTTGCGCAGTTGCTGGATGAGTATGTCTTCGTCGTGGGGCAGTGGCATGGGGTTGCGCTTTGTTGTGTGGGTGGACAAAATTAGTGCAAGCCGAGCGGAAATGCAAATTTATTTGCGATTTCCCGAGGCGCAGCCTAATTTCTGCTTGCGCAGCGAGCTAAGATTCTGCAAAATTTCGGTTAATTGTACACAAAAGTCGTTACTTTATTGCGTTCTCAGATATTTTGTCTATTTTTGCACTCTTGACGCATTTGGCGTGATACATTATTTTGCGTGATATATTGATGAACCTAAGCGCCTCTATCCTTGATGGTCTTGCTCGCGGCAGCTCCCGTGCCTACGCCGCCCTGTTCGATGCCTGCTATGCCCATCTCCACGAGCTGGCCTATACCTATGTGCTGGACTATGATTTGGCGGATGACATCGTTCAGGAGGTGTTGATTACGCTTTACGAACGTACGGATGTGAGGAATGTGACGAATTTGGCTTCCTATCTGCGTACCTCTGTCCGCAATCGCAGTCTTAATTATCTGCGTGATTTGTCATTGGAGGTGCAGAACCGCGAACTCTACATTAAAGAATTCTGCCAAAGGGAGGATTTGGATGAGTCGGAGATGGCTTCTGTCTATAGTGTGCTGAAGGGTGAAGTGGAGAATTTGCCCAAGGCTTGTCGGGAGGTTTGTCAGTTGCGGTTTTACGAGGGGATGAAGGTTCGCGAAATAGCCGAGCGGTTAGGTATCTCGGAAGGGACTGTGAAGGCGCAATTACATCGTGCGCTCCATACAATAAAGGAGGCATTGAAGGAGGGTGATTTGCCGCGCTTTACGGTGACGAAATGCATTGTTTTTGTAATTTTATTTCACATTTTGTAAACGTTTTTCGGATTTCCGTGTCTTGAGGGTAAATTTGGTTTCCCGATAAGACATGGATATAAATCTTTTATATAAAAAGGTGGAGGGTACCTTGACGCCCGAGGAGGAGGTACGCTTCAGCGAGTGGATAGAGGCGAGTCCTCAGCATCGTCATTACTTTGAGTCTTTTGAAAGGCATTTTTGTGAGAGGGAGAGCTATGTCTTGACCGATGAGATGCGCTCTTTGGCCCGAGAACGATTCGTTGGCCGATTGGGGCAGAAGTCTCGCCGTCGGGGAATCGGTAGTTATGTGTCCTATTTGGCGCGCATTGCAGCTATTCTTGTTCTTGGTGTGATTGTGTTGCATCTGTTTCAGGTGAAGGAACCCGTTGCTCCCACTCGGGGAGAATTGGTTGCGGAATCGCCCCAAACGAATTATGCCGAGGCTGTTTCCCACCCCTTGCTGTCGACCGACTATGGGGTGACGCTCATTGATGGGGAGGGGTCCGACATCCCGTACGGACAGTTGGATGAATGGAGCAAGGCCAACGGTATGCAATTGAACTCGGCTAACGGGTTGTTGAGCTATGTAGCTGCCAACAGTATGACAGCGACATCATGTGAGGTACGCTACAATGAGATTGTTGTGGACAAGGGTGCCGAGTTCTCGGTGAGGCTGAGCGACGGTACGCAGGTGTGGCTCAATGCGGACTCGAGGTTGAGGTATCCGGTTGCGTTCGGCACACATGGCGAACGCAGGGTGTTTCTGCGTGGCGAGGCTTATTTCGATGTGGCTACGGACAGTCAACGACCTTTCGTCGTTGCTGCTGCGGGTACTGACGTGAAGGCCTATGGCACCGAGTTCAACGTTCATGCCAGGGCAGGCAACCATGTACGTACGACTTTGGTCGAGGGTGTTGTCACTGTCAGCATCGATGGCGATACATGCCATACTCGTCTGGTGCCGGGACAGACGGCCGATGTGGACCTCCACGACGGTAGCATCACTCTGAGGGAAGAGCCCGTGGAGTTGTATGTGGGGTGGAAACAGGGTAAGTATTACTTTGAGGCAACCCCACTCAGCGAGTTGTTCGCAGAACTTTCCTTGTGGTATGACATTGAGGTTATCTTCACCGACGAAAGCCTGCAGGACGAGTACTTCAGCGGTTGCCTCTCGCGAGACCTTTCGCTGGACAAGCTGCTGCGCATCTTACAGGAGACCACTTACCTCACCTCACACCGCTCCGGGCGCCAACTGTTTGTGAAACGTGGTGAGGAGGAATGAATCTTTCATAAAAATCAAAATGGATATACACTATGAAACGAATTGTTAGCACTCTTCTCTTGCTGTGTCTTCTGCTTGGTGGCACACTTGCGCAGGGCCGTCCTCAGGACAGGAGGGTGACATTGGATATGCAGGAGACCACTGCGGCCCAGTTGTTCAAGGCTGTTCAGCAGCAGACGGGGCTCGGCTTCATCTACAACGTCAAAGATTTAGGGCAGGTGGGTAGTTTCGATGTTTCGGCCACGGGGGAGAGTGTTTCCTCCGTCTTGCAGCGTGTCTTCGAGGGCAGGAGCTTTACATTCGAGTATGCCGACAATACCATCATCGTGAAGCCCCTTCCGGGGCGTTTCTCTGTCCGTGGCCGCGTGACG
Source organism: Bacteroidaceae bacterium (assembly GCA_045126595.1). GTDB lineage: Bacteria > Bacteroidota > Bacteroidia > Bacteroidales > Bacteroidaceae > UBA1189. The sequence continues at coordinate 6,497 of JBGVOS010000052.1, read as the reverse complement.
GACAGTGCAACGGATGAACCCCTGCCAGGTGCCAATGTCCGTTTGCTGGAAGACCCGTCGCAGGGTACGATAACCGACCTCGAGGGTTATTTCGATTTCTCCTTCACCAGCAAGGAGAAGCAGCCTACCTTGGTCGTCTCCTTCATGGGGTTCAAGGATTTCACGCAGAAGGTAAAGCTGCGCACCGAGGAGATTTCCGTGGTGCTCACCCCTGCCGAGCAGCAGATGCAGGATGTGGTGGTGACGGGCTACTATACCCAGCGGAAGGAGAGCTTCACGGGGGCCGCCACCAACTATAGCGGCGACGAGTTGCTGGCCATCTCTAACCAGAGTGTACTGCAGAGCCTCTCGGCCTTGGACCCCTCGTTCAAGATTGTGGATAATCTCAGCATGGGTTCTGATCCTAATACGATTCCCGAAATACAGGTGCGTGGTACCAACTCGCTTCCCGATGCCAGTGGATCGAGTCTCAGTCAAGAGTTCAAGGGCAGTGCCAATCTCCCCACCTTCATCCTCGACGGCTTCGAGGTGAGCGTGGAGAAGATTTATGACCTCGACCCCAATCGTGTGGCCCGCATCTCCATTCTCAAGGACGCTTCGGCTACGGCCATCTATGGTTCGCGCGCGGCCAATGGCGTGGTCATCATCGACACTAAGGCCCCCAAGTCGGGTAAACTGCGCTTGAACTACTACGGCAGTGCCGACTTCGATGTGGCGGACCTCTCCAAGTACAATCTCCTGAGTGCTGCCGACAAGCTCGAGTATGAGCGTCTCGCAGGGCTCTATCGCGGCAGCAGCGCCATCTACGTGCAGGAGGAATATCTGAAGGATTACAACGAACGCCTCAAGCTCGTGCGCCAGGGCGTGGATACCGACTGGCTGAGCCAGCCTTTGCGCTCCGTGGGCGTGGGGCAGAAGCACAGCCTCCAGCTTGAGGGCGGCAACGACAGCTTCCGCTATGGGGTGAACCTGACCTACAACCAGAGCACGGGTGTGATGCTCGGCTCAGGGCGCAACCGCTTGGGCACGAGTGTCAAGTTGCAATACAATTACAAGAACCTGCGCTTCATGAACGAGCTCAGCTACGATAACGTCTACTCCCGCAACTCTCCCTACGGCGACTTCAGCACCTACACCTACATGAACCCCTATTACCATCCCTACGATGCCAACGGGAAACTCAAACCGTCAGCATTCCAGAGTGCCAATCCTCATCTGGGCAACCAGTCTGTGCCCAACCCTCTGTACAACAGCACGCTGAATACAACAGACGAGAGCGTGTATGACGACTTTATCGACAATTTCAGCGTGGAGTGGAACATCCTCACTGCCTTGAAGTTCAAGGGAAATTTTTCCATAGAGCGTATCACGCGCCGCAGCGACGTGTTCAAGCCTGCCGACCACACCGACTTCATCGGCACCGCTACGAACAAGGGGAGTTACAGCAAGGGGAACACCCTCTCACAGTCCTATGACGGCAGTGCCGTCATCTCCTATTTCAATCAGTGGGGGATGCATGCGTTGAGTCTGAATGGAGGTTGGAACATACAGCAGACCACTTCGGACTACGATAGTTACACCGTGGTAGGCTTCCCCAACCAACAGCTCAATCATCCCGCTTTCGGTACGGGATTCAAGGAGGGCAGCACCATCACAGGCGATGCCCAGACCACCCGCCTGATGGGTTTCTTTGCCAATGCCAATTACAGTTTCGACGACCGATACTTCGTCGACGGCTCGGTGCGTACTGACGGCTCGTCACAGTTTGGCAGCAACCAGCGTTGGGGCACGTTCTGGAGTGGTGGATTGGGGTGGAACCTTCATAACGAGAAGTTCCTTGCCAATGACAACATCAACCAATTGCGCTTGCGACTCAGCACCGGATATACGGGCGGACAGAATTTCTATGCTTACCAGTCCATGATGATGTATCAGTATCAAAGCAAGCTCACCTATCAGGACTATATAGGCACGATTGTAAAAGCCTTTGGAAACAACAACCTGAAGTGGCAGCGCACTCAGAAGCACAACTTCGGACTTGACTTTGCCTTTTGGGATAATCGCCTGAGCGGCTATGTGAACTATTATATAGAGAACTCCAAAGACCTGTTGGCCGATATCACCATGGCCAGCTATTTGGGCTTCGACACCTATAAGGAGAATTTGGGCGAGACCCAGAACAAGGGGTACGAGTTCTCGGTGAAGGCTGGCATTGTCCGGTCCAAAGATTGGCGCGTCAACCTCTACGTCAATGGCGGACACTATAGGAATGTTTTGAAGCGTATCTCCTCGGGATTGAGTGCCTACAACAAGAAGGCCGATGCTGCAGGCAGCACAGCGCCTTATGTCCGATATGTGGAGGGAGCCTCTATCAACACCATTTGGGTGGTTCCCTCAGCTGGTATCGACCCAGCTACGGGCGATGAGATCTTTATTCGCAAGGACGGCACTTATACCAAAACATGGAGCGAGCTGGACTATACACCCTATGCCAGTACCGACCCTCGGCTGAGCGGTACCTTCGGGCTCAACGTGTATTACCGACGTTGGGAGCTCAATGCCAATTTTTATTATCGCTTTGGAGGATATGCCTACAATCAAACTTTGGTGGACAAGGTCGAGAATGTAGACCCTTATGGGAATGTGGATGCCCGTGCATTGAATGACCGCTGGCAAACGCCAGGTGTGGCGGCTAAATATAAACGTATAGATGATTTGAGCAAGACGAAGCCTACTTCGCGTTTCATCGAGAAGGATAATTTGATGACAGCCAATACTTTAAGTTTGTCCTATACCTTTGATTCTAAGAAGATTGGCAAAATAGGAGCAGAGCATTTGAGAGTTATTCTTTGTGCCAACGATTTCTTGCGTCTCTCTACCATTCGTCGAGAGATGGGAACAAGTTATCCGTTTGCTCGACATTTTTCTCTCTCGGCACAGCTCTCATTCTAATAAACATAAAAGGATGTATATGATAAGAAAGATTTCATTAGCCATATCTGTGATAGTATGTATCACATTGACTTCCTGCGAAAAATGGTTTGATTTGTCCCCTAAGTCGGAACTGAAAGCTGACGACTTGTTCGAAACGGAACAGGGATTTCGTGACGCGCTTATTGGTTGCTACGCATTGATGTCCCAACCAGAGTTGTATGGAGCAGAACTTACGTACACCTATATGGATGTGTTGAGTGGTTATTATACGACAGCTTCAGGTAGCTTAAATGCTTTTCGTTATGCATACGAGCATGATTATACCAATCAGACCGAAGAGAACAGAAAAGATGGAATATGGAAGAAGCAGTATAACATTATATCCAATCTGAATAGCTTGCTTGAACGAATTGATGCGAAAAAGGATGTCTTTTCGGTGGGTAGTTATAACTTGATAAAAGGAGAGGCGCTAGCCATGCGCGGTCTAATCCATTATGATCTATTACGAATGTTTGCTCCAGCTCCTTCTAGTTGTCCTATTATGACAGAACCTGCCATTCCTTATGTTGATCGTTATACCAACCAGTTGTTCCCAAGGCTGAGTGTGTCGGGAGTCCTAGAACGGATTGTTGAAGATTTGCAACAAGCACGTACATTGCTTGCTGAAGTTGATCCCTATGGACCGCATCATGGAGATTATGATTTAGAGAATTTGACAGGGATATGGAAAGGACGCGCTTTTCGCCTCAACTATTATGCGACAACGGCCTTGCTCGCACGGGTCCTGCTCTATCGAGAAGAGGAAAATGACAGATTGCAGGCTTATGGATACGCCACTGAAGTTATCGAATCCAATATGTTCCCACTTATCAGCAGTGCAGATCTAAGTAGTCTCGATCAGAATGGTTTTGTGCAGGAGAATATCTTTGCATTGGAATGCATCGGGATGAAAGAGGATCTCATTGATAATTATTTTTATGTACCGACCACCAGTAGCCAGATGCTGGCAATTAGCAGCACTACGTTAGGGGAAATTTTCCCTCTCTCCTTGAGTGTCGATTACAGGAAGCAGTGGTGGTTGGAAGAGAGTGGCTCGTATCATTTGGTCTCTAAATATAATTATAGCGAGCGTGTGCCCATTCTGAAGGTCTCAGAGATGTATCTTATAGCTGCTGAAACGGCTGCTACTATGGAATTGGCTGCCCAGTGGTTCAATAGGTTGCAATATCATAGGGGACTACCTGATGAGGAACTGGTCATTGATAACTTTAAGGAACGCTTGCTCCAAGAATATGCCAAGGAGTTTTTGGCCGAAGGGCAATTGTTCTATGCATATAAAAGGATGAATGTGAGTAAGGTCCCGATTTCCAATACTCCCATAGATAATCCTGGAATTGTGTATACGTTACCTCTTCCCATAGAGAATACATTCTTTACATCTGAATGAAAATAATAGAGATAAACAATGAGAAACTTGATGAAAAAATATTTAAGCAGTATATGGCTTTCGCTTCTGCTAGGGTTGCTTCTTATCGGTTGCACAGAAGATGAGCATATGCTATATTCGGCACCGAGTGCTGTATATTTCAGTGAGATAACGTCCAAAGACAGCCTTCAGTACTCTTTTGCTTCAGGATTGAAAGATATTGATACGGTGGCTATTCCAATTATGATAATAGGAGAGAAGATGGATCACGAACGGCATATTTCTGTAGAGGTTGATTCTGCGACAACGGCACAGGAGGGTATTCACTATAAACTTCTCAACACAGCGGTTCCACTTCCTGCAGGCTCAGTGAGAACTTCGGTCGAGGTTGTTGTCATGGATGGTGATTCTTCGTTGGAGTATGGTTCTGTAGCGTTGGTTCTGAATTTGAAAGAAAATACAGATTTTGTATTGGGGTTCCCCGAACAGCTTACAGCCCGTCTTATCATAACGAAGCAGTTGGTCAAACCCAATTATTGGGAGATGCCTTTATCGCTGTACTATGGCCGCTATACCAAAGCGAAGCATCGTTTGTGTATTCAAGTGCAGGGCTTTGATTTTCCTGAAACTTTCGATATGGACAAGGTGGGCGATTATATTGCCTATGGTCGAATGGTGTATAATTCCTTGCTGAGAAATCCGCTGTGGGATGAGGAGACTCAGAGTCATGTTACTGCAGACTGGGTTCCACTTTAAGACTAATGTATAAAAACGATTTTGTGCAATGAGAAAGAATGATATACTATACCTTGCATTGGTGTTGCTTCTTACTGTGGGGTGTGTGAAGGATAACTCTTCTGAAATCCATGTCGTATTAAACGATGTGTGTATAGAGGGTATAGAGGAGCGGTATGAGAACGTGTATGTAGACCATCCGTTGTGTATCACTCCACAGGTGAGCACGCTTCGTGGAACAGATTTCTCGCATCTTGACTTCTATTGGATTACCTACAACAAGAGTAACTATACTCATGTAGATACGCTTGCTCATACCAAGGACCTGAATATCGTGGTGTGTTTGACTCCGGGCGAGCATTATTTGAAGTTCAAGGCTTTTGACCGCTTGACGGGAATCTTCTATGAGAAGGAGACTGTGTTGAACGTGGTCAATGACTTTACCAACGGCCTGCTTATTCTTGTTGAGGAGGAGGATGAGGCTGTCTTGGACTTTTGGGTTCCAGGACGCAATGAGGTGATTCGAGACCTGTATGGAAAGTTGGAAAATGGAGCTTCTTTGGGTAGGAATCCCCATAAGGTGTATTTCACCCGATACACGAGTGAACTTGCCAGTGAGGTTGTCGTCATGTGTCAGGATGAGGATGGAGGCAAGATTCTTGACAATACGACTATGGCATATAAGCGCGACTATGCTGACTTGTTCTTTGGAATTGGTAAGGCGGATTATGTACCGCAAGCCTATTTCCGTTCTTCCATGCGCGAGTATCTGGTGGATGGGGGCTTGGTGTATGACCGTGCCATAAACAGCAATCCTCCCAGCATGCAGGTACGTCCTGCAATGAATGTCTCGTCGGGCGCGTATGAGATTGCGCCCGAGGCGAATTTCGGTGACGACAACGTTTCTGTTGCGCGTATGGTGCTGTATGACAATTGCAATCAGTGTTTCTATACGCTTTATGAAATTACCAGTGCTTTTCTTACCACGGTGCGTAATACTTCGGGGATGAAGTATGTCAAGGGTGGGTATTTTGACCCGGACAATGTAGGTATGCGGTGTATCTATGCCAACATCTGTTCGCGTAGCCAGACCGAGGCCCGCGAATACGCGGGAGTGTTTGTGGATGAGGATGGAGGGCGTTGGCTGTTACGCTTAGGAATTGGTTTCTGGGTGGAGGGTGCTTCTCCTAACCGTTATTTGAAGGATTTGGGGAAACTGAAGGTAGATGACCCTACTTTCCAACGTGCTGTGTCCTATACTTGCTGTGCCGAGTTTCCGGGGTATATGTTTTATGCTGAAGGTAGCCGGATTTATGCATTTAGTATATTTGGCGGCCTTGCTTGGCTCGTATACGACTTTAACGGTGCCTCGGGGGGCAGTTATGTGATTGACCATATAGAG
>JBGVOS010000051.1:0-7704 GCA_045126595.1 Bacteroidaceae bacterium | reverse complement strand
CCACGATGGTTGTTGCCATAAGTAGCGCGTGTTTGGTTCGGTTCATAATAGGTTTTTGTGTTGGTGTTTCTATTTTGTATAATATTCTGCGAATATACGGATAAATCTTGATTATACAATGATTTCTTCGTTACTATTACTCACAATATAGTTTCCTATAATTGCATCAAATGAATATTTTCCGGGACCTGTGATATAGAGTACAGCAAAAACGATGAGGTAGATGAATGAAAGTTCCTTTATTGAAAAGGCATCGCCTCCGTGAACGACAAAGAATGCAGTACACATGGTGATTATCATGGGGATGAGTACGATACGTTGCAGTATGCCGAAGATGAGAGCAAACGCACATACCACCTCAGCAAAAACTACCATCCAATAGGAGATGATGCTGCCCAATCCGAAGGGGTCGGCAAAGAGGTAGGACATTTCAGCATGGTTGATCAGTTTGTTGTAACCGTGACTGAGGAAAAGTATCCCAAAGAAGATGCGCATAACGAGTAGTAATACTGAGTAGGCACGACTCTCATCGTAATACGTGGGGAAAAGAAAAGTTTTGAGTGACATACAGCAATCATTTAGTTTAGGTTATTTTTCTCCCCTTAACAATGCTTTTGCTGCGTTTGTTTAGTACTATAATATATCTATTTATATAACGTTTCGCAAAGATGTCTGCATAGAAGTTCAAGGTAGTGTCGGTCGGTATCGTCAAAGGTGGCAAGGGTGTCGCTGTCGATGTCGAGTACGGCATGCACCGCATTATTGGCGATGAGGGGCACCACGATCTCGGAGCGTGAACGGCCACTGCAGGCGATGTGTCCGGGGAATTGCTCCACGTCGGGTACTACCTGGGTGGTAGCTTCGGCCCATGCGGTGCCACATACGCCGCGGCCCTTGCGGATGCGGTAGCAGGCAACATCACCTTGGAAGGGGCCGAGGATGAGCTGCTCGTCGCGTACGAGGTAGAAGCCTATCCAAAACCAACCGAAAGCTTGACGCAAGGCGGCCGCAGTGTTGGCCAGTACGCTCACCTCTTCGTGCTCATCGGAGATATAGGGCAGAAAATCGCGGATGAACTGTTCGTAGCGGGCAGCCTTGTCGAAGGTGGGGTAGGAGAAGGTAGGTTCCATGGGGGTGTTTAGTGTGTAGAGTTTAGTGTTTAGGGTGTAGTGTGTAGAGTTTAGGGTTTGGTAACCTGCAGCTCTGCTGCATAAGCTCTACACACTACACTATATATCATATTCTCTCCAATACTTTCTGTATCAAGTCATCAATGCTGTTCTTATAAGCCGTGTTGGCCTCCTTGGCGCGACGGTTGGCGATAACCATGCACACAGTCATGGCCTTGTGCCCGAGGAGGCGGGAGAGTCCGGCAAGGGCCGAGCCTTCCATCTCGAAGTTGGTGATAAGATGTCCATTGTGCTCGAAGGACATGATCTTTTCGTTCTGCTCGGGATCCTCAAGAGGAATGCGCAACTTGCGTCCTTGTGGGCCGAAGAATCCTCCGGCAGCAATGGTGACACCATCCACCATGTCGCCCTGATTGATTCGAGCAAGCAGGGATGCATCGTTGTCGATGACATAGGGAGCACCTTTCTGCGGGTTCCACTGCATGTGGCGAGTGAAGGCAGCTTCAAAATCGAGGTCACACACGGCGTTGCGCCCCGCATAGTAGTTGAGCAGGCCATCGAAGCCGATGCTCTTGCGCGAACAGATATAGGTGCCTACGGGAGTATGGGGCTGTAAACCACCACAAGTGCCGATGCGCACCATCTCCAACTGACAGAACTCTTCCTTCTGTGTTCGAGTCCCGAAATCAATGTTGGCCAAAGCATCCAACTCGTTGACTACAATATCTATATTGTCGCATCCGATGCCTGTGGAGAGCACGGTGATGCGCTTGCCTTGGTACGTGCCGGTGATTGAGTGAAACTCGCGGCTGGCGATGTCACACTCTACGTTGTCGAAGTGGGCCGCTACCATAGCCACACGCCCTGGGTCACCTACGAGAATCACCTTGCGGGCCAACTGCTCGGGACGAAGGTGAAGGTGGAATACAGAACCGTCTTCATTGATAATGAGTTCGGAAGGGGCGTAATAGGTTGACATGGCGTGTACGATTTTACTTGTTCTTTATGTAGCTGATCTCAAGGTTACGTATGGCTTTGGGCATACCCATGACCTCCGTTTCGAGCTGTTCATATTGCTGTTCCATGCGCAGCAGCTCTTCGGTCATCTTGCGGCGTTCACTGCTCGACGAGTGGGTATAGCGGCTACGCTTTTCCTCCAGTTCCTTGCCAAGCTTGGCCAGCTTTTCCTGCTTGGCTTTCCAGTCGGTATAGAGCTGGCGTGCTTCGGCACTCTTGAAGTTGTCCAGCGAATGATAATCGGTGAAGTCGTCAATGACGAAGGTGAAGTCGTTCTTCTTGTCTTCCATCTGAGCGTCCAATCCCAACTTGAAGAGTACCTGCTGCGCCTTACGTACCGCTTCCTGATCGGTTTGTGTGGCGGCTATGCTCTGTATCTGCGCTGCTTGTCGTATGGTCTCGAAGGAATCTTCCTTGTACTTGTAATACTGCTTCGTTTCCGAGGGGATGAAGGTATAGATACACACCATGCCTTCGGGTTGATTGCGGTCGGTGGCAAACCATCCGATACGGTTCACCTCATCGATGACCAGCATGTAATCATTGGCCGGTGAGTTGAAGGGCATACCCAGGTTCTCAGCCATAAGGTAGCGGTCCGTCTCGCTGTTGTAGCGTGTGATGTAGAGGTCATATCCGCCCAGCCCGTTCGGATTGTTGTTGGCGAAGTAGATGGTAACGCCATCGGACAGCAGGAAAGGGTAATTGCTATCCCCTTCGGGGAGTCCATTGAGGGCGGTGGGCTTGCTCCAGCTGTCGAGCATCTTGTAGCACATGTAGAGCTGCATGCGTCCACTGGCGTCCACATCGCTGTAATAGATCTTGTCGTTCATCTCGGTGCGGTAGGCCGTGCCCTCAGCCGAGGTGTTTCCACCCAGCATATTGCGCGTCCAGTCAATGTCGCCACACTCCTTTCCTAGCATATAGGTCATCAGGAACTTGTCCCTGGCTACGACCATGCTGTCTACGAACACCACCTTCTCTACCCGTTTGTAGAACTTCAGTTCATGCTTGGCACGTTCGGCGCGGCGGGTATACACGACAAACATCGTGTCCGTAGGCTCCACCTTTTCCAAATAGGTGTCGTAGTAGTCGAGCGCCTCTTCGTAGTTCCCGTCCTGCAGATAATAGTCTCCTATATACCTGAAGGCATTCTCCACGTTGCTGTCAACGGCTTTCTTGAGGTAGGGTAGAGCCTTGTCGTGCTCGCCCGTCTCGTTCAAGCATACACCATACCAGTAGTTGAGGCTGCCGCTCTTGGGGTTGCTCTTCACCAACTTGGCAAACACAGGCTTGGCCTTGGCATACTCTCCCTCGACGAACCACTTGCGGGCTTGCGTCTGGTTTTGGGCAAAAGTGACGAGCCCCATGCAGAGGGTCACCACCGTGAGGAGATATCTTCGTGTATTGCTACTCATAATTATTAAGGCTGTTTATTGTATCCGAGGCAAAATTACGCATTTTTTGAAGAAAATGAAAAAACTCACCATCAACTTTGAAGGAATATGAACGACTTTTTGTCCTTTGACACCCTCTGTCGGCCCATTTGAATGTAAATGGTTGCCGTATGGCGCGGTCGGAGTTTGGGCGGTAGATGGAGAATATCCCCCTTCAGGTTAGGTCAAACCACGATTTTTCCCTACCTTTGCACGATGTAGAAAAAGATGGACATAATATAGCAAATAAAGTTACAGCAATATGATTACAGTATCAGATTTGGCGATTCAGTTTGGAAAAAGAGTGTTGTACAAGGATGTCAACCTGAAGTTCACTAACGGAAATATCTACGGGGTCATTGGCGCCAACGGAGCCGGCAAGTCCACCTTTCTGCGCGCTATCAGTGGCGAGCTGGAGCCTACCAAGGGGCGTGTGACCCTTGGCCCCGACGAGCGTCTCTCGGTGCTCAGCCAGGACCACTTCAAGTGGGATCAGCACACCGTGCTCAACACCGTACTGATGGGTCACACCGTGCTTTGGGACATCATGAACCAGCGCGATGCGCTCTATGCCAAACCTGATTTCAGTGACGAGGATGGCTTGAAGGTAGCCGAACTGGAGGAGCGCTTTGCCGAACTCGAAGGCTGGAATGCTGAGAGCGACGCTGCCGCCCTGCTCAGCGGATTGGGCATCAAGGAGGACAAGCACTATCTGTTGATGAGCGAGCTGAGCGGTAAGGAGAAGGTGCGTGTCATGCTGGCCCAGGCCCTCTTTGGCAACCCCGACAACCTCCTGCTCGACGAGCCCACCAACGACCTCGACATGGAGACCGTAACCTGGCTCGAGGAGTATCTGAGCAATTTCGAGCACACCGTAATGGTGGTTAGTCACGACCGTCACTTCCTCGACTCTGTGTGCACACACACCGTGGACATCGACTTCGGCAAGGTGAACATCTTTGCCGGTAACTATAGCTTCTGGTACGAGAGCTCTCAGCTCGCCCTTCGCCAGGCGCAGAACCAGAAGACCAAGGCCGAGGAGAAGCGCAAGGAGCTGGAGGAGTTTATCCGCCGCTTCAGTGCCAATGTGGCCAAGAGCAAGCAGACCACCAGCCGTAAGAAGATGCTCGAGAAGCTCAATGTCGAGGACATCCAACCCTCATCGCGCAAGTACCCCGGCATCATCTTCACTCCCGAGCGCGAACCGGGCAATCAGATATTGGCAGTCAACGATCTGCGTGCCGAGATGGAGGATGGCACCGTGCTCTTCAGTGATGTGAACTTCAACGTCGAGAAGGGCGACAAGATTGTCTTCCTCAGCCGCGACCCACGTGCCATGACCGCCCTCTTCGAGATCATCAATGGCCACCGCCAGCCCCATGCCGGAAGTTTCGACTGGGGCGTGACCATCACCACCGCCTACCTGCCCCTCGACAATACTGAGTTCTTCGACACCGACCTCAACCTCGTTGATTGGCTCAGCCAGTTTGGCGAAGGCAACGAGGTGTACTTTAAGAGCTTCCTTGGCCGTATGCTCTTCAGCGGCGAGGAGGTGTTGAAGAAGGCCAATGTCCTCTCGGGTGGTGAGAAGATGCGTTGCATGATTGCCCGCATGCAATTGAAGAATGCCAACTGCCTCATCCTCGACACACCTACCAACCACCTCGACCTCGAGAGCATCCAGGCATTCAACAACAACCTGAAGCTCTATAAGGGCAATGTCCTCTTCAGCAGCCACGACCACGAGTTCATCCAGACCGTGGCCAACCGCATCATCGAGCTCACTCCGAATGGCATCATCGACAAGATGATGGAATATGACGAATACATCACCAGCGACCAGATCAAAGAGATGCGCGCCCGCATGTATGGAGCGTAAGAAGTTGTATTTACAGCGTAAAACATAAACACCGCTTCAGATATCGATCTGAGGCGGTTTCTTTATTTATGGCTATGTCCTTCTCGATTGGCTTGGGGATTGGGCGGGAAAATTAGTGCCAGGCGAGAGAAAAACAAAACTTATTTTGAGTTCTTGCTTTTCCCTACGGCCAGCGACCTAAAGGTTCCGAGCCGCAGCCTAATTAAAAGATGCAAAGCTGATTAATATCGCAAGGATGAAGGATTAGCGAGCAAACTCACAGATTAATAATCGGTACAAACTTGCAGTTACGGAAATATCATTATCTTTGCAGTAAACAGCGAAGATATACTGCACTCGCTTTGAAAAATATCTAAGCAAGCTTGACATTTCTCGCTCGTTTGTTAGTATCTTTGCATATCTTTAATGTGCGAGGTATGACAAACGAGATTATCATCTACCAGACCGAAGATGGACAGACACAGATTGATGTCCGTATGGAGAATGAGACTGTGTGGCTCACGCAGGCGCAAATGGCTGAATTGTTCAACACTGATAGAACATCAATCGTACGCCACATCAACAACATTTATAAGGTTGAGGAATTAGACCGGGAAGCAACCTGTGCAAAAATTGCACAAGTTCAAATCGAAGGCAGCAGAAGCGTCACACGTACAATTCCCTATTTCAACCTTGACATGATCATTTCTGTAGGCTATCGTGTCAATTCTAAGCGCGGCGTGCAATTCCGCCAGTGGGCCAACCGCGTACTGAAGCAATATCTCGTCAAGGGCTATGCCGTGAATGAGCGTCGTGTGCAGGAGCACTACACCAAACTACGCCAGTTGGTACAGATACTGGGTCGTACGATAAGCGGTCAGGAGCAGTTGAGCAAGCAAGAGAATCAAGACCTGCTCGATGTGGTGGTAGACTATACCTATGCCCTCGACACACTCGACAACTACGACTACGAGCGCCTCACCATAGACCGCATCACAAGCGAAGAACCCTTCCATGCCACTTACGAAGGTGCCATGAAAGAGATTGACCGCCTGCGCGAGAAGTTTGGCGGCAGCCGATGGTTTGGCAACGAGAAGGATGACTCTTTCAAGAGTAGTATCGGGCAGATATATCAAACTTTTGGTGGAGAGGAACTATATCCTTCTGTCGAAGAGAAGGCAGCCATGTTGCTCTACCTTGTTACCAAGAATCACTCGTTTAGTGATGGTAACAAACGAATAGCCGCAACCCTTTTCCTTTGGTTCCTCAACGGAAACCGCATCCTCTACCGCCCTGATGGCACCAAACGCTTGGCCGACAACACCCTCGTGGCCCTCACCCTTATGATTGCCGAGAGCAAGACCGAGGAGAAAGATGTGATGGTAAAGGTGGTGGTGAACTTGATTAATCAGCGTAACGAGTAAGGGATGTTAGGCTATAAACTCCACAGAAGGCCTTCGAAGTACGCCTGCGCTATTCTTCGAAAATCTTAGAGTGGAATTTGTGGGTATGGGAATGCCCTGATGTGCTATGGCGCTAAGTCTTGAACGAAACGCTCGGAAATCCTGTACAGATTTTTTGTAGCATATTGATAGGCAAATCCTACGATTTGCTTACACTGTACGGAAATCGGAGGTATAGACTTACCAAACTAAAAAACTTATTAACTCAAAAACTCACGTTTTGCTTACTTCTTGCATTTCCCTAATCGCTCGTGGCTGCGTTCTTTTCGTTTGGCTTGGGGATTGGACGGGAAGATTGCAAGGATTCCCCTATTCGTCTTCTCTTACGAACATAAATTGCCGTAAATTGAGCAGTAGTCTGAACTGAATTCAATATCACCCTATAGCATTTAAGTTTGGTTGATTAGTGTTACAACCAAAAAACTTTTATATCTTTATAGTTAGTTTAAGCAACAGAGAGGCTATACTATGAAGGATTTAACCGTTACAAGGCCATTCTGCGAAGAAGAGTATAACGAATTACTGCAACAGGCTGTAGCAGTTTTGCGTGGAGTTGCAATCTGCTTGTTATGAGCTACGACTCATCCCTTGCAGATATCATCTTTTAAGCCAATGAGATGGTTCCTATGGAGTATCTTTCAATACGATATCATAAGATATTGCAAGCTGATGCCATTTTGCCGAATAGAATAATGCCAAATTACCGAAAAGGGGACGAAGGAGTTCTTGCAATGTACTTAAATAGAGATTGACATCGTCCACAATTTTACTCAGCAATTTGTTCCTTTGTAAGTAACATAAGT
>JBGVOS010000050.1:0-4218 GCA_045126595.1 Bacteroidaceae bacterium | reverse complement strand
TTTCATTCGTTACTTTAACGGGATAGATACAGAGAGCGACGGCAGGTGTCTGCCGTCGCTCTCTGTGTTTGGTCGCTGCGGACAATAGATTGTCCCGCTGGCGTGTTATCTTACCACTTTGGTAAATTCGGGCTTCGCATCGGGAGTGCCCGCTACGGTCACATAGATGGTGCTGCTCGCGCCATTGTTCTCCACTTCAAAGATGTAGTCGACACCCTCTGAGGTGCCACGCTTGCCTGCCAATACCGGTGTGCCCAGCGGGAACTGGTAATCGCCACAGGCTGCATCGAAGATATGTATTTCCTCCTCTGTCACGGGGCGCATCTCGGAGTAGCCGGGCAGAGCCTCTACGGTGCCTTCTATATAGTTGTTCTCTACCAGGAAGCGGTTCAACTCCTTGGTTGTGGCTCCCACTCGGGCGTTGCGGATGCCGAAGCCGTTTTCGGCAATCTGAGCCTTGGGGAGTGCCTTCTTCAAGTCCTGTATGGCCGCTTCAAGTCCGCCACTGCCGAAGGTGCAGAAGGTCACAATATGCTTGCCCTCAAAATCATACTCTTTGACCAGCGATGCAATGGGCATGGCGTATGTGCCAAACCAGATGGGGTAGCCCAGGAAGATGGTGTCGTACTTGGCGATGTCGGCCTTCAAGGGAAGAAGTTCCGGCAACACGCCGCTCTCGCGTTCCTTAGCCACTTGCGCCACCGACTCGCCGTATGTGCCGCTATAGGGATTCTCCAACCCAATAAGCTCCATATCGGCATTCAGCTTGCTCTGAAGCTCTTGCGCCACCTTCTCCGTAGTGCCGGTCTGCGAATAATACAAAATCAGCGTTTTGCTCCCCGAGTCCTTGGAACCACACGATGTAAATGCTAATGCAAACATAGCTGCAATCAAAAAATAGTGTTTCATATTGATTCTTTTTTTATAGGAATTTGTTTGGTGCAAAATTACAAAAAGATGTGATAATATAAAGCTGTAGTCGGTGTATTGTCGAACTTTAATAGTATCCCTTATTCTGAGTCATATTGGGATTGCAATCAAGTTCGCTCTGTGGTATCGGGAGAAGTTGTTGGTACTCTTTGATACCCAATTCTTCCGTTACAATGCCGTTGCGCTTATAGAACGCGAAGTTGCCGATGCTATAGAGTAGAAGTTGCTGGCGGGCATCTTTGATTCCATCAAACGAATCGCCTGAAACGACGATGCCTTTAGCATCCACCACTTGACGGAGATATTTACTGGCTTCCTCTTTGCTGCCTTCATGATATAGGCATTCGGCATACGAGAGCAATACATCGGTATAGGTCATCATCGGTACCACCAGAGGTTGGCGAATGACAATATCCGTTGCGCGAGTCGATCGTGTGCCTCCGCTTGCATCGAATGCAAAGATGAGTTCACTGCTCGTGCGTTCAGATGAAAGGCGCTCTATGGTTTCAACGGTGCTGTAATTGGAGTTGTCCAACGTATAGAATCCCGCTTCAATGACATCAAGCAGTAAAGCTTTTGCTTCAGCATACTTGCCGCGATACATATATATGTTGGACAAAAGTATACGTGCAACATCTTTAGACACGAAGAAGAGTTTATTCATGTCGTCCATAACCTTGAGATTCAACGATTCATTTTTCTTGTCTTCAAGTATGTCAATGGCGACCGCTAATTTCTGCGTTAAGTCGTTCAATATATCATCCTGGTTTGTGCGTGTGAAATAGATATCTCCGCTCATTATCATGCCGTAATCAAGAATATAAGGTACATTACCCCAAGCAACTGCCATATTATAATATATCATTGCGCTGAAGACATCAAGAATCTCTCCATATACACCAAGCGCCTGTCTGTCGGCATTTCGAATCTGCAAATTTCTATTGTTGGCATTGTAGAAACATTCCCACATATTAGCGATGATGCCATTATCTGGCAAAGCAAACCTGTCAACACTTTGTGTCAATTCGTTGTAATGATACCATTGCTCCATGAGGTTGAAGTACGATACAGCCTCTGCTAACTCAGAGAACATGGAAGCTACGACATGAAAACCGCCTTCGCCCAATTGTGGTATCTCTATATTCATCGCTCCATCCTGTTTGATGCTTATGGTGTCAAGCATATTGCCTAAGAAATCATACAAGTACACATAAGCCGTTTTTTGGCTACGCGAATTAGCGGGATTGATTCTTATGCTAAGAACGTTATCGCTGATGTTTGCGGTATAAGACAAATTGGGATTATGATATTCTTTATACAACTGCGAGTCATAATAGATATTATCACTAGGGCCTTCAGGGGATTCTATTTGGGCCTCCAGGAACACATCTATCGGTGCATCTATTTTAATGGTGTATGTTCCGCCTTCACTGGGAACTTCGAGCAACCTCTTCTCCAATGTGATGGTTTCTCCTTCTTGCAATGTTTCGTTACCCACAACTCCATCGTCATCCCAGTCGAAGAAAGGGGCGAGAGGCGGCACTTCAACATCAATTCCCAAATCATTGTAACGAGAACGTATGTTGTATCGGATATCCGATAGCCTGTCGGCAAGTTTCTCGCGGTCAGACTTAATCTGTATCTTTGTAGCATCGGAAAATACACCCTCATTGCCAAATTCCCGGCACAATCGGGCAAGATATTCAGTCACTGCAGCTTCTGTGCGCTCGACCAACACTAACGAAGAAATGGCAATAAGAGCTGCCGACTCTTCCGTTCCCTCTATAATTGAATATTGCGATGCATCTTTGCTCGCATACTTCTCTAACCCAAAGGCCTTGAACAACTCTTCTTGTGCCTGTGCATTGGCCTCTGTATAAGTCTTCCCCTGTGCGATGAGGTTCAGCACTCGCTGATACTTGATGTGGGTGAGGATATTTACATTTACCGTCGCGCTCTTCGACAAATCTACAATAGCGTGAAGATAAAGCGTACCCGAAGACAAAGCGCCAGTCACTTCATTGAAGAAATAACCATTGGCTGTAAGTTCTGCGTAGGGCGACTCAAACAACTTTGACCCGAAAGAGAAGTTACCCAAGTGGTCCAGTATCGTCGAAGTATACATCGTACCCAGAGCCTGCATCTGAGCGCTCATCGGCTGGATGGTGATAGCTGAACCGCTTACAAATGGACCCTTCTCGACCTTGCCACTCACATTGTATGTTTGAGGAACGAAATCGTCATTCCCTTCTTCCTCACAAGAAACGAACAGAACACACAGCATCAATGCTAAGAGTCCGTGAAGATATTTCAATGTTTTCATACTGTTGTTTATTATATGTCTACAAAGGTACATCTTTTCACCCAAAGTTGCAGCAAACTATTATAAAAATCGCAGCACCTGTAAAGTTCGAAAAGAATAGGCGCAGACGTACTTTGAGGGCCTTATAGGTTGCTGCACCATAAGATATATAGAAGCAGTTTGGCTTTTTGGGCCAAGGTGTCGGTATCCACTCGTAACTTGCAGCAAACATGGATGTTGCCGACAGACACTCCCATTGCTGGGTATCGGTCGCAAAAGGAAAAGAAGTATGGAGGTGGATATTTGCCATTCTCCCATAATCTTCGTATATTTGTAATATCAAACCAATCCTTAAATTCTAATATGATATGGCACAGTTGACGACTACAAAGACAAATGGTGAGCTTTTCAAGAACTATACACTCTGCATCAAGAACGACTGTCCGAAGGCGGCAAACTGCTTGCGCCACGTGGCCGTGGCGATGATGCCTGACGAGGTGCAAACATGGCAGATCGTAAGCCCTGCGTATTTGGGGTGATTGCCCCATGTACCGCTCGGCCGAGAAGGTGATGTATGCTCGCGGTTTCGTGCGGATGATAAGAAGTCTCCCGGTGAATGTGTCTGAAACTGTGGCGCATAAGCTGATTTCCCGCTTCGGGCGCAATGCTTACTACGATATGCGCAAGGGGAAACGTGCCATTGCACCTGATGAGCAAGAGATTATCTGTACTGTCGTTGCTGAATGTGGGGCACAACAAGAGGTGACGTTCGATAGCTATGAAGAGGGTTATCAGAGGTAATCGCGGTCTTCAGTTAAAACTTTTTTAGTGTCATAGAATCGTTTGGGGTTATTTGCAAGTATCCAAACTGCAGTTTTTCTTAACAAAAACTCCAGTTTGTAGCTCTACAAACTGGAGTTTGGAAGTGAACAAATTGCAGTTTGGATCCGTGCAAACAGAAGTTTTAGGCCTTTCTTACGAGCCCG
>JBGVOS010000049.1:0-9519 GCA_045126595.1 Bacteroidaceae bacterium | reverse complement strand
GAAACTCAACGAGGAGATGCTGCCCATCATCGAGGCTACACCTCCCCCTTCAAACAAGGGCAAGTACATCAAGATTAAGTACTGCATGCAGTTGCCCAACACCCGCGTACCCTCGTTCGTGTTCTTCGCCAACCTGCCGCAGTATGTGAAGGAGCCCTACAAGCGCTTCCTTGAGAACAAGATTCGCGAGCGCTGGAACTTTACTGGTACTCCTATCAATATCTATATACGACAGAAGTAATAGACTTGATACGATATAAGCGAAGAGGCTGCCCCATCGGGCAGCCGCTTTTAGTGCGTGTAATTCTCTATTTCTACGAATAAATGTTAAATACGCATCAAAATCGAAACTTTTCGATATTTATATTTTACGATATTCGAGGAATCGTGTTTACTTTGTCCATGGCAAAGGGAGACTGCAGCTCCATAGCGCTACAGACAGAGACAATTAAACACACTATCGTATGAGACGTAAAGACAACACACTCACCAAGGTCGAGTTTCAGATTATGTCCATCCTGTGGGACATCAACCACTCGGCCTGTGCATGGGACATCCTCGAACGTTACGAAGAGCCCAAGCCGGCCTATACCACCATTGCCACCTACATGAAGGTGCTCTACGAAAAGGGCTACGTAGACTATTTCAAGAACAAGGGCGAGGGCAAGACCCACCTCTACATCGCCAAGGTCACCCGTGCCGAGTATGCCCGTATGACGATGCAGGAGATGAAGAAGAGCCTCTTCGACGGAAGCATCAAGTCGATGCTCAGTTTCTTCGTCAAGGAGGAGAACCTCACCGCCGAGGAGATAAAGGAGTTGCTCAATCTAATCGAACAGGAGGGCTGATTATGTGGAACGAACTATTTCACTATCTCTACGTCAAGGGTGATATACTGCTTTTGCATCTGGTAGAGTCGACCATAGCGCTCGCCCTCCTCTATATACCCTACACCTTGACACTACGCAAGGAACATTTTTTTCGACAGAATCGTTTGACGCTCATCGTTATACTGCTTCTCTCTTTAGCACTGCCTTTTTGTGATTTCCATGCACTTCATCCGGATAATCTTTTGCCGCAAACAACTTCTGAGATTGTCTCCGCAGTAGTGGAAGAGTCTCAACCCATGGGATTCTCTGTAACCGAGCCCATAGCATTCGGTGCTACAGATGCCCCCCAGCAAGTGGCTTTCACCGAGCAGGGCAGCAATTCCATCAGCTTCATGGAGGCCATACCCTATCTGTGCATCCTATATATAATAGGTGTACTTGTAGCCATCGCCATCCGCCTCGGACAATTCATCCGTATGGACCGCCTTATTCGCAGAGGCTGTCTGTGGAGCGATTGCGAAGATGGCATCACTATCTACTGCCACGCCAGCGACATCGCGCCCTACAGTTGGATGCGCCGCATCGTCATCAGCCAGCACGACTACGACAACCACCGCCACGAGATACTGCTCCACGAGCGTGGCCACGTGCTCTGCCGCCATTCATGGGACATCCTGCTGCTGATACTCGTGCAGACCGCGCAATGGTACAACCCCTTCGCCTATATGCTCGGAGCAAGTCTCCGCGATGTACACGAGTACGAGGCCGACGACTACGTGCTGCGCCAAGGCGTATCGGCCAGTCAGTACCAAATTCTACTACTCAAAACTGCTGTAGGCACCAGTGCCTACTCCTTTGCTAACAATTTCAACCACAGTAAGATAAAGAGCAGAATCGTTATGATGAAGAATAAGAAATTCAATCCGTGGAGACGCTGCAAGGCACTCTGCATCCTGCCATTGATACTCGTTTCGCTCAGTTTGTTTGCTACGCCAGACATTGCTGACCCCGTGGAATCAAACATTATCAATCCTGTAGAACCGGATTCTGTGCAGAATTATCCTTTCCCTCGTGTGGAAAGTCTCGACGAAGTGCTTCTTATCTACGATGACAAAGTTGTAGAAAAAGAAGAGTTTATCCGCCTGAAAAAGGAGAACTATGACAACAATGATTTGGTGTATGTCGCGAACAAATATTTAGCGCCACATGTAAAAAGTCTTTATCCGCACACTATACGATGGTATAAAGACAATGAAGATTTTGAGGTTGCAAAAGAAATGTACGAACGAACAGGAAATAAAAAGGCGCTAAATGGTTTGGTAATAGTAGAAAAAGTTGATGCCAATGCGACTCCTAGGCCCTGGCCATCCGTTAACTTCGCTCTTGAAGGACATGTTTCTTCCGACATCAAGGATGTTGCCTATATGATTACGTTAGAAGATGGAGTAGACGAGATCAATCAAAAAAACGAATGTGTAGTATTTGTTAAGGATGGGAAATTCAATTACTCCACCAAAATCAACAAACCGACCAAAGCAACCATTCGTGCTATATTTGCAGACGGTTCCTTGTGCGAAGCGTATATAGAGCAGATTTTCTATCCAGGTCAAAAACTAAACCTTCTCGTTATGGACAATACATTCCTCGCAAGGAACACACCTTTTACGGAGGGGAAATCAGAGAATCAAAGTGTGCCTTTCTCCGAGTGGGGCATGCATCCCTCCAAGCGTGAGGAGCAACTAAAGGAGGTTGCAGTGCAAGGCAAGCAGAAAGAGAAGAAACTCTCCAGCCGAGGCACACGTGTGCCTGGTATTGGGATGCAGTTCACTCCCGCCCAAATAGGGCAAGAGATAGGGACGGCATTGACCATCGCCCGCCCTACAGAGATTAGAGAGTTCTCGTTCGATGTCCTTTCATGCAATATTAAAGATGTCGTGTTGGGCATAAATATCTATCGCGCTGACTCTGACACAACATTGTTTATCGGGCCCCACCTTGTAAACATTGAACAAGGAAAGAAGCAGAGGATATTCCTTCGCGCGGTTGAACTCTTCGTCTTGGAGCCGGGGGAATACATCATTTCCGTCGGTCTCGCCGACTGCGATGAAGAGACTAAAGCGCTATGGACCAACAGCCACCAGTGGAATGAGGAGCGGCGTCGCGAGATGGCGAAGCAAAGTTCTCTACAACTCCCCTTCTATGTCAAGGAGAGTTACATCAGACGCGATGCAAGCGATACTTTCGAGAAGCGCAATATCAACATCGGACTAATGGTGAAGGGAGTGGAATACTAATCCTCACCAAAAACAACCAATAAAGTGATACATTCTCAATTCCTCCCGAATGTGCTGTGAAGCATGTTCGGGGTTCAAGTTCCCGCCAACATTATTTACACTAAGAGAAAACCGAAGACACACAGACGATAACCCTCGGCGAGTAGATCCGAAAAGTTGCAAAGCAAGCACAGAAAAGTGACGTATTCGTGGATGCGTAATAAAATATCCGTGGATACGTAATAAAATATCCACGGTTACGTGATAAAATATCCGTGGATGCGTAGCTTTTTCAGTGGAGCCGACCCAAAAAGCGAAAAGACAGATAAGAAAATATCGGGCCTCCCCCGAGCATACCTCGCAGTATGCTCGGGATTGATACTTTCTATTTCTATGAATAAACGTTAAAACTTTATCTTTTTCATCGAAAAAGGTTTTTGTTTATTGTTTTTTGATAAAAAGTAAATATCTTTGCATCGTTAAACGATAAAAACTTATTGAATTATGAAAACAAATCTTTCAAGGCGAATGTCGGTAGTTACCGGTTTTGTAATCTTTTTCGGAGTGTTGAACATCTTGCTATTATTGGCAAAAGCAGAAAATGCCATCGGCATTTGGAGCAATCCGCTGGGTAGATGGGATGAAGAGTGGTATGCCTGGAAGGTAGTCATTCTCATCGGGTACGTTGTCTTTGGCCTTATAGAAAACATTCTAACAATGACAGTGATGGTCAACTCCATCAGATTAATCAAATGTGGAGAGTTCTTCTCCAAGTGTAATGCTAATATCATATGGTGGTCAGTACCTGTATGTTTTCTTTCAGGTCTGTGTGCTAATAACTTCCACATAATCTATGGACTCTCAACCCCATACGTTATGATTTATCCCAACACCTTCTTTACCCCTCTTCTCCTAATCGGTATCGCCATAATCTATTCGGCCGGCGTTCGCCTGAGCGAAGAGAACCGCCTGACTGTGTAACCCCATTGTCCTACTCCTTATAATATATATAGATATGTCAATCATAGTAAACGTAGATGTGATGCTGGCCAAGCGCAAGATGACCTCGGGCGAACTGGCCGAGAAGGTGGGCATCACCGCAGCCAACCTCTCTATACTGAAAACGGGCAAGGCACGCGCCATCCGCTTCTCCACGCTCGACGCCATCTGCAAGGCGCTGGACTGCCAGCCGGGCGATATTCTTGAGTATCGTGATTGAGAAGATGCAGATTTGTGCTTTCCCCTCGATAAAAGCAGTTTGACGAAATCGGCTGACCAGCTGACCTTTCCGATGTAACTTACTGGAAATAAGTGTACAATGATGGTCAGCCCTGCTGGCCAGAGCTGACAGACAGCTGACTGGCTATGTGTGAAAGACGGAGGTAAAGGTCAGCGCAATACCCACCTCGGTCAGCTATAGCTGACCTCGTTAAGTCAAAGATGATCAATAAGGTATAACATTTCAGGTCAACTGGTCAGCTGATTTCGGAAGACATGTTTTTACGGGATTATTGAGCCTGTGGAAAACAGCGGGAGCACCTGCGATAAAAGTTGGGTGTACCGATGATAAAAATCGGGTATACCCACGAACAAAAATGGGTGAACCCTCAAAGAAAATTGAGAGTACTCAATATGAAAATTGGACAAAGAGAATTTTTCTAATCTCTTTGTCCAATTTGTTTCGTCTCTTTGTCTGATTTTTCTGTCAGACGGTTCTGATTTAATACTGCTCTTTTTCGTTGGGGAAGTCGCCGCTCTTGACATCTTCCACATAGTGCCCTACGGCCTCGGTGACCACGGTGAAGAGGTCGGCATAGCGGCGCAAGAAACGAGGGCTGAAGTCATTGGTCATGCCCAGCATGTCGGTTACCACCAGTACCTGGCCGTCGACACCGCCTCCGGCTCCGATGCCGATGACGGGGATGGTGAGTTCATCGGCCACACGCTTGGCGAGTGCTGCAGGAATCTTCTCCAGTACGATGGCGAAGCAGCCGGCCTCTTCGAGCAGGTGGGCATCGTGGATGAGCTTCTCGGCCTCGGCATCCTCCTTGGCACGTACGGCATAGGTGCCAAACTTGTTTATCGACTGCGGCATCAGTCCCAGGTGTCCCATCACAGGGATGCCAGCTGCAAGGATGCGCTTCACCGAGGGGAGTATCTCTTCGCCGCCTTCGAGCTTGAGGGCATCGGCATGGGTGATTTTCATCATCTGTATGGCGTTGTTCACTGCCTCGATGTCGCTGGCTTGATAGGTGCCGAAGGGCATATCTACCACTACCAGGGCACGCTGCACGGCTTTTACTACCGATTTGCCGTGGTAGATCATCTGGTCAAGGGTGATGGGTAGGGTAGTGACGTTACCTGCTACGACATTCGAGGCCGAGTCGCCTACGAGGATGATGTCGATGCCGGCACGGTCTACGAGCGAGGCCATGGTGAAGTCGTATGAGGTGAGCATGGAGATCTTCTCTCCGCGCTGCTTCATCTCCAAAAGTCTGTGGGTGGTTACCTTGCGTTTGTCGTCGCTGATGTATGTCATAATCTATTGTATGTTAGATGTTTTTCGACTATATAAAACAAAAGAGGAAACACGTTTGTGTCTCCTCTTTTAAGTGGTGCCACCAGGAATCGAACCGGGGACACAAGGATTTTCAGTCCTTTGCTCTACCAACTGAGCTATGGCACCTCCTTGATTTCGGGTGCAAAGGTAGTGCTTATTTTGGAATCTGCAAAGGAAAAGACGAAAAAAACGTTGTTTTTACGCATTTTTTTTAGTTTTATTCGGTCAGAGCCTGCCAGCCTTGTGCTTTCAGCTCCATCTCGCCACCGTCGCGAGTGATGAGCATGCAGCCGAGCTCGGGCTTGGTGATGTGTCCGATGAGGCGCACGTCCTTCAGCTTGCTCACCTTGTCGTAGTCGGCTAAGGGGACGGTGAAGAGCAGTTCGTAGTCTTCGCCACCGTTGAGCGCACAGGTGCTCACATTCATGTTGAGTTCTTCGGCCATGACGGCAGTCTGGTAGTCGAGTGGAATATGCTCCTCATATACGCGACAGCCGGTATTGCTCTGTTTGCAGATGTGCATGAGTTCCGAGGAGAGGCCGTCGGAGATGTCCATCATGGCCGTGGGTTGGATGCCGGCTTCGGCGAGGGCGGCGATGATGTCGCGGCGTGCCTCGGGCTTGAGCTGGCGCTCGAGCAGGTACTCTTTACCGGAGAAGTCGGGCTGCACTTCAGTGTTTTCGCCCATGAAGACGTTCTTTTCGCGTTCGAGCAGTTGCAGGCCCATATAGGCTGCGCCGAGGTTGCCCGATACGCAGATGAGGTCGGTCTCTTTGGCGCCATTGCGGTATACCACCTTATCCTTCGGGGCGTCGCCGATGGCGGTGATACTGATGGCAAGGCCGGTGAGTGAGGAGGTGGTATCGCCGCCTACGATATCTACATGGTGTGCCTCGCAGGCCAGGCGCATGCCGGAATACAGGTCTTCCAGGTCCTCTACTCCGAATCGCTTGCTGATGGCCAGCGATACAGTAATCTGGCGAGGTGTGCCGTTCATGGCATAGATGTCCGAGAGGTTGACCATCACGGCCTTGTAGCCGAGGTGTTTGAGGGGTACGTAGGTGAGGTCAAAGTGTACGCCCTCCATGAGCAGGTCGGTAGTGACCAGCACCTGCTTGTCGGGGTATTCGAGTACGGCGCAGTCGTCGCCGATGCCGTACTTTGATGAAGCATTCTCTAACTTGATGTCTTGGGTGAGGTGGCGGATGAGGCCAAACTCACCGAGGGTGGATATGGGGGTCTTCTTTGCTGTATTCATTTTGTTATATCTTTTTTGTGTCATTCAGAACGCAGTTCGCCGCACGAAGAGGCAATCTCACAATCGTGTCTGGCAAAATCCCGCACGAGATTCTTCGCTACGCTCAGAATGACAGAAGAATTGGATTTTATTCAGCGCTGTTGATGAGCGTGCGCATAATCTCTGTCATGAGGGGCTGTGCCTTGTCGGCTGCGGCCTGCACCTCTTCGTGGGTTACCTCTACAATCTTTCCCTCCACGCCGAGGTCGGTGATCACCGACATGCCAAATACGCGGATACCGCAGTGCTTGGCCACGATGACCTCGGGCACGGTGCTCATACCTACGGCATCGCCGCCAATGATGCGGTAGTAGCGGTACTCAGCCGGAGTCTCGAAAGTGGGGCCGCTGAGACCTACATATACGCCTTCGACTACGCGGATTCCCTTTTCGGCTGCTATGGCTTTGGCCTGGGCGATGAGGTCGCGGCTGTAGGCTTCGCTCATATCCGGGAAACGGGGACCATAATCGATATTCCTGCCACGGAGCGGATGTTCGGGGAAGGTATTGATGTGGTCGGTAATGATCATGAGGTCGCCAATCTCAAACTCAGGGTTCATGCCGCCAGCAGCGTTCGATACGAAGAGGGTCTTGATGCCCAGTTCGCGCATTACACGGACGGGGAACGTTACCTCTTTCATGGAGTATCCCTCGTAGTAGTGGAAGCGGCCCTGCATGGCCATGATGTCCTTGTTGCCCAACTTGCCGAAAATGAGCTTACCCGTATGCCCCTCGACGGTCGAAATGGGGAAGTTGGGGATGTCTTCGTATTTAATCTCGTACTTGTCGGTTATCTCGTTCGCAAGACTGCCCAGGCCGGTGCCAAGGATGATGGCGGTCTCAGGACTTGTGTGCATCCGTTCTCTGATGAACGATGCGGTTTCTTGAATTTTTGCTAACATAGTCGGTGATATAGTTGTCGAATGATTGCTGTTGTTCTTGGAGGAACTTTACCTCAATAGGGAGAATGTATAGATTGTCTGTTATGGTTTCGTCGATGGGGTAGGTGCTCAGTCGGGCAGCATCCTTTTCGGTTGTGATGATGAGCTTGTCTGTCGTTTCGATGGCCGTGTAGGCTTTGCTGATGTCTTGCAGCTCGGAACGGGTGAAGTCGTGATGGTCGCCATATTCCATGTGGATGATATGCTCGGTGTACTCATGCAGTTTCTCGACTAATGGTGATGCCGAAGCTATACCTGTAACCAAAAGGATATGTGTGTGTGTGGATAGTGTGGATAGGGATTTCGTTTCGTGGGGTGCATTGAATGCCCGCATGTTGCCATAGCTGAAGGTGGTGAAATAGAGCCGTTGGTAGGGACGCAAATCCAGATTCTTTGTGACAACACGGAAATCTATAGGTTTGATATCCTTCGGACATTTGGTGACGATGATAATGTGGGCTCGGTGCAAGCTCGATGCAGGTTCGCGCAACATTCCTGTCGGCATCAATGCGTCATCGTATATCGGACGGTTATAGTCCATCAATACGATGTTGAGGCTAGGTGTCACATAGCGGTGCTGGAACGCGTCATCGAGCAGGATAACCTCGACATCCTTTGAGCCCTCTTTTTCACAAAGACTATGTATGCCGTGCCTGCGGTCGGCATCGACAGCTACGTGTATACAGGGAAACTTTGTCTTGATCTGGTAAGGTTCGTCGCCAATATCCTTGGCTGAACTGTTTGGTGTTGCCAATTGGAAACCTTTGCTCTTGCGTTTATAGCCACGGCTCAGCAGGGCTACATCGTATTTGTCTTTGAGCAAGTGGATGAGGTATTCGGTATGCGGCGTTTTTCCCGTACCGCCTACTGTAAGGTTGCCTACAGAGATGACCGGTATGTCAAACTCTTCGGAGGGGAGAATTTTCCAGTCGAAAAGTTTGTTGCGTATTCCCGTAACCATCCTATATATAAAGGTTAAGGGGGCCAGTGACCAGTGACGTCTGATGGGGCCTTCGCTCATGGATGCTTTTTCTATATAATTGTTGATGCAAAGATATGTTTTTGATTCGGAATCTCCTACGATACGTCTGATTATTTTAATAGGAAAATAATAGGAAAAGGAAAAACCTGAAAGGCTTGGAATGGAGAATGGTGTAAAAACTCACTTTTTTTGAAGAATAATTGCATTTTTTTATGGTTGCAAGAAAAAAAAACAATACTTTTGTGACGAAAATGGCGCGGAATAGAAAAATTATTCGTATTTTGCGCTCGTTTTCCAAGAACGTATCGCTTATGATGCTTTTGGAAAGGTGCTCGAGTGGTTGAAGAGGCACGCCTGGAAAGCCTGTATACGTCAAAAGCGTATCAGGGGTTCGAATCCCCTTCTTTCCGCAAAAGAGAAAATTTTAGTAACAATTTATAATAGTATTAATTAAACGTAACACACAATGAAAAAGTTTTTTGCAGTATTTGCAATGTTCGGAATCCTTTCATTTGGATTGACACAGACTGTAGTTGCTCAAGATGAAGTAGCTGCACAGACAGAGACAGTTGATACCGTTGCAGTTGATTCAGTAGCTGCTGATTCAGCCGCAGTAGATGTGCCCGCCGAGGTTGTT
>JBGVOS010000048.1:0-8508 GCA_045126595.1 Bacteroidaceae bacterium | reverse complement strand
TCCTTGTCCACGATGCCTTCAGCCTGTGCCGAGCGCAGTATGGAGTTGAGTGTGCGCGATATGCTGCCCGTGGTGGCAGCCAGCTCGCGGCGTATATTGGCCAGTGCCGGTGACGCATTATCTTTTATCTTGCCGAACTTGTTCACGATGCCGTCAATGCGGCGGATGAGGGTAGGGAAGGACTGTGCTCCCGAAGCGAGCATCTCTAAGTTCGGGTATTTGCTTGCTTCCTCCTCGTCGTCTCTACGGAAGAATGAAATAATCTGGCTTATCGTGTCGAGCGAGCGGCGCAGGTCGAAGAGTTCGCCCTCGTCCATATACATGCCTACGATGCTGGCGCGGTGCAGGGCGGGGCGCACGTCGAAGAAGTGTTGATAGGGGAAGGCATCCTCCTCCTGGATGATGCGTACAAACTCGGTCACTTCATCCAACCGTCGTGTTACCTCATCGTTCTCGGCCGAGAACTGCATCTCCTCCACTTTGTCTTTGCCCAATGTGCTCAGACAGCGCCCGCTGACGATGTGGCGCACTTGGTCAAAACCTATCTTCTGCTCGAAATTGCTCGGATATATCATCGATTGTTCTTTTTCAAACTACAAAGATAGTGTAAAAATCTGATTATCCCTTCATGAATTCAATACAGATTACTTTTGACGCTTTTTTATCTATTCTGTACGATTCGCTGCTGCGCTGTCCTACTGCCCATACGATGTCGTTGCCATGACAGAGAAGCCACTGGGCGGATTTTTGGGTACGAGGCATTTTGATGTCGGTGTAGAAGTCACTCAATAGCTTGTATCCTTTCATGCCGAAGGGCTTGAATCGGTCGCCTGTTCGTGGATGGCGCAGGGTAAGTGGCTTGCAGATGCGTGAGGCATCGACACACAATATATCATTGCGCCGAGGCACTTGCCATGTTGTGTCGGGCTCTATTGAGTAAATGTGGAGTTGGGTGCCATCGGGGAGTTTCAACGTGCCGTCCTCGGGCAATGTATATATCGTATCTTCGGTCGGGGGCATAAGGGCGTTGTTGCGTACGCATAAATGAGTGCGGTCGCGTAATAAAGTGTAGTTGGCAGTTTGAAATACGCGTCCTGCCTCGGAGGATATAGAACGGAATATGTCGGCTACTTGTGTTGAATTAAAACCATAGGGATGTAATAACTCGAAAAGATGTGCTTGAGGAACATGGGTATCGAGTAGGGCGGGGATGCTGATGTCGAAGCCGTCGTCATGAGTTGTTACGATGCGTACATTCGTGTCATCCATTACCTTATTATATATAGTAGCTGCTTCGCTCAGATGGATGGCTGCTTGCATGATGTTGCTTTTGGCGGCAGGGTTTATTTCCTGCATTAAGGGCAACAGATTGAGCCGTACTTTATTGCGGGCATATTCATCGGTAAGGTTGGTGCTGTCAGTCACGTAGGACTGGCTTAAGTGGTCGAGAAAACTGATGATTTCGTCTCGTGTGAGGCATAGCAGCGGACGCACGACAAAACCATTTTTGGCACGTATGCCTGTTAGCCCGTTGATACCAGCTCCACGGACAAGATTAAGCAAGAGGGTTTCTACCGCGTCGTCCTGATGGTGGGCCACGGCAATTACGTCGAGATGATGTGCCTGGCGGATTCGCTCAAACTCTTGATAGCGTAATTCGCGTGCAGCCATCTCTATTGATAGTTTGTGCTCTGTGGCATAGTTTGTTGTGTCGAAGTGTACTACCTCGCATTTTACGCCCAAAGAGTGGCATAGCTCAGTGGCGAACAATTCATCGCGGTCGCTCTCCTCACTCCGTAGATGGAAGTTGCAGTGTATGGCATGGCAATGGTAGCCCAGCTGAAGAAGTATTCTGAGCAACGCCACTGAGTCGGCACCACCGCTCAGTGCTACCAATATTCTGGCATCATTGGCAAACAGTTGCTGTTTGTGGATAAAGTCTTCAACGCGCTTTGTTGTCTTCATAGCTCTACGATTTGGGCGTATTCGGGTATCTCTTTCAAGAATGCATAAGTTTTCTTGCTGTAATCTATCTTGCAGCAGTAGTGGACAAGGCCGTTGCTCACGATGAGGTAATCGACCTGCAGCACCATGTTGTAGCGGCATATCTGATCGAATACCTGTTGGGTGATATTTACCGTGGGGGCCTTGTATTCCACGATGACACGGGGACGCAGTGTGCGGTCATACACTACCGTATCGCATCGGCGACTCATGCCGTTGAGCTTAAGTTGCACTTCATTGGCCATGAGGGCCTGAGGGAATCCCTTGTGTGCAATGAGAAAATGTACGAAATGCTGGCGTACCCATTCCTCGGGCGTCAACGCTACGTGTTGGCGGCGAATAATATCGAAGATAAAGGGTTTACCCTCCTTCTGTATTATTTTTTTATCGAAAGTAGGCAGGTTTAACTCTAACATTTCGTATCTTTGCATTATAAATATAATGGTATATCGTTTGCCGTATACAAAGGTAGACATATAAATTAACATCCACAAGTGGATGGAATAAATAAAGATGGCTAAGCAAGAAGTTACATACGACAGCATCATCAAGGAAGTCAACGCACGGCAGTTTGCTCCCGTATATTACCTTATGGGTGAGGAACCCTATTATATAGACCGCCTCTCGGATTACATTGCTGAGAATGTGCTCACGGAGGAGGAACGCGGATTCAACCAGATGGTTGTCTACGGACAGGATACCGACATAGGCAATATCGTGGCGGCTGCCAAGCGCTATCCCATGATGGCCGAACATCAGGTGATTATCGTGAAGGAGGCGCAGACATTGAAGGGGATGGATGAACTCATCTATTACCTTCAGAAGCCACAGCCTACGACAGTGCTTGTGTTTTGTCACAAGTATGGGACGTTGGATCGCCGCAAAAAGGTTGCCGTAGAGATTGAGAAAACGGGACGCCTGTTCGAATCGAAGAAACTGAAAGAAGGCATGCTGCCCTCGTTCATCACGAATTATGTACGTGCCAAGGGGACGGCCATTGATGTGAAGGCGGCCAACATGATGGTAGAGAGCATCGGTGCTGACCTGAACCGACTGGCGAGCGAACTGGATAAACTTGTGATTGCCAAGCCCAAGAACGACGCCCCCATCACTCCCGAACTCGTGGAGGAGTGTGTGGGCATCAGTAAGGACTACAACGTATTCGAACTGAAAAATGCGCTCATAGTGAAGGATGTGGTGAAGGCCAATACCATTGCCAAGTACATGGAGGATAACAAGAAGACCTTTGCCATGCCCATGGTGTTGTCTATGCTCTTCAACTTCTACTCCAACCTGATGATGGCCTACTATGCCCCCGACAAGTCGGATAATGGCATTGCTGCCTATCTTGACCTGCGTAATCCGTGGCAGGCCAAAGAGTACCAGACGGCCATGCGCTACTATACGGCCTGGAAGGTGATGTATATCATCAGCGACATACGCAAGTATGATGCCTTGTCTAAAGGGTATGGGGCCAACGCCACTGACAAAGGGCTGCTGCGTGAACTGATATACCATATACTGCACTGATCTGTACTATGCAATACAATTTTGACGAAATCATAAACCGCCAGGGCACCGATGCTCTGAAGGTTGACGCTATTCCCAATATCTGGGGACGCGACGACTTGCTCCCGCTCTGGGTTGCCGATATGGACTTTGCCACACCGCCTTTCATCATTGATGCACTGCGCCAACGGCTCGAGCATGAGATTATAGGTTACACCATGCGTACCCCGCAATGGACGGCGTCCATTGTGGCGTGGCAACAAAGCCGATACGGCTGGCAAGTGCGGCCCGAATGGCTCAACTTTGTGCCAGGAATCGTTCCGGGCATTGCTTTCATCGTCAGTTGCTTTACTGAACCGGGAGATACCATCTTGATACAGCCACCTGTATATCACCCCTACTTTCATGTGCCCCAGAACTTGGGCCGTACGCTACGCGAGAACCCTCTCGATCTTGTAAACGGACAATACCAAATAGACTTTGAGCGCTTCGAGCGCGATGTGAAGGGCTGCAAGCTCTTCCTCCTCTGTCATCCGCACAATCCTGGTGGACGTGTGTGGACTGCCGATGAGCTGCGTCGCATGGCCGAGATTTGTCATCGTGAGGGCATTATTGTTGTGTCCGATGAGATACATGCCGATCTTACTCTTCCGCCTTATCACCATGTTCCCTTTGCCAAGGTGTCGGCCGAAGCTGCTGAATGCAGCATCACGCTTATGTCGCCCAGCAAGGCGTTCAATATGGCGGGACTCACCTCCTCCTATTCCATTATAAGCAACGAGGCACTGCGTGAACGTTTCCACCGTCACCTCGAGAACAGCGAGCTTCACCTCGGACATGCCTTTGCTTTCATTAGCGTGGCGGCTGCTTATTCGCACGGCACCGAGTGGCTTGACCAGATGCTTGCATATGTACAGGGCAACATCAACTATGTGGAGCAATTCCTTGCCACTGAGTTACCCATGATAAGCATGATACGTCCGCAAGCCTCATACCTCGTGTTCCTCGACTGTCGCGAACTGGGACTCCCGGTAAAGGAACTCAACGAGCTCTTTGTAGACAAAGCCCACTTGGCACTCAACGACGGAGCCATGTTCGGCCGTGAGGGTGAGGGTTTCATGCGGCTCAATGTGGCGAGTCCGCGCAGTGTGATTGCCGAGGCGATGTTAAGATTGAAAAAGGCAGTGATGTTGTATTAAAAAAGGAAGAGAGCTCGCTCTCTTCCTTTTTTAATCTCCTTTCTCCACCACACCTATGCCATGTAGGCCATCCATTTTGATGGTGAGGGGTGTGTTGCTATGCACATGGCGTACTAAGCGGCTCTCCCATACGGCAGGTTGTGCATCGAGCCAAGTGCGGTCGAAGACTTCGCGTGAGGTGCCGCCGTCGATGGTAAGATAGCCCACACCAAATGAGGTGAGGTTTTGGAAGAAGTGTGTTCCTTGTGAGGGCTCTATGTGGCGTCCGTCGGTACTTACTTCGGCAATGAGGCGTACGGCCGAGATGTCGGCCCATTCTACAGGTACGCCCAATGCTGTGTCTGAACTTCCCCAGCGACCTTCTCCGACAAGGATATACCCTGTGCCATGTTCGGTAAACAAGCGGTTAAGGCTGCGTATCTCCTCGGCAATGGTGCGATTGTCTACCATAGAGAAGGCTCCCTCCTTGAGGTAGATGATGTCATGTACGTCGGTGATGATGCCATTGCCCAGCGAGCGGGTAGAGTAGAGCAGCCGCTGAGCCTCGGGAATGGCGGTAAGATCTTCGTCAATACACTCGCGGGCACTCACGATGGGACGTATCTGGAGAGGGTAGAAGATGCCTTTCAGTTGAGAACCGAAAGTTGTAACCTGAGAATTGTCATCAGACTGTTGACTGTTGATTGTTGACTGTTGGCTAAAGCGGACCGCAAACTCCACTTCCACGGGACGGCGCATCTCATTGGCACCGTACTGCAGGACGAGCTGTACAATCTTGGCCAGTGGGAACGCTTCGTAGCGTAGCACTCCGGCAAAGGTCACGAGCTTACGTCCTCGCATGTGGGGAGTGTCGTAGATCATATCATCGTCGCGTACGTAGGTCGATGCTATCCAGTCGAGTGTGCCATCGGCCTCGGCTTCGCGTACAGTGAGGCGTACGAGGTCGAAGGTCTCATCTTTCGATACTGGCTTGTCTGCTGCTGCAAGGTCGAGGGCGAGGAAGGTACTCTGTGTTTCCTTCAGTGCCAATTGTGGTTCACTCGTTTGTATCACATGGGCAGGGTGTGAAGGTGACACACGTAATGACTTTCCTCCGTCGACAATGTGCTTGCCCAGTCCGAGCGCGAGGTTTACCACGCCTTCGTCAGCGGTCTCTTCACCGACGGGGTAGAAGTTGATGGAGCGTGCTACGCCCGAGCAATGGGGATAGAAGCGTGTGCCATGCTTATCGCCCACCACCTCTTGCAAGATGATAGCCATCTTTTCCTGATCTATCACGTTACTCGTGGCACTCATATAGGCCTTCGAACCGCTGTAATAGACCGAGGCATACACGCCCTTGATGGCATCGGCAATATGGTGTGCCATAGCTTCGCTGTCTTCACGGTCGGGTATCATGTAGGTGGCATATACACCGGCATAGGGTTGATAGTGTGAGTCTTCGAGTAACGATGAAGAACGCACGGCTACGGGGCCTGTTACCACTTCGCAAAAAGTCTGTATGTCTTCCAGTAACTCATCGGGAAGCGGTGAGTTGAGGAAGGCCTGTAGGATTGTTTCGTCGGGTAGGTCGGAAAGTGCTACTGGATAGAGGTTGTTGGCCTCCATGAAACGGTCAAAGATATCGGTACACAGAACCAAGGTTTTTGGGATGCGTATCTCGACATCGGGAATAGATTCAAATACGGCATGCTTCTTCAATATATGGTCAATGAATGCTATGCCACGCCCTTTTCCGCCGAGCGAGCCTTCACCGATGCGGGCAAAGTGTGAAAAGCGGTCGAAGCGTCCGCGTAAGTATTCGGCTACCACACCGCGGTTTTTCATTCTGCGGTAGCGCACGATGGCGTCAAAGATAAGTTGGCGGTGGGCCAGTACGTCGTTATATTCGTCCTGGGTGATGCGCTTAAGGAACTCCGATAGGGGGAACATTGCTCTCGAACAGAGCCAGCGCGAAATGTGGTTGCGCGCCGTATGATATACGAACGAGTCTTCGGGGATGGTGAAGATGTTGTCCTGCAGCTCCTTCAGATTATGTACACGCACCACTTCGGCACCTGTTCCCGGATCACGGAACACCAGATCGCCAAATCCGAAATGTTGCTCTATGCGGTCGCGCAGGTCGATGTTCATCTTCTTCGAGTTCTTGTCCACAAATCCCGCTCCCACCTCGGTAGCCCACATGCGGTTATCGCTTTCGCTCGATTGCATGATGAGCGGAAGGAACTCGTCACATGCACGTATTTTGCGCATCAGTTGTACGCCGGCATCGGCAACCTTCGCATCTCCCTCATACATGGGGAAGCGTACGTCGGAGATAACTCCCAAGGTGTTGTTCCTGTATTTGTCGTAGAGCTGCCATGCCTCTTCGTAGTTACGTGCCAATACAATTTTGGGGCGGCCGCGCATGCGCAGTGTAGCCTGGTGGGCATTTAGTGCTTCGGTAGCAAAGTCGCGACTCTGCTTCAATACATATTTATAAAGGTTGGGTAGAACGGAGGAATAGAAGCGTATGGAGTCCTCCACAAGCAGTATCATCTGTACGCCTCCCTCGCGTATGTCATGCTCGAGGTTCATCTTGTCCTCCATGAGTTTGATGATGGAGAGCAGCAGTTCGGTGTTGCCCAACCAACAGAAGACGTATTCAAAGAGGCTCAGGTCCTGACGCTCCATGTAGCGTGTGATTCCGTGTGAAAAGGGCGTGAGTACCACAATAGGCGTATCGGGGAAACGCTCCTTGATGCCGCGCCCGATGTCGAAGGCATCCGAGTTGTCCGTGCTTGGCATGCATATCACCAAGTCGAAGTGCATCTGTCGCAACACCTGTGTGGCCTCCTCTTGCGTGCTCACCTGAGTGAAGCGGGGCGGGTAGCGCAGTCCCAATCTGGTATACTCCTCGAAAATCTTTTCGTCGATGCGCCCGTCGTCCTCAAGCATGAAAGCGTCGTAGGGATTGGCTACAAGCAACACGTTGAACACGCGTCGCGTCATGAGGTTCACAAATGAGGTGTCCTTGATGAACGGGTTGAACTTTTTCAGATACGTTTCCATTGTATGGCTGAGTCTGTTTCTATTTTTTTTCCACACAAAGTTCGCGAAGTTTTCCGAACTGTGCAAACGAATGGCTGTTTTTATCTTCATAGTACCTATTCATTAAGAATAGAGTGAGGTAACGGTGTCTAATCAATGCAACATTTGTATAGTTTTCTGTGTCTTTTTGGCCATAATCAAGAAGGAGGATAGAGCAACCTTTTTGTCCGCTTTGTTTCTGTATATTATATAAAGAAAGAGAGCCAACATGTTGACTCTCTTTCTTTATGGATAAGTAATCGGAGGTTTACTCCTTGTTTCGTATGGGATCGTCGTACTGCTCTTGCAGTGCTGAGAGCTTCTTCATCAAGCGTTTGGTTATGCGCTCTGTGCCAGGCTGGCCATAGATGTTATTCAATTCATTGGGGTCTTCCTTCAAGTCATAGAGTTCCCATGTGTCGATGTCATTGTAGAAATGGATGAGTTTGTAACGATTGTCACGCACACCATAGTGACGCTTTACTGAGTGTTCGGCTGGATACTCATAGAAGTGGTAGTAGAGTGCATCGCGCCATTGGGTCTTCTCACCCTTGAGTAAGGGAAGGAATGACTCTCCGTGCATCTCTTCAGGTATTTCTACACCGGCGAGATCAAGGAAGGTGGGACCATAGTCGATGTTCTGTACGAGCTGTGACACATCGCCCTTCTTTCCGCCAGGAAGACGTACGAGAAGCGGTGTACGGAATGATTCTTCGTACATGAAACG
>JBGVOS010000047.1:0-6673 GCA_045126595.1 Bacteroidaceae bacterium | reverse complement strand
GTAAGTGATAATGGAATGTAGCGCTTGGGGACGCAATACGGCTTGAAACGCAGAGAGTATCTTGCGCGACGTTTCATCGCTATCCCAAATGATAAACTTGTTCGCCACAAAGATTCTGGCGAGATCGATGTTGAGCGAATTGTCCAACTCCTTGGTCAAGAGCTGCAAAGATTTCTCGTCACCAATGGGGAGTACTTTTCTCTTGGAGGCATTGATGGGAATGATGCAATCTGATGGTACCTCCTCTATGATTTCAAGAGAATGAGTAGCTATGATGACTTGTGAAAACATAGGCATAACCAAGCGCACGAGGCGACGCTGGAGGTCGGCATGCATGTATACATCAGGCTCATCCAAAACGACAATAGTATCACTTGAGCATTGAGAGATAAACCACATGGTCTGTATCCACATCTGCAGCCCGTGACCCATCCAGCCAATTTCAGCTTCGAAATCATTGACTCTAACAAAGAATGACAGGTAGCGGCCATCATCGCCATATGAAGTTTCTATGGGGTTCACTCTTAGTCGCTCCCAAGTAGACTCTACCAGTTGCCTAAAGGCAGGGTAGTTTTCGTTATAATAATACAATTGGTTTCTGAAGTTACGTGAAGCTAAACGAGTAGCCCTATTCCCATCTACTGTCTTTTGGTTGAGCAGCTTCTCATTATCAAGTACGGCGGAGATTTGAGGGAGCACCTCAATCTGTGGCAATGTCACAACTTTTGCCTGCTTGGAACTCTGTACTGGATTTCCGTCCTCATCATATATAATGGCAAATATATCTAACCCTTCTCCTACATATGCCTTGATAGAGGTCCCGTTAGTAAACTGCGCTTCGATAATTGCTGGTGCCTCACCATACATATGAAATATGCCTCTATCTGAGATATTCATATTCTCCACGTTGGGAGAGATTCCATAGTATCGCTCGTCAACCCACTCGGGAGGGAACACATATCTTGCCGTTTTATACTTGCGTACCACAGTGGAGACTATCTTCAATGCTTCGATGGATGTAGACTTACCTGCATTATTCTTGCCTACCAATATGGCCGTTCCATTAAAATGGATTGTGGTGTCTACGTAACATCTAAAGTTTGAAATTCTGAGTTCTTTTAACATAGCATCAGACTTGTCTTGATAACTGAATTTTGAATATCTCTCTATTGTTTTGTGTGGTTGGTATGCTCCTTTACTCATTAATCTTCTCCACCACCCCAAAGAACTCGCTGATTTTGATGCCGAGTTGTTGGCATACGCGTTCGAGGAT
This sequence comes from Bacteroidaceae bacterium, assembly GCA_045126595.1. Taxonomy (GTDB): domain Bacteria; phylum Bacteroidota; class Bacteroidia; order Bacteroidales; family Bacteroidaceae; genus UBA1189. The sequence goes on along the minus strand of JBGVOS010000047.1, from coordinate 5,400 downwards.
GTCGAGTGAGATGTTGCGTTTACCATTCTCGATGTCGCTCATGTAGCGGCGGTCTATGCCGGCCTCGAAGGCGAAGGTCTCCTGTGAGATGCCGCGCCCCTTGCGTAGCTGTACGATGGCTTTGCCGACCTTATCTTGTAGTGTCATGTTTGTGTTTTGCATTTTGTTGATTCCCCCAAATGAGGTATTTTATCTCCAATATGCAAAGGTCGCTAATGTGTAATAATAATACAACGGCCAATAGTGCACAAGACTGATTAAAATTGAAAGAGGATGAAGGATACGTTTCTTGTTTTGTGTGTGAGGTGTATAGATACACTCCGTGAAAGAGAAACTTTATAATCTGTTTAATTTCAGTTGAAAAATAAATACTACAACAACAGGTATGGATGAATCGTAATTATTTCACGAAAAATCGTCAATTAAGCAGTTTTGCAATCTTAAAGATAGCAAAACAGTCCTGTTCTATGCCATTTCGCCACTACTGCCAGATGGATATACGACCCTATATAGGGAAATAAATAATTATTATATACCTACGTGTTACGTAATTATTATTTATCTATACACTCTATGAAAGCTGGTGGCAGAAGTGGTATTGTGGCAGAATGAAAGAGGCTTTCTTCAAAAGAAAATGGTGGGCGCTATTGCTTAGGTCGGAACTTTTCATTAACTTTACAGAGTGTATCCGATGTGTCGCTCCATCGCGATGGCGCAATGAGTTCATCGCGATGACGTGGAAAGACCATCGCGATGGCGTGGCGAGTTCATCGCGATGGTGCGATGTGGAGGAGGTGCACAATAGAAACGAAGGATATGACAAACCGAAGTGAAATACCATGGAAAAGAAGAAAAAGACAAGGATGAAGACGGGCTATGGGCCTATCAAGTGCCGCGGCACACGACGCTGCATACGCAACGGCGCCGAGACGGGCGAGCTGTGGGGCATACGTGTGACGGTGGCCGACGCACAGCGCGTGGAGGTGGCCGATATGGCCAAGAGCATCAACTACGCCACGACGCTGACCGACACCGACGTGCTGGCGGCATGGGGCGCACTGGAGAAGGAGATCGTGCAGGCGCTCTGCCAGGGGCGCCGCGTGAACCTGGGTTCGCTGGGCACGCTGTCGCTCGAGGTGGGCACGGCCATGCGCAAGGGCGTGGACGACCCGCTGCGCAATACGGAGATTGTGGCCAAGGGCATCACCTTCAAGCCCTCGAAGCAGCTGGCACAGACGCTCGACGGACTCTCCTTCGAGTGGGACGGCAAGGTGAAGCAGCCCCTCGCACCCGAAGCCGTGGAGGAGGCGCTGGCAGCACACTTTGAGAAGCATCCCTACATCAGTGCCCGCACCTATGCCACGCTGTGCCGATGCAGCATCAGCACGGCACGCCGCCGCATCGACGAACTGCTACAGCAAGGCCGTCTGGTAAAGAGCGGTGTGGCCAAGGGGCTGTATGCGCGGAATGAGGGATGACACCCAAAACACTACACACTAAACACAAAACGCTACACAAAATATGAACCTACGCAACCTATGGATGGCCCTTGCAGTGGCCATGGCAGTGCCCGCGGTGGCACAAGTGAAGTTCGAGGATTACTTCCTCCCCAAGACGATGCGTCTCGACTACTACCATGCGGGCGACGCCACATCGGAGCACTTCTACCTCGACGAGGTGATTGAGGAGCCTTACTGGGCAGGCAACAGGCATTATCTGGTGGACGAGCGCAACGTGGGTAACCACCGCTTCCGCGTACTCGACAAGGCGACGGGCACGGTGATATACCAGCGCGGATTCAACACGCTCTTCAACGAGTGGCAGTGCACGCCCGAGGCCAAGCGCACGGCCAAGGCCATGCCCGAGGGTGTGACGTTCCCCTATCCGAAAAACGATGTCATCGTGGAGTTCTACACCCGCGAGAATGCCACGGGCACGATGCACAAGCGGTGGAGCTACGAGGTGGATGTGGACAGCTACTACATACGCCAGTCGCGCCCCAGCCTCACCGCGGTGGACATACACTACACGGGTAACCCAGCACAGCGCGTCGACGTGGTGTTCATCCCTGAGGGCTACACCGAGGGTGAGAAGGAGGCCTTCCTCGCTGCCGCCAGGCAGTTTGCCGAGGACATCCTCTGCTATGCGCCCTACACGGAGTACCGCGACAAGTTCAACTTCCGTGCCGTATGGGCACCCAGCAAGGAGTCGGGCGTGACGATACCGGGCGAACGCCTGTGGCGCAACACGGTGCTTGACGCACACTACTACACGCTGGAGTCGGAGCGCTACCAGATGTTTGAGGACTACCAACGCGTGCTCGACATCGCGGCTCACGTGCCCTACGAGATCATCTACGTGCTGACCAACTCACAGAAGTATGGCGGTGGAGGCATCTACAACCTCTACGGCATCAGCGCGGCAAACATCCCCGGCGCATCAACGCGCAAGACCTACAGCCACGAGTTCGGCCACCTCTTCGCGGGCCTGGCCGACGAGTACGTGGGCGGCACGGAGATGAGCGACCTCTACTTCCCCGATGTGGAGCCCTGGGAGGCCAACATCACCACGCTCACCGACCTCGACGCCAAGGCATGGGGCGAGCTGCTGCCCGAGGCAGAGCGCGACAAGCACACCGACCGCACAGGCTGGGGACTGAACCCGCAGAACCCCGAGAGCCCCGACTACAACCCCAAGCGTCCCTGGCCTCTGGGCATCTACGAGGGTGGCGGCTACCTGCAGCGCGGCGTATACCGCCCCTGGCCCAACTGCATGATGAACTGGTTTCACCGCATCGATGTCTACTGTCCCGTGTGCCAGGAGGAGATACGCCGGACGATAGAGCGGTATGTGAGGTGAGCGGTGAACTGTGAGCAGTGAAAACTCTAAACTCTAAACACTAAACTCTAAACCCTAAACCCTAAACTCTAAACACCAAACAATAACATGAACCTGAAACCAATCTTCGCAACCGTAGCCCTCTGCCTGGGCATGGGCAGCATCGGTGCACAGAACCTGACGTCCATAACGCCCGGTGAGCTGTGGCCCGACGACCGAGGAGAGCATATCAACGCCCACGGCGGTAACATCATCTACCACGAGGGCATCTACTACTGGTATGGCGAGAACCGCCCGGCACGCGGATTCACCACCGAGGTGGGCATAGGGGTGTACTCATCGCGCGACCTCATGAACTGGAAGAACGAGGGCGTGGCACTGGCCGTATCGGAGAAGCACGGTGCCGACATCGAGCGCGGATGCATCATGGAGCGCCCCAAGGTGGTGTATAACCCTACGACGAAGAAGTTTGTGATGCTCTTCCACCTGGAGCTCAAGGGGCGCGGCTACGAGGCGGCACGCGTGGGCTTTGCCGTGAGCGACACGCCCACAGGACCCTTCACCTTCATCCGCTCGCTGCGACCCAACGCAGGCAAGTGGCCCATGGACTTCACCAAGAAGGATATCAAGCGTGCCGAGGCATTGGATGAGGCCAAGTATAAGGAGTGGTGGACTCCCGAGTGGCGCAAGGCGGTGGATGCCGGTCTGCTGCTCAAGCGCGACCTGCCGGGCGGACAGATGAGCCGCGACATGACGCTGTTTGTAGACGATGACGGCACGGCATACCACATACACTCGGCCGAGGAGAACCTCACGCTCAACATCGCCGAGCTCACACCCGACTACCTCGACTACACGGGACGCTACATACGTCTGGCCCCGGGCGGACACAATGAGGCGCCCACCATCATGAAGCGCGACGGGGTGTACTGGATGATCACGAGCGGATGCACGGGATGGGAGCCCAACGAGGCACGCATGTTCAAAAGCACATCCATCTGGGGACCCTGGGAGCAATTGCCCAGCCCCTTCCGCGGCGAGGACGCCCACAAGTCGTTCCACTCGCAGGGTACCTACATCTTCAAGGTGGAGGGCACCGATGAGTATATCTTCATGGCCGACCGCTGGATGCCCCGAAGCTTGCGCTACTCGCGCCATATATGGCTGCCCATCACCTTCGATCCCGACGGCATACCGCTGCTGAGGTGGAGGGACGAGTGGAATTTTTAACGGTGGGCGGTGAACGATGACGATGACAAGCTCTTCACTCTATAGCTTCTCTCTATGTCCCTATAGTATAGGTCTGTTGTGAACAAACGGGTGTTGCAGTACCTTTGCACCATAACCCAAAACATTAGCAGACATGGAGAATATACAGACCTACTTGCCGCACTTGCGCGGCTACAACTACACGGGCAAGATGCCTGTAGTGATTGACTTCTACGCCACCTGGTGTGGCCCCTGCCAGGCCTTCGCGCCCTCGCTGGAGCGCCTTGCCGGGGAATATGCCGGGCGTCTCAAGGTGCTCAAGGTGGATGTGGACAAGAACGAGCCGCTGGCTCGCGCGGCTACCATACGCTCGGTACCTACGCTCTTCTTCGTCGACAGGGAGGGCAACATCGAGCGCCACATGGGGGCGATGCCCTACGATGCTCTGAAGGAGCGGGCCGAGCAGCTGCTGGGCTGATGGGGCGAAGACGAAAAGAGGGTGTGCACCACGCGGTGCACACCCTCGCTGTATGGTAGGGGAGTTGATTACTCGATGAGAGCACGGTTGCGGAGCAGTGCTTCGGGGTTGGGCTCGGCACCGCGGAAACGCTTGTAGAGGGTCATGGGCTCTTCGCTGCCACCCATCTCGAGGATGTTGGTGCGGAAGCTGCGGCCGGTAGCCTCGTCGAAGATGCCGTTCTCGCGGAAAGCCTCGAAGCCGTCGGCGTCGAGCACCTCGGCCCACAGGTAGCTGTAGTAGCCTACGGCATAGCCGCCGCTGAAGATGTGGTTGAAGTAGGGGCCGCGGTAGCGGAAGGCAATCTGGGGAAGCAGGCCAATCTTGTCGGCTACTGACTTCTCGAAGGCGTTGGCCTCAAAGTTGGTGTAGTCCTTGAGCATGTGGAACTCCATGTCGAGTAGGGCAGCGCCTACGAGCTCCATGGTCTCGAAGCCTGAGTTGAAGGATGAGGCTGCCTGCATCTTGGCGATGAGCTCGTCGGTGATGGGCTCGCCAGTCTCGTAGTGGAGAGCGTACATCTTGAGCACCTCGGGCTCGATGGCCCAGTGCTCCATAATCTGTGAGGGCAGCTCCACGAAGTCGCGGGCTACGCTGGTGCCACTCACTGAAGGATACTGGGTTTGTGTGAGGAAGCCGTGGAGGGCGTGGCCGAGCTCATGGAAGAGGGTGCGTGTCTCGTCAATGGTGAGGAGCGAGGGGGTGTCGGCGGTGGGAGCGGTGAAGTTACCCACGTTGACAATCATAGGACGCTGGTTCTCGCCGTCGATGTTCGAAGCGTCGACAATATTGTTCATCCATGCACCGGCACGCTTGGTGGCGCGAGGGAAGTAGTC
>JBGVOS010000046.1:0-25137 GCA_045126595.1 Bacteroidaceae bacterium | reverse complement strand
CCAGTATATGGAGTATTACGAGATGATATTGCAGCACACTTCGCCCGGAGCACTCATCCTTGCCGACAATACCCTCTGGGATGGGCATGTGGTGGAGAGTGCCTACCTTGGTGACCGACAGACGGCAGCCATTAATGAGTTCAATGCTTATGTTGCGGCCGACAAACGGGTGGAGAAGCTGATATTGCCGCTTCGCGATGGATTGACGATGATAAGGAAAAAATAGAAAAAGTCTGTCATCCTGAGTGTAACGAAGGATCTCGCAGAGTTTGTGGATAGAGATTCTTCACTTCGCTCAGAATGACACGTAAAAGTGATTGTTTATAAAAAAGAATAATGGAATCAACCAGACAAAGTAAAATTGCCCGTCTCATTCAGAAAGAGCTGAGTGAGATATTTCTTCTGCAAGCCAAGTCAATGAATGGCGTGCTTGTATCGGTAACTGCGGTAAGCGTGAGCCCTGACCTCAGCATTGCGCGTGCACATATCAGCGTGTTCCCTTCGGAGCGTGGTGCAGAGATCGTGAAGAACCTCACCGCGAACATGCGCTCTATCCGTTATGAATTGGGCGGTCGCCTGCGCCATCAGCTGCGTATCATCCCCGAACTGAAGTTCTTTGTAGATGACTCGCTCGACTACCTGGAGCGCATTGACGAACTGCTGAAGTAACAGCTTGTGAACTGCGCCCTCTATATTGCCCGTCGCTACCTCTTCTCACAGAAGTCGCACAACGCTATCAACATCATCTCTGCCATCTCGGTGTGTGGTGTAGCGTTGGCTACGCTGGCTTTGGTGTGCACACTCTCTGTGTTCAATGGTTTCCATGACCTCATCTCCAGTTTCTTCACTCACTTTGACCCCGATTTGAAGGTAGAGACCATCAAGGGAAAGACTTTCTCTCCCGACAGCACTGCTCTTGCCGCTATCCGCGCTCTTCCTGAGGTGGAGGTGGTGAGTCTCACCTTGGAGGACAATGCCATGGCCAAGTATAAGGCACAGCAGACGATGGTTACCATCAAGGGCGTGGACGACGACTTCCAGGCACTGACCCATATCGAAGAGCTCCTGTACGGCAATCCCGAGTTCAAACTTTATGATGAGATTGCCGACTATGGCATCATGGGCATCCAGCTGATGTATATCCTGGGAACGGGTATAGAGCCTTTCGACCCCATTGAAGTGTATGCTCCCCGTCGGGGCGCGAAGGTGAACCTCTCCAATCCGATGACCAGCTTCCGTCGCGAGATTCTCTTGTCTCCGGGTACTGTGCTCAATATCAACGATGCCCGCTATGCCTCCTCGTATATATTGACCTCGTTGGACTATGCCCGTCGCCTGTTTGACCTTGATACTGAGGTGTCAGCTATAGAGGTCGGTCTGTCGCCCAAAGCAAATACCGCACAGGTGAAGCGCGCCATTGCGCATATCATGGGGGATGGTTTTACGGTGAAAGACCGCTACGAGCAGCAGGCTGCTACGTTCAAGGTGGTCGAGATTGAGAAGTTTGTCACCTACCTGTTCCTTTGTTTTATCTTGATGGTGGCGTGTTTCAATATCATCAGTTCGGTGTCTATGCTCATCCTTGATAAGCAAGCCAATGCCGACACGCTACGCAGCCTCGGTGCTACAGAGGGATTCATCTCCCGTATATTTATTTATGAGGGCAATCTCATTGCATTGCTGGGTGCTGTTGTCGGACTTGTGTTGGGAGTGGTACTGTGTCTGTTACAGCAAGAGTATGGTCTCATTGGTTTGGGCGGACAAGGACAGTTTGTAGTGAATGCCTATCCCGTTCGCGTTAAGGTCACCGACCTTCTCTTAGTGCTTGTATCTGTAGTGGCGGTGAGTGCCCTATCTGTATGGTTACCCATCAAGATACTCAATAGATACTTCTTGAAGAAATAGTTTATGCGCCATATCCTGTTCACTTTTTTATCTATATTCTTGATACTTCCCTGCTCGGCTCAATCGGCAGATACACTTGCTGTGAAGTCTAGCTTTAAGGCTGGTGAACTGATTATGCCTTTGTCACTGATAGGAGCGGGGACATTGGGCTTTGTAGAACCAGTTAGGAGTTCCCGTTATGAGGTGCGTGATTATCTCGACTCATGGCGTGGCGCTCATCGTACTCCTGTTGACGATTACCTGCAATATGTGCCATTGGCTTCTGTTTATGGTCTCAGTCTCTTGGGTGCTGAAGCCAAGCACAACTATGTGGATCGCACATTGGAGATGGCCACTGCGTATGTTGCCCTTGGGGTTATCGTTAATGGTATCAAATACACGGTGCGTGAGCCACGTCCCGATGCCTCGGGTAACAATTCCTTTCCTTCGGGTCATACAGCCAGGACGTTTATGGGAGCCGAACTGGTACGTATCGAGTATGGCGAGGAGCATCCTTGGCTTGCTGCAGGAGCTTATACCATGGCTACGGCAGTAGGCGTGTTGCGCGTATACAACAATCGTCATTGGTTTACCGATGTGTTTGCAGGTGCAGGTATTGGTATTCTGAGTGCCCGCATCGGCTATTGGCTGCTTCCCTATACAAAGCGAATAGCCCACCGTATCACCGGATGGGACGTCTTTGTTGCTCCCACAGCCACCATTGAAGGAGCCTCCTTAAACACAGTCGTTAAGTTTTGAAGCCAGCATTTACATTCAAGCAGTTTGCCATCTGGCAGGAGCGTTGCGCCATGAAGGTGGGTACCGACGGGGTGCTGCTCGGGGCATGGGCACGTGTGGAGCATTGCCACCGCATCCTCGATATGGGTACAGGCACGGGACTTGTAGCCCTCATGGCGGCCCAGCGTAGTCGGGCCGATGTCGTAGCCATAGACCTCGATGCCGATGCCGTGGCACAGGCAGCAGAGAACGTTGCCGCCTCGTCTTGGGGCAAGCGTATCCAAGTGCTGCAGGCAGACGCGAGGGAGCTAAAGCCAACTCTGTTTCAACATGACACGGACGATAACGGTAATAATTCAGAAGTCAGAATTCAGAATTCAAAACTCCTCTTCGATGCCGTTCTCTGCAATCCCCCCTTCTTCGAGAACTCTCTGAAGAGTCCTGATGCCGCGCGTACCATGGCCCGCCATACCGACACGCTCAGTTTTGATGAGTTGGCACGCAGCGCTGCCCGCCTGTTGGCCCCTGAGGGCGAACTCTCTGTGGTCATCCCTTATGACCGCGCTCACGACATGACTGTCAGTGCCGCCTGTTGCGGGCTTTTTGCCACACGGCAGACGATTGTTGTACCTGTCGAGGGAGGCAAGCCCAAGCGCATCCTCATGGCCTTCAGTCGCGAGGGAGCGGCACACACCATCGAGACGCTTTGCATACACGATGCACAGCGACAGTATACCCCCGAGTATGTGCGCTTGGTCGAGGACTTCTACTTGAAGATGTAATTCTACATTTTTAGCGAATCCCAACAAATCGCAAGTTTTTTTGTTATTCCTCCTGTAGAAGGCGTCACAAGAGTTCGCAATGAATGAGCGCACTCTTTCGTGTCATTCTGAACGCAGTGAAGAATCTCGCGCAGGGACTTTTCCAATGCACTATGCGAGATGCTTCGCGTTGCTCAGCATGACACGAACGGAGGAGACTCTATGATTGCAAGTCTTGTCTCCTTTGCTAATCTGTTACAATAATTAAAAAACATAAGCGATTCGGTATGAACTTACTACGCAAACGTATGGCACGCTATGACTTGCCACAACAAATCAAGGCACGGGGCGTATACCCCTACTTCCGCAGTATCGAGAGTGAACAGGACACCGAGGTCATGATGAACGGCCGTCGGGTGCTGATGTTCGGCTCCAACTCCTACCTCGGACTCACCAACCATCCTCGCGTGATAGCCGCCTCCATCGAGGCTACCCGCAAGTATGGAACGGGCTGTGCAGGCTCGCGCTTCCTCAACGGTACCATCGACCTGCACCTGCAACTCGAGCATGAACTGGCCCAATGGGTAGGCAAGGAGGATGTGATGGTCTATTCCACGGGCTTCCAGGTGAACCTCGGTGTGGTGTCCTGTGTGACCGGCCGCGAAGACTATGTCCTCTGCGACGAGCTGGACCACGCCTCCATCGTGGAGGGGCGACGTCTCTCGTTCTCCACACCGCGCAAGTACAGGCACAACGACATGCGCTCCCTCGAGCGCGAGTTGGCCCGCTGCCACTCTGGGGCCATCAAACTCATCGTCACCGACGGAGTCTTCTCCATGGAGGGTGATATCGCCAATTTACCCGAGATTGTGCGTCTGGCCCGCAAGTACAATGCCAATATCATGGTCGATGAGGCCCACGGCTTCGGTGTGCTGGGCCATGGCGGTCGCGGCACCTGTCACCACTTTGGCGTGGCCGACGATGTAGACCTCATCATGGGAACCTTCAGCAAGTCGTTTGCTTCGATAGGCGGCTTCATCGCATCAGACAGGGATATCATCAACTACCTGCGCCACAACTCGCGCTCCTACATCTTCAGCGCCTCGCTCACTCCGGCTGCCACGGCAGCCGCCTTGGAGGCGTTGCACATCATGCAGGAGGAACCCGAACGCCAGGAACACCTGTGGAAGATTACGCGCTATGCCCTCGACGGTTTCCGTACCTTGGGCTTCGAGATAGGCGCTACCGAAACGCCCATCATCCCGCTCTATGTGAGGGATATGGAGAAGACCTTCCTCGTCACCCGCATGCTCTTCGACGAGGGCATCTTTGTAAACCCTGTCGTACCGCCGGCCTGTGCCTCATCGGACACACTCATCCGCTTCTCGCTGATGGCTACCCACACCAAAGCGCAGGTGGACTATGCCTTGGAGAAGATGCAGAAGTGTTTCAGAGCGCTTGATATTCCTTTGAATACTCCGTTTAGAGCTTCCTGAACTGTAATCCAGCTTTGTCTGGACTTGAGTTTGAAGCCTTTTGGACTCGAGTCCAGAAGGCTCTGGACTGATAGATATAGTATATCTTCGTTTAATCGTCTTTTTGTCGTGTCTTTGAGGTAAGCTCTAAGATACTTAGCACTCGCTGTGATAAATATTAAAGTAAACTTTATATTTCTCGCTCGTTTCTTTGTATCTTTGCAGACAAAGAAGAAATTCATGAAGGTAAAGATGCACAAAAAGATAAAGCATATAGCGATTTTTGTTTTTGCGGTATTGTTGGTTGCCGCTTGCGCCTCTATTGGTTCGCCCGACGGAGGCCCTTACGACGAGACTCCCCCCGTGTTTCTTGGCAGTACGCCCGAGCCTTTTGCTTTGGGCGTGAAGGACAAGCGGGTGACACTCGAGTTCGATGAGTTCATCAAGATAGAGAAGGCTGCCGAGAAGGTAGTTATCTCGCCTCCACAGATTACGCCACCCGTTATCAGAACCAACGGGAAGAAGATTGTGGTACAGCTTGATGATTCGCTGAAGACCAATACAACCTACAGCATCGATTTCAGCGATGCTATCGTAGACTACAATGAGGGCAACCCTCTGGGGAACTTCGCCTTTCTGTTCTCTACGGGCGACCGGATAGATACGCTGGCCGTGTCAGGTACCGTGCTCAATGCCTCCAACCTGGAGCCGATAAAGGGCATTCTGGTGGGTCTGCACAGTGACCTTGCCGACAGTGCTTTCAACAAGAAACCCTTCGACCGCGTGTCGCGCACCGATGCTGACGGTCGCTTCACCATCTGTGGCATTGCCCCAGGAAGCTATCGTGCCTATGCGTTGCAGGATGCCAATCAGAACTTCATGTTCGACCAGAAGAACGAGATGATTGCCTTCCTTGACTCATTGGTAGTGCCTACTACGGAGATTCGCATGCATCAGGATACCACGTGGATTGACTCGCTGACTATCGATACCATACGCACCGTACCTCGTGTGCACTACCTGCCTGATGACCTGGTGCTGCTGGCCTTCACTGAGGCTCCCACACAGCGCTATCTCACCAAGGCCGAGCGCACAGACTTGAACCGTTTCTCCATCTTCTTCTCGCTTGGTGCCGATAGCCTGCCACTGCTCACTCCGCTCAACTTCCCCGAGGAGGACTCCTATATTGTGCAGACAAGCCTTGACTACGACAGCATCACCTATTGGATGAAAGATACGCTCGTCTTCTATCAGGACACCCTTTCGTTTGCCCTCACCTACGAGTATACCGACACGGCAGGCCTACTGGTACCGCGCACCGACACGCTCAACCTTGTGCCCAAGAAAACCCGTGCAAAGATTCTGCAAGAGGAGGAGAAGAAGCGTCAAGAGGCTTTGAAGGAGCGTGAGAAACGTATGAAGCGTGGCGACACCATCCCCGAACCGAAACCCGAACAGAAGTATCTGAGCATCAAGATAAAGGGGGGTACAAACATGAGCCTTAACAGTAACGTACAGATAGACTTCGATGAGCCTGTCGTAGAGTACGACGAAAGGGCCATACACCTCTATAAGAAGGTCGATACCCTTTGGGTCAACGAGCCCCATGTGTTCCGCCAGCGCAAACACGAGCTTATGGGATACGAACTGCTGGGCGAGTGGAGGCCCGGTGTGGAGTATAAGGTCGCGATTGACTCGGCCGCTTTCGTAGGACTCTATGGACTGCACACCAAGAAGCAGGAGTCACCGATCAAGTTCAAGCCGCTCGACAAGTATAGCACCTTCTATCTCACCGTACAGAACGCACAGCCCGGCTATACCGTGCAGTTGCTTGGCGGTGGCGAGAAGGTAGTGCGCCAACAGCGGGTAGTGAAGGGACAGGCCGACTTCTTCTTCCTCAATCCAGGCACTTACAACATTCGTGTCTTCAACGACCGCAACGGCAATGGCGTGTGGGACACTGGCCTATATGAGAACAAGCATCAGGCTGAGGAAGTATACTACTTCCCCGGTAAGATTGAGATGCGTGAGAACTGGGATTACGTGCAGGAATGGAACCCCACGGCACTGCCTACCGACCGTCAGAAACCTGATGAACTGAAGAAACAGAAATCGGTGACCAAGGAGCGCAAGTCAAAGAATGCCGAGCGCGAAGCTCAGAAACAGCGTCAGCAACACAAATAAGGAACCACTATCATGCCCCCCTGCAACACCACTACGCTGGCCAACGGCCTGCGCATCATACACACCCCGTCGCCCACTCCGGTGGCCTACTGTGGCTATGCCATTGATGCCGGCACACGCGACGAGCAACCTCACGAGGCAGGTTTGGCCCACTTCGTGGAGCACATGCTCTTCAAGGGAACGACAAAGCGCCGCGCCTGGCACATCCTCAACCGCATGGAAAATGTCGGGGGAGACCTCAATGCCTATACCAACAAGGAGGAGACGGTCATCTACTCGGCCTTCCTGAAGAAAGACTTCACCCGTGCCCTCGAGCTCCTCACCGACATCGTCTTCCGTAGCACCTTCCCCCAACACGAGATGGAGAAGGAGCGCGGCGTCATCCTCGAAGAGATAGGCTGCTACGAGGACAACCCTGCCGAACTCATCTTTGATGACTTCGAGGAGATTCTCTTCCGCGGACACGCTCTCGGGCACAACATCCTCGGCACGCCGCGCCATGTGCGTCGCCTCAATCCCACTCATGCTCGTAGCTTTGCTGACCGCTACTACCACCCTGCCAATGCCGTCCTCTTCGTCTATGGCAACATCCCCTTCAGCCGTATCGTCCTGTGGGCCGAGCGCTTCACGGCAGACCTTCCCTCGGGTTGTCCCAACAGGAACCGCACGGCACCGCCCCCCTACACACCCTGTAAGGTGGAGCAGACGCGCCGCACCCATCAGACACACGTGATGCTGGGCTGCGTGGGCTACCCTTCGGGCGACAAGCGCCGCACGGGACTGTACCTGTTAAATAATATGCTCGGCGGCCCCGGCATGAACAGCCGCCTCAACCTCGCCCTGCGCGAACACTCGGGGCTGGTATACAACGTCGAGAGCAACCTCACGAGCTACACCGACACGGGTGTCTTCAATATCTATTTCGGCACCGATGCTCGCGATGCCGACCGCTGCATCGAACTCACCCTGAAGGAACTTGACCGCCTGCGCCATCAGCCGCTCACCACGCTCCAGCTCTCGGCTGCCAAGAAGCAGCTCATCGGGCAGGTGGGCGTGGCCTCGGACAATTTTGAGAGCACGGCCCTCGGCATGGCCAAGGCCTATCTCCACTATGGCAAGTACGAGGGGCTTGAAGCCCTCTATCGTCGCATCGAGGCGCTCACGGCCAAGGAACTATGGGACATAGCCAACGAGCTGTTAGGGCAGGACAACTTGAGTGTGCTTATCTATCGGTAGACAAGGAGGAGTATCGTTTGCACGATAGGTATTGACTTATTCCCCTATTCTTTTGGCAGGAGTGATATCAGCTGCTCTACGTCGCGGCGTATCATGGCATAGGTGGGTGCTTCCTCGTAGTCGGTATTCTTGCGCAGGATGGATTCTATGGTCTGCAGGCTGCGGTGGTAGGCGGTGAGTTCGTTGCGGTATTGCTGTGCATGGCAGGCGAGGTGGCGTATCTCGCCTTCGCGCTCGCGGCGCAGGCGGACGCAGACGGGCGAGAGGAGCTTCATCACCACATTCTCCTTCAGGTGATGGCCCTGGATGAAGAGGTAGGTGTTGTCGGGGGTCACGCCCAGTTGCTCCAGCTCGGGTTTCATGATTTCAAGGTCGGGCAGGGCATGGGGATAGCGACGGGTGAGCCACGCACGCTTCTTCTCCACGCGGATGCGGAGCTGTTCCAGCGTGTCCTCGGGATGGGGTACGCTTACGGGGTCGAGGCGTACGACGTGGCAGAAGTCCTGCATGGAGAATACCGAGAGGTTGCGCTTGCGGTAGAACCAGATGTTCCAAAGGAAGAGCGGGTAGATAATCTGCGAGTAGAGGCGGAAGAAGGCCTCGAAGTCAATCATCTGCCGGTCGTTGAGCGTGCTCTGCACACACACGCTGTGGAGGCTCGGGGCATAGCACTGGTAGTTCTCGATGGCGTAGGTATAGGTGTGCAGCACGTAGGGGCTGCTAATGATGCGGTGCGAGGTGCTGGTCCTGCCTTGCAGCAGGTAGTCGTAGTCGCTGTCTACGCAGGCTATCATGTGTCCGCCGAGGCCGAGGCCCAGCTCGTTCATCATGGCCACCTTCTTGCCTTTGGCGAGCGTGGTCTTCGAGGGGAGCATCACCTGGAAATAGTATTTCTCCGTGTTGTACTCGCCGAGCAGATGGCTCCAGAACGACACGTCGTCGTAGCTCTCCACATAGGCCACGATGCGCTTGCGTGCCGCCTTGGGGCGCAGGCTGTTGGCTGCTTCTATGTAGAGCGAGGTTACGTTCTGTGTCAGTCGTTTGGCCACGTCTTGGGATTCTGAGTTCTGAGTTCTGAATTCTGAATTAAGGAACTGCGCTTTCCGTCCGGATGGCAATTCATAATTCAAAATTCACCATTCAGAATTGATTAAACAATCGTAATGTCCGTCACTTCGGTCACCGCATCCATCCATCCGCCCATGACGACGGCGGGCGAGTGGGTGGTGAGTATGATTTGTGCGTTGGGGTTCATCTCGCGTATGATGCTGATGATGCGCTGCTGCCATTCGATGTGGAGCGACACCTCGGGTTCGTCCATGAGGAGCACGCAGGGCTGCTTGTCCTGTACGAGTACGGTGAGCAGGATGACCAGCATCTGCTTCTCTCCGCTCGAGAGACGGTAGGGGAGCAGCTGTTCGCCCTCCTGCTCGAATACGATTTCGTTCTTCGAGCGGATGATCTTCTTTCCTGTTTCGGCAAAGAGTTCGTCGGCGAGGTCCTGGAAGCGGCGCTTGGGGTACGATACCTCGGCAGCCTTGAGCTGGTCTTCGGGGTTGCCCGATGAGAGCAGTTCGATGATGCGGTTACCGATGTTCACCTGATAGTCGAGGTAGCGGCGTTGCAGCTGGTAGAGCTGCCAGTCGAGCTCGGTCTTCACGTTCTTGTCCGCCATCTTCTCGGCGAGGTTGCTGTGGAAGAGCGGGCGGTCAAAGCTGCGTATCACGTCGAAGTGTATCGTCGTAGCCTCCTCGGGGTAGAAAGTCATCTTCACGCCCTCGAGATTACGTACATCGACATCGACGCCACCGGCCAGATGGTCCAGCTGCTCGGCTGCTCGGTTCAGGATGGTCGACTTGCCTATGCCGTTCACACCGCTCAGTATGTTCACATCGCGGCGCAGGTCCCACACGATATGCTTGTGCTTGCGGCCCCACAGTGCCTCTATCTCGATACGGCGGATATACTCTGCACGCACCTCATTACGGTTCTCATTCAACGCTTCCATGGTAATCCCTCTTTATGAATGTATGTGCGAAGATACGCATTTTCTTTTTTACTTGTATGTGGAATGATGTTTTTTTACTCTTTCCCATGTCGTACGGGGCTGTGATACGAACTTTTTCGGTCTAAAAACGTAGTCTTTGGGAATAAAGTGTTATCTTCGCAAACTAAATATGTAATATCCTATGGCCAAGAACGGAACGCTGCTTTGGATTGACGACGAGATAGAACTCTTGCGTGCCCATATCCTTTTTCTCAAGGGAAAGGACTACGAGGTGGACACGGCGACCAACGGACGTGATGCGCTGGATCGTTGCCGCGAACGCAACTATGACCTTATCCTGCTCGATGAGAATATGCCTGGCCTCACGGGACTCGAGACGCTGACGCTCATCAAGGAGGTGCAGCCCACCGTGCCTGTGGTGATGGTGACCAAGAGCGAGGAGGAGGACATCATGAACCAAGCCATCGGCGCCAAGATTGCCGACTACCTCATCAAGCCTGTCAACCCCAACCAGATACTGCTGACGCTGAAGAAGAACATCCACAAGAAGGATATCATCACCGAGACTGTCAATACCAGTTACCAGCAGAATATGGGCCGCATAGCCATGCAGATAAACAACGCTGCCACCCACGAAGACTGGGCCGAGGTGTACAAGAACCTCGTGTACTGGGAGCTGGAGCTCGAGCATGCCGACAACAACATGAGCGAGATGCTGCGCATGCAGAAGGAAGAGGCCAACAATCTCTTTGCAAGGTATGTGAGGAGGAATTATGAGGGTTGGTGGGAAGCCGACGGCCCCCTCAACTCCCCCCGAGGGGGAGCTCCTACTCATCGCGGCACTTCTATCACCCCTCCTCGGGAGAGGCAGGGGGGAGGCCGCCCTCTGTTCTCGCCCCACCTTTTCCGCGACCGTATCTTTCCCCTGCTCGACCGGAAGGAGAAGGTGGTGCTCATCGTCTTCGACAATTTCCGTTACGACCAGTGGAAGGTCATCAGCCACGAGCTCAGTGGCGAGTTCTCCTTCGATGAGGAGCTCTACTATAGCATCCTCCCCACGGCTACGCAGTATGCCCGCAACGCCATCTTCTCGGGCCTCATGCCCAACAAGATAGCTGAGATGTTCCCCGACCTCTGGGTCGACGAGGACGACGAGGAGGGCAAGAACCTCAACGAAGCCCCTTTGATACAGACACAGATAGACCGCTACCGCCGCCGCGACACCTTCTCGTACCACAAGATTAACGATGCGCAAGGCGCCGAGCGGCTGGTATCGCAGTTTCGCCAGTTCGAGAACAACGATCTCAACGTCGTGGTGGTCAACTTCATCGACCTCCTCAGCCATGCCCGCACCGAGTCGAAGACGCTGCGCGAGCTTGCTGCCGACGAGGCCGCCTATCGCTCAGTCACGGCTACATGGTTCCGCCATTCTCCGCTGAGAGAACTCTTCAGGCTTCTTTCAGAGAGCGACTACAAAGTAGTCATCACCACCGACCACGGCAGCATCCGCGTCAACAATCCTGTCAAGGTAGTGGGCGACCGCAATGTCAACACCAACCTGCGCTACAAGTTGGGCAAGAACCTCAGCTACAACGCCCGCGAAGTGTACGAAATCAAGGACCCCCGCAAGGTATTCCTCCCTTCGCCCAATGTGAGCACTGCCTACATCTTTGCTTGGGGCGACGACTTCTTTGCCTACCCCAACAACTATAACTACTACGTCTCCTACTATCGCGATACCTTCCAGCACGGTGGCATCTCGATGGAAGAGATGATTGTGCCTTTCATCACATTAACACCCAAGAAACGATGAAGACCCTCCCCAACCCCTCCCTCTATGGAGGGGCTTTACGGACATCGTGAAGAGGATTCGGCAAGGCCGCTAACTGTCCCTCTGTTTATAGAGGGACGAGCCCAAAGGGCGGAGAGAGTTACAAGCGAAGCGCGTAGAGAAATAGAAAGAATTGTAAATTGAATATGGAAATAATAATTAAAGATATAGAAAGCATCAGCGAAGCCGCCCGCGAGTTCATCGCCCAGATGGGCGACAATAAGATATTTGCCTTCTATGGCTCCATGGGAGCCGGCAAGACCACCTTTGTGAAGGCCCTGTGCGAGGCAATGGGCGTAACCGACACGGTCAACTCGCCCACGTTTGCCATCGTCAACGAGTATGACACCCCGTCGGGACGTCCCATCTATCATTTCGACTTCTACCGCATCAAGCGCCTTGCCGAAGTCTACGACATGGGCTACGAAGACTACTTCTACGGTCGCGGCCTCTGTTTGATCGAGTGGCCCGAGCTCATTGAGGAGCTGCTGCCCGAGGATACGGTGAAGGTCACCATCGAGGAGCTGCCCGACGGCAGCCGAGAGGTGCGCTTCTAAATGCATCGTTTGTTAGCGGGCGGAGTTTTAGGAGTATAATGCTGCCCTCCTTGTTCATTTATCCTTTCAGATAAAGAGAAACGTTCGTCCCTCCGCGGAGGGACGACTATCCCTTCGCGGAGGGAAGGATGTCTCTCCGCGGAGGCGAATGTTTCCCTCCGCGATGGGAATAACTTTTGGACAAAGGGTTTCCGCTGCGAGGGTATAGGCTGTGGGGGAATTTCTGATGTCCTGAGGAATTATTATAATATGAAATCGGCTCATATCCGTATATGGATTGAGCCGATTCATTGTTTTATCATCCTGAGTGTTGTGAAGAACTCGTCAGGAATGACAAGAGGTGTCGTTACTTTGTAAACTCTACGATGTTGGCGGTAGCGGTGCAAGTGGTTTTAATGTAGAAGGGTGTCCACATTGCTACATTGAAATGTACCGTCGTATTGATAAGGGTCTGTGCACCTGTAAGGTTGGCATTTTTTGACATCTCGTTGATAGCATTGTTGTACAGGGCCTTCTTGCTCAGGCCTCCAATGCCGCAGATGTATGTTGCTGAAGCCTCGCCATAAGCTTGGCCTACTACCTGGAAATTGTTTTCAGACAGGACGACTTGAGTTTGTGTTCGGTTGTTTGAGATTGTTGCTGCTGCGCCTACGCAACCGGTAAGAGAGAATGTTGCAGCCACAAAGGTGCAAATGATTAAAAGTTTCTTCATAATCGTTAATTTTAAATGTTTGTGCAAATATACGTTTTTTATTTGTCCTCCAATAATTTACGCACAAAAAAAAGCGCGGACAAAACTCTGTCTATCTGTCTTTGAGGTCTTCGACTACCTTGCACCAAATATACGAGTAAAGCCCACGCCGATAGTGGCGTGAGCGTCATCGCTTTACTCTTGGTGCCTGATGAAAGTGTCGAAGTTTCAAAGACAAGAATCAAAGCTTAACGCTTTCCCAATATGTCTAAATGTGCGTATTCAATCATACGCGATGTTTCATAGGCAATCTGTTTTGTTCGTTAATACTAATCTTGTATTGTCTAACGCTGCAAAAGTAATAATAAATTCACAATATGCAATTGTATTCGATAAACTTTGTGCAGTATGAACGGTGTAGACCGTGTCTCGGGATAAAAATAAGACATTTATTTTGTTCTCCTCCCGGTTGTTGTATCTTTAGCGACTACGTCGCAGAAATTAGGATGCCCCTCGGAACCTTTAGGTCGACGCCCGGAGATAAAAAACGAAGGGGCTGAAGTCAAATGCCTAAATAAATTTGGCATTTCTCTCGTCTTTCACTAATTTTGCACCATATTTGGGTGGAGTGTGCTCATACGTCTGCCCGAAGCGGTATTTATAGTGTTATAGAAGTGATGAAACAGAAGAAAAAGAGGGCGATAGATATACAGTTTGTGACGGCGTGCATCAGCACTTCGCTGGTGTTGTTGCTGCTGGGCTCGGTAGTGATGGTGGTGCTTACGGCAGGCCGCCTGTCCGACCACGTGCGCGAGAACCTGGAGCTGTCGCTGCTGCTCAATGATGAGGTGAAGCCCGAGGAGGTGAACCGCATCGTGCGCCACGTGGAGGCGCAGCGCTACACCAAGGAGGTGCGCTACATATCGAAGGAGGATATCCTTGCCGAGCAGACGGCATCGATGGGCCTCGACCCCACGGAGTTCCTCGGCTACAACCCCTACACGGCCTCCATCGAGGTGAAGCTCAAGGCGGACTATGCCAACACGGACAGCATCGTGCCCATCAAGAACCGACTGATGCGCTACACGCAGATACGCGAGATTTCGTACCCGAGCGAGCTGATGGACAATGTGAACGAGAACATACGCAAGATCAGTGCGCTGCTGCTGGCCTTGGCACTGGCGCTGTCGCTCATCTCCTTCGCGCTCATTAACAACACCATTAAGCTGACCATCTACTCGCAGCGCTTCCTGCTGCACACGATGAAGTTGGTCGGTGCCAGCTGGGCGTTCATCCGCCGTCCCTTCCTGATGCGCAATCTGGGCATAGGCATTACCTCGGGTATCCTGGCCAACGGGATGATAGGCGGTGGCATTGCACTGCTGCTGCACCACGAGCCGCAGATGAAGGCGCTCTTCACGGTGCCCACGCTCGCTGTCGTAGGGGGTGCGGTGATGCTCTTCGGTATGCTCATCACGCTGCTGTGTGCCTACGTGTCGATCAACCGTTTCCTGCGTATGAAGGCGGGGGACCTTTATTATATTTAATTGAGAATTGAAAATTAAAAATTAAGCGTTAGTGTCATGCTGAGCAACGCGAAGCATCTCGCAAAGTGCCCTAGCAAAGTCCCTGCGCGAGATTCTTCACATTCGTTCAGGATGACAGAAAAAAAGGAATAAAAAGAATAAAACAATATGAAAGAGAAATTAGCTCTTGACAAGATGAACTTTATCCTTATCGCCATAGGAGTGGTCATCATCATTGCCGGTCTGCTGCTCATGACCGGTCCCAGTTCTACCGAGACGCACTTCGAACCCGATATCTTCAGCACACGCCGTGTGGTGGTGGCTCCGCTGGTGTGCTTCGTAGGCTTCGTGTTCATGATATTCGCTATCATGTACCGCTCTAAGGACAAGAAGAACGATAACAGTCAATACACTCGATAACCGTTATGAATGTATTTGAAACCATCGTCATTGCCATCGTCGAGGGACTGACGGAGTTCCTTCCCGTATCGTCGACGGGGCACATGATTATTGCCCAGAACCTCTTGGGTGTGGAGAGTACCAACTTTGTGAAGGCTTTCACCTTCATCATCCAGTTCGGTGCCATCCTTTCGGTGGTGGTGCTCTACTGGAAACGTTTCTTCCAGCTTAACCGCACCCCGATGCCCGAGGGCACACCGGCGGTAAAGCGCTTCCTCCACAAGTATGACTTCTACTGGAAGCTCTTCGTGGCCTTCATCCCCGCAGCCGTGCTCGGCCTGCTCTTCAGCGATGCCATCGATGCCATGCTCGAGAAGGTGGAGGTGGTGGCGGTGATGCTCATCATCGGCGGCGTGTTCATGATCTTCTGTGACAAGATATTCAACAAGGGAAGCGAGAAGACCGAGCTCACCGAAAAGCGCGCCTTCATGGTGGGTCTCTTCCAGTGTATCTCGATGATTCCCGGCGTGTCGCGCTCGATGGCAACCATCGTGGGCGGTATGTCGCAGCGCCTCACCCGCAAGGCAGCGGCCGAGTTCTCTTTCTTCCTTGCTGTGCCCACGATGCTTGCGGCTACCGTGTATAAGGTGTACGACTTGGTCAAGGATGGCGGCATGGAGATTATTACCGACAACCTGTCGACCCTCTTGATAGGCAATGCCGTGGCATTCATCGTGGCACTGCTGGCCATCAAGTTCTTCATCAACTTCGTTACCAAGTATGGCTTCAAGGCCTTCGGATGGTACCGTATCGTGGTGGGCGGACTCATCTTGGCTCTGCTCTTTACCGGACATAACTTAACCATCGTCTAATGGATTTCAAAGCAGGAGAGATACTCTGTATAAACAAACCCTATACGTGGACCTCGTTTGCCGTGGTGAACAAGGTGCGCTATCTGCTGTGTCGCAAGATGGGCGTGAAGAAGCTCAAGGTGGGACACACCGGTACGCTCGACCCCTTGGCCACGGGCGTGATGATACTCTGCACGGGCAAGGCCACGAAGCGCATCGAGGAGTTCCAGTACCAGACGAAGGAGTACGTGGCACACATCCGCCTTGGCGCTACCACGCCATCGTACGACCTCGAGAAACCTATCGACGCCACCTACCCGACGGAGCATATCACCCGTGAACTGGTGGAGGAGACGTTGAAAGGGTTCATCGGAACCATCGAACAGGTGCCCCCTTCGTTCTCGGCCTGCATGGTCGATGGCAAGCGTGCCTACGAACTGGCACGCAAGGGTGAGGAGGTACAGCTGAAGGCCAAGACGCTCGTCATCGACGAGATAGAGCTCGTGGAGTGCAACCTGCCCGACATCGTCATTCGCGTCGTGTGCAGCAAGGGTACCTATATCCGTGCCTTGGCACGCGACATTGGCGAGGCGCTGCAGAGCGGTGCACACCTCACCGGGCTGGAACGCACAAGAGTAGGAGAAACCACACTGGCCGACTGCATGAACATCGAGGAGTTCACCGAGTGGTTGGAAGGGGTGGAGGTTGTTGATAGCACCGAGAGTCCCCAACCTCTGTCATCCTGAGCAACGACATAAATATGATTTAATAAATAAATTCAAACGATATGAAACTGTCACAATTCAAATTCAATCTCCCCGAGGAGCGCATCGCCAAGGAACCCACGTTCCATCGCGACGACGCCAAGCTGATGGTCCTCCATAAGAAGACCGGTGAGATAGAGCACCGCCAGTTCAAGAACGTGCTCGACTATTTCGACGAGGGCGATGCCTTCCTTTTCAACGACACGAAGGTGTTCCCCGCACGCCTCTTTGGTAATAAGGAGAAGACAGGAGCACGCATCGAAGTGTTCCTCCTGCGCGAGCTCAACGAGGAGTTCCGCCTGTGGGATGTGCTTGTGGATCCCGCCCGTAAGATACGTATCGGCAACAAACTCTACTTCGGTGACGATGAGGCTATGGTGGCTGAGGTTATCGACAACACCACTTCGCGTGGCCGTACCCTGCGCTTCCTCTACGATGGTCCGCACGATGAGTTCAAGCAGGCACTCTACGCCCTGGGCGTAGCTCCGCTGCCTTACTACATCGACCGTGAGGCCAATGAGGAGGACTTCACCCGCTTCCAGACCATCTATGCCAAGAATGAGGGCGCAGTGACTGCCCCTGCTGCGGGTCTGCACTTCAGCCGAGAACTGATGAAGCGTATGGAGATCAAGGGCATCGAACCTGCTTACGTGACCATGCACATCGGTCAAGGTAACTTCCGCGATATCGACGTGGAGGACCTCACCAAGCACAAGACCGACTCGGAGCAGATGTTCGTGGAGCGCGAGGCTACGGAGATTGTTAACGGAGCCAAGGAGAAGGGTCACAAGGTGTGTGCCATCGGTACATCGGTGATGCGCATATTGGAGACTGCTGTAGGTGCTGACGGTCGTCTCAAGGAGTATGAGGGATGGACCAACAAGTTCATCTTCCCACCTTACGACTTCCGCTTTGCCGACGCCCTTGTTACCAACTTCCACATGCCGTACTCTACCATGCTGATGCTCACTGCGGCATACGGTGGCTACGATCTCGTGATGAAAGCCTACGACGAGGCTTTGGCGGGTGACTACCGCTTCGGAGCTTACGGTGACGCGATGCTCATCATCGACTGATGAAGGCTTATCTGGGTATAGGAACAAACCTGGGCGACCGTGCTGCCAATCTGCACGGCGCGCTGGAAATGATAGACGAGCAGGCAGGCCATGTGCTTGCTTGCTCGTCGTTTATCGAGACGGAACCCTGGGGTTTCCAGTCTGACAATGCTTTTCTCAATGCTGTGGTGGCTATCGATACCCCACATGCACCTTATGAGCTATTGCGCATCACGCAAGAGATAGAGCGTGCCATGGGACGTACGCACAAGAGTGTCGGGGGAGTCTACTCCGACCGCGTTATCGACATTGATATCCTGTTATACGAAGACCTGGAAATCAACGATGCCGAACTCACCATCCCTCATCCGCTGATGTGGCAACGCCGCTTTGTCTACGAACCGCTGTTCGAGATTGCGCCACACCTAAAGCAACGGTGAAAGTAGCCTTACCAGTGATTCCCAGAAACGGTTCCATAGGGGGCGCCGTTTCCATTCGGCAGGAATGATGCGTGTAGATTGTTGCTGGTCGGCCATGAAGATGCGCTTCATGGTTCTCACCACTTCGGGGTCGTAGATGAAGGCATTGATTTCGAAGTTCTGTTCGAAACTTCGGAAATCCATATTTGTGGAACCTACTGTCACAAAATTGTCGTCGGAGAGCAGCATCTTGGCATGCAGATAGCCCGGTTTGTACTGGTATATCTTCACGCCCGCCATCATCACCTCTTTATAATAGGAACGTGAGGCGAGGTCGGCCAGCAGGCTGTCGCCACGGTGTGGCACCATGAGGCGTACGTCGACACCGGCCAATGCGGCATTGCGCAGTGCCATGAGGATAGGTTCGGTAGGCAGGAAGTAGGGAGTCTGTATGTAGAGGTAGTTGCGGCTTTGGCTGATGACCTGCAGCAGTCCTTGCATGATGGTCTTCCATTCGCCCATAGGGTAGGAGGTGACAATCTGCATGGCCGTATCACCACACCGCTCCACCTTGGGGAAGTAGGCGGGCTCGCTAATCAGTATGCGGGAGGCATAGTACCAGTCTACAAAGAAGGAGGTCTGTAAGGCATTTACTGCCATACCCTCTATGCGGACGTGTGTGTCGCGCCAGCCTCCCCACGAGAGTCCTTTGTAGTAGCGGTCAGCAATGTTCACTCCGCCTATATAACCCACCTTGCCGTCTATGACCACTACCTTGCGGTGGTTGCGGTAGTTGACGCGCTTGGTGAGTGCAGCAAACTTCACCTCACCGAAAGGATATACCTCGATTCCCTCCTGCTGCATGGCGCGGAAGAAACTGTTCTTGGCTTTCCACGAACCTACATCATCGTAGAGCAGGCGCACCTTTACTCCTTGGCGTGCCTTGTCGATAAGTGCGTCGCGTAGCAGGCAGCCCACTGCATCGTCCATGAAGATATAGAACTGCACATGGATGTGATGCTTCGCCGAAGCGATTGTGCGCAGCATGTCCTGCAATAGTATGGCGAAGTCGGTGAAGGGAGTTGCTTTGTTGCCTTCCAATAGATAGGATTGCCCTGCCTGTCGCATCATGCGGGTCAGCTTCTCGTAGGGTGCCGGAGCTTCGGGAGCTACGTAGTCCTTGTAGTTGAGCAGTGGCTCTTTCATCAGACGCGACAGGCTGCGCCGGCCGATAATCTTCACCTTGCGCATGTCCATACCAAAGAGCAGATAGAGCACAAAGCCTACAATGGGAAGAAATACCAAAACCATAACCCATGCCAGTGTCTTCACTGGATTACGGTTCTCAGTGATGACTACAATAATGGTGCTCGCCCAAATGAGAATGAATAGTATCTCCAGAATATGGGCGATGGTACTTGATGCAACAATCAGTGGTAGCATAGGGGTATTGGTGAGAAAATAATATAGGCCACCATACAACACGTAATGGCGGCCTATTTGTTCTCAAGCAGGATAATATTACTTCGCTGCCTCGAGAGAAGCCTTGCGGAACTCCTTCATCATCTTCTCAAGTTCGAGAGAAGCCTTACGAGCGCGAGTACCGGCTGCCTTGTTACCTTTTTCTACCTGAAGAGCTGCGTCAGTAGCGAAAGCAGCATACTTTTCCTGAATTTTTTCAACGAGTTCTTTCATATTCTCTTAGTTTAAAGTTGATTTACGGATGCAAATATAATAAAAATCAAATCATTGCAAGCATTTTAGGTGAAGAAATCAAAAAAAGTTGTGATTTTTTCCTTACATAGGACCGAATCCACCGCCAAAACCGCCTCCAAAGCCCATAGGAGGTGTTCCCATAGGCATTCTACCTCCTCTTGTAGAGGGCATAGGAGGGCGTTCACCGTCAGGCATCGGGGGCATGGCCCCCTCGGGAAGTTGGGGGTATAGCTCGTTCGTCTTGGCTGTGCGTGACTCCTTGCGTGACTGTCTGTCACCGAAGAGGTTGAGCTTGTAGATGAAGTGTACCATGAAGTAGCTGTTCACCGTATTGTACCACGTGTCGCTGCGCATGGTAGCGTTCACAACGCGGCTCACGTTACTCTGCTGCCCGAGGATGTCGTAGAACTGTACGCTTACGGTGGCTGCATTCTGTGCGAGGAAACTCTTGGAGAGCTGTGCGTTCCAGATGAGTTCATCGGTATTGAACTCGGGGTCACTGAATCCGCGACGACTGTTCATGCCGATGTCCGAAGAAATCTTCAGGTTCCACCAAGGCAACTGGATATTGGTTGATGGGCCATACGAGAAGATATAGGTATCTCGGTTTGCCGTGGGCTGCAAGTTGTTGCGGGCACGGTTGTAGTTGAGTGAACCTTGCAGGGTAATCTCGAACCAATCGTTCTGGTAGGTTCCCGACAAGCGCTCCGAGAGGGTTACCGAATGGGTTGCTGCCAAGGGGAAGTCTCCCGTGGCTGTCGCTGTGCGCACATAGCCCTCCTGATAACTGTAGTTGGCGTTGGTCGAAGAGCTTACCTTATAGTGTTGGTTGGGCAATGCCGTATTGTAGGCAATACCGGCAGCAGTGTTCCAGTTGCTCCACCATCCGTCAAGGTTAGTCGGTTGTGAAACGCGTCCACCAGTCTCCTCGTCATAAGTAATCTTATTCACAATACTGTTGAGTGTACTATTGAAGCGCAGGTTGGCCGAGATATTCTGCAGACGTTCTACATTGAAGTCCTGGAACTGCAGGTTGAGGCTGTTGGTGAATGTGGGTTTCAGTCCAGGGTTACCCAATCTGATATTCAGCGGGTCGCTGTCGTCTCTGATATCCAGTAGGTCGGTCATTGAAGGCTGGCTGCTACGACCGCGATAGTTGATGCGCAGGCTGCGTTGCTTGGTCCAGCGGTAGCGGAAGTTCAGTGTAGGGGTGAAATTGAATACGGTACGTATGGTATCAATGTCGTGTCCCATGTACTGATAGTTCATCTTGCTTCGCTGGGGAAGCAGGGTGAAACCGACATTCATGTTGTACTTGTCGCGGATGAAACGCAACTGTGCCGTAATGTCGTGGTCGAAATTCTCATACGTGGCGAATTGGCTCAGTGCCTCGCTGCGATAGCGCTCATAGTCATCGGGGAGTACCCATCCGTTGATAATATCCCAATAGTCAAGATTGTCTGGGAGTTCGTAGGTCGAACGCTCACTGTCGTTGTAACGATAACTGAACTGATAGCTCAGCTGCAGGAAGGTGGCTGTCCATAAAGGCTCGCTCCACATGGCGCGTGCGCTGTAGTTATAGTTCTTCGAGGGTGTGGTGTTGTAGCGATTGATAGTTGACGTGCTGTCGCCTCGATAGTAACGGGTAAAAGAGGTCGAATTAGAGAGACTCTCGCTCGTGCTAAATCCTCCATTAAGGCTCAATGTAAGGTTACGCCCTTTGTTGCCGAATTGACGATTGATTTGCAAACTTCCATTTGCCGAGGTGCTCTCGCTGCTTCCACCTGACTGGCGGTCGTTGTAGTTAATGCGGCTGTTATAGAGCGTGTCTACCCAACTGTCATCAAGTGGATCGTCTGTTCCGTCTATATTTTCGAGTACCTCATAGGGGTCCTTATTGAATGTGGCGGAGCGGTTCTCTGAAGCATTATTCGATTTTGAATACGTCACGTTAGGACGGAAGATAATGTCGGTCAGTGTGTCAGGACGCCATTCAAAACGGATGTCGGCACTTACGCGAAGGTTCTCATTGTTTGACAAGCTTTTGCTGTTTGAGAAGGAGTTGCTGTTGCCTTTTGTGAGGAAGGTTTCCGAGGCCGTTTGGCTTTGTACATCCGAGTTGTTGTGGAAGAAACGCACGCCACCACCCAACTGAAATTGATATTTATTCTTTTTTACTTCTTCACCCAAGTTCTTGGCCAAGGAGAAACCACCCATCGAGCTTTGGTTCATTCCGTTACCACCGCCGCCGCCACCGCGGCCTCCACGGCCTCCACCACCAGGGAAGCCTCTGTCGTTGATGTTATTTGTCGAGAGGATTACCGAGTAGTGCTCGTTCTCTTTGAAACGGTTTACCATACCCTTCACGGTGTACAGGTTGTTGATGTTGTACGCATTACTTTGAGTAGGACGGCCATAACCCACGTCGATGTTCGAGAACCATCCCTTTTTGGCATCTTCCTTTACTGTGAGGTCCAGTACCAGTTCTTCTTCACCGTCGTCGATGCCGGTCATCTCGGCAAGGTCGCTCTTCTTCTCGTAGCTCTTCACCTTCTTTACCATGCTGGCCGGAAGGTTCTTCATGGCGATGGACTTGTCTTCAGAGAAGAACTCCTTGCCATCGACAAGAATCTTCGATACGGTTCTTCCGTTATAGGTCACCGTGCCGTCATCAGCCACTTCGTATCCAGGCAGTTTACGAATAAGTTCCTCGAGCATCGAGCCTTCAGCTACACGGAAGGTCTCGGCATTGAATATCACCGTATCCTCTGATATTTGAACTTGGGCCAACTGTGCTTCGATAACCGCCTCTTTCAACAGCAATGCATCGGTTTTCATGCGGATAGAATCTAATTGCACGCGGCGAGTATCTTCTGTAACCGTAAAGTTACGGTATGCATCGCCATAACCTACGAATGATACTTTTACGGTATAATCACCGAGGGGAATTCGACCTTCAAGTTCAAAGCGTCCTTTCATATCCGTCGTAGCACCAGATTGGAAACTGCTGTCGGGCAAGGCCAACAATTGTACTGTAGCTGCAATCACCGCCTCTGCGGTCTCATAGTCAGTGACATCACCCGTCACTTTTACCTTCTTGTCCTGTGCAAAGCCCAAGCCGAGGTGGCATACGGCTAATGCCATTAGGAGCAACTTTCTCTTCATACTTATTATAAATGGTTTGTTTATTATTATCCTCAAACGGACATACAATATATATGACTTTGCTTTATATAAAAGGTTTAATTCTTTTTATGTAAAAAATATATTCCAAACGTTCGTGTCATCCTGACTCCCCTTTTCGTATCATTCTTTGCTACGCTTAAGATGACACGGGAGGATGGCGAGATTCTTCTTCCTTGCAGTCGTCAGAATGACATGAACAGGGAGGAGACACGGAGAGAATAAAGAGAGAGTGCGTCGAATCGTAGACGCACTCTCTTTCCTTATAATAATTCTTCCTTCGCTTATTCCCAAGCCAAAGCGCTGGCTCCGAGCACTGCGGCATCTGAATCCTTGAGCTCTGAGATGAGGAGCTTGGTCTTTCCCTTCCAGATGCTGAGCACATTGGCCTCCATAGCCTCATAAGTGGGCTTCATGATGTAGTCGCCAGCCTTGGTCAGTCCACCGAAGAGGACGATGGCCTCGGGAGCGCTGAATGCGATGAAGTCAGCCAAGGCCTCACCGAGCACGGTGCCGGTAAAGTTGAACACTTCCTGTGCTACTTTATCTCCGCGTACAGCTGCATCATATACATCCTTTGAGGTGATGGGACCATCCAACTCACGCAACAGGCTGGGCTCGTCGGTGCAGTCGATGATCTCCTTTACTGTGCGTGCTACGCCAGTAGCCGAGCAGTAGGTTTCCAAGCAACCGCAGCGTCCGCAACCGCACTGGCGGCCATTATGACGACGCGCGATAACGTGGCCGAGCTCGCCAGCAAAACCGTCGTTACCATATACGAGCTGTCCGTTGACTACGATACCGCTACCTACACCTGTACCGAGCGTAATTTCGATAAAGTTCTTCATGCCACGTGCTGCGCCATAGGTCATCTCACCAATGGCTGCTGCATTAGCGTCGTTGGTTACGGTGATGGGTACACCGATAGCCTGGTTGAACTTGTCAGCGAGGGGTACGATACCTTTCCAAGGAAGGTTGGCAGAGTGCTCGATGTTACCGGTATAGTAGTTACCGTTGGGAGCGCCTATACCCATACCTTTAATCTTTTCTACTCCTCCCACAGCTTCAATCATGGGGATTAACTTCTCGGCTACGGCTGCCACATATTCGTCAAATTCTTTGTAGGCTTGTGTCTTGATAGAGTCTACGCTAAGGATGTTTCCACGTGCATCTACGATACCGAATACGGAGTTAGTTCCGCCGATATCCATGCCCACTACATAAGGTTTGTCCATAATGGTATTTTTTGTAATTGTTTATTCACTTGCAAATATACATATATTTTCTGATGCAGCAATTATTCAGTGCGAATTCTTTATATTTACTGCGGCAATGTCACTTGGAACATATCACTGTGGGTATGTTCACGTAGCAGTATCGCTTTCATCTTTTTTACGACTTTAGGGTATTGTGCTGCGAGGTCGTTGTCTTCGTGCAGGTCGGTGGCGAGATCGTATAGTTGACAGTTTCCGTTCTGTACCACAAGTTTCCAGTTTTTCATGCGCAGGGCCATCATATTGGTCTCGTGGAACTCCCAATAAAGGAAGTCATGTTTCTTTTGTTTGCCTTTGCCAAAGAGTGTGGGGGCGAATGAAATGCCGTCGAACCAATCCTTCTCGAGACGGGGATTGGTGTAACGCTCTACATAGCTGTCGATACCGGCCACATCGCAGAAGGTGGGCATGAGGTCATAGAATGCCAATTGGTGGTCGTTGACCGTGCCAGCCTCTATCTGTCCTGGCCACCAAGCGATGAAGGGTACGCGGATACCGCCTTCCGTGGTTGAGCGTTTGGTGCCGCGCAACAATTTTTCGGTGTTGAAGTAGTCGGGGTCGGCACCACCCTCAGTGTGGGGGCCA
>JBGVOS010000045.1:0-2659 GCA_045126595.1 Bacteroidaceae bacterium | reverse complement strand
GCATGTATTGCTGGAACTTCCACTCGGCAAGTTCATTACCTGAGAGGTTTCGTGCCTTGAAATCGGCAATGATGGGGTCGTAGTGGCGATCCCATGCGGCCTGTACTTCGGGGCGCATACGTTGACGATACATTTCGCGTCCCCAGCCTTCGTAGGCGCTGTGAAGCTCGTTCTCGCGGTCGGCCATCTTGAGGTCGTATACGATGCTCATGTCTTTAGCGATGTTCATAGTCTGTTGCTGTGCGGCGATACGGCCTTCGTAGTTGTCGTAGAAGGTCTCGGGTACGGGGAAGTTGCTGTCGCTAAAGAGCTCGAGGTCACAGGTGTCGGGCATCCAAGTACGATGCGGAGCCTTGTGGTGGAGCAAGAGGCAGAAGGGTTTCTCGGGGTTGCGCAGGCTGTCGAGCCAGTTGATAGCCAGGTCCGTGGTGATATTGGTAGCATAGCCCTCACGCTGAATGCGCTCGCCGTTGCGAATGAAATAGGGGTCGTAGTATTCGCCCTGTCCGATGAGGATATCCCAATAGTTGAAACCGGTGGGGTCAGAATTGAGGTGCCACTTTCCTACTACAGCAGTCTCATAGCCTGCCTGTTGCAACAGTTTGGGGAAGGTGAGCTGTGCACCGTCGAACCATGTACTGTTGTTGGTGAATCCATTGGCATGGCTGTGCTTACCAGTGAGCATGCAGGCACGGCTTGGACCACTGATCGAGTTGGCTACAAAGCTGTTGGTGAAACGTACACCCTCGTTGGCTATGCGGTCAATGTTGGGTGTCTCGATGTAGCGTTGGTCGTAGGCACTAATGGTTTGATACGAGTGGTCGTCACACATGATGAAGAGGATGTTCATCGGCTTCTCAGGAGCTGCGGCCTCTTGTTTCTTGTCGCCTCCGGCACAGGCGGCAAGGCCTGCTAAGGCAAGAGTTCCCAATACGGGAAGATTCTTGTTGTTTGTGATATCTCTCATGCTTTAATAAATGAACTAAGTGAGTAATAATCTGGTAGTGAAGATGTTTATGCCTTCTGTGGATACTTGCGGAACCAACCATCCCAACGGAGACGCATGACACCAAATACGGCTTCGCCGAAGATGCTGCTGTTCATTTTTGAGGTTCCTAATTCACGGTTGACGAAAATGACGGGAACTTCCTTGATTTTGAAACCGCATTTATAGGCGGTAAATTTCATCTCTATCTGGAAGGCATAACCTTTGAAGCGCACTTTGTCAAGTTCCATGGTCTCGAGCACTTGACGGCGGTAGCACTTGAATCCTGCAGTGGTGTCCTTTACCTTGATACCTGTAATGAGCTGTACATACTTGCTGGCGTAATACGACATCAAGACGCGCCCCATGGGCCAGTTTACTACATTTACTCCGCTCACATAGCGTGAACCGATGGCAAGGTCGTACCCCTCGGTTGCACAAGCATTGTAGAGGCGGGGAAGGTCGTTGGGGTTGTGGGAAAAATCGGCATCCATTTCAAAGATGTAATCATATTTGTGCTCGATGGCCCATTTGAAACCACAGATGTAGGCGGTGCCAAGACCGAGTTTTCCAGTACGCTCTATCATGAAAAGGCGCTCGGGGAACTCCTTTTGCAGCTCTTTAACGATAGCTGCAGTGCCATCGGGAGAGCCATCTTCAATGATGAGTATATGGAATAATTTCTCCAATCCGAATACGGCGCGGATGATATTCTCGATGTTTTCCTTCTCGTTATACGTGGGGATGATAACGATGCTGTCGCTCTGTTGCATATTATATATTATAATAGGTATAGATTTTGTTTTAAACGCAAAGGTAACAATTATTATATAATATTAGGTGTGTTTTGACGGAAAATGTTGCTTATTTGTTTTTTTATTTGTGTCTCTGTGGTTGAAATCGCTAAAAAGCTTGCTTAAACTTAGAAAAACTGTAGTAAACTTTGTTTTTCGCTCGTTTATTCGTACCTTTGTCACGTTTTTGAAAAATATGAAGGCAAAACAAGTGTTGGACGCCCTTGAACAGTATGCGCCTCTGCCTTTGCAAGACAGTTTCGATAATGCAGGCTTGCAAATAGGATTGACAGCGGAGCAGGAAGTTACAGGGGCTTTATTGTGTCTGGACGTGACCGAGGCCGTTATTGATGAGGCCGAGCGTATGGGGTGTAACCTTATCGTTGCTCACCATCCGTTGTTGTTCCATGGACTCAAGTCCATCACGGGCAAGAACTATGTGGAGCGTTGTGTCATCAAGGCTATTCAGAAGGGTATAGGTATCTATGCTGCTCATACCAATTTGGACAATGCTGTGGGTGGTGTGAATTATCGCATTGCGGAGAAAATAGGGCTTGCCAATCTCTCGTTCCTTGAGGCGAAGGCTATGGAAATACCTGCAGGTTCAGGTGTCATTGGTGAATTGTCTGTAATTGAGGATGAACACGACTTCCTGATGCGCTTGAAGAGCCTGTTTGGTATTCAGTGTATACGCTACAATGGATTGAACGGTCGCAAGATACGTCGCGTTGCATTGTGCGGTGGTGCTGGCGGTTTCCTTCTTCCTCAAGCGATAGCACAAGGTGCGGATGCCTTCTTGACAGGTGAAATGCGTTACCACGATTATTTCGGCCACGAAGATGAATTGCTGATAGCCGAGATGGGACATTACGAGAGCGAA
>JBGVOS010000044.1:0-23178 GCA_045126595.1 Bacteroidaceae bacterium | reverse complement strand
GCGACCCCGTGGACATTAACGTGGAGGAATATACCCATCATCCCGAACGATGGTACAAGGTGATCAAGGCGACCACGAAGTATATCGAGGAGCATGGATTGGACGTGGTGTCGATAGGTCCCTTCAACGAACCGGACATTACAGCCAGCAACCAAGGCTCCATGGCGGACTTCAAGGCCGTGGCCAAGTTGATATGCGAGGATCCCTTCTTCGAGGGTATACGCATCGTGGCAGGCAACACCTGCAACAATGATGGTGCCAAGGAGTGGTATGACTACATGAAGCCCTACGTGAGCGAGGGAAACACGCACCAGTTGGCTGGCGACTTCGACCACTACGCCGACTTCTACACGCACGTGAAAGCCGATGGAAACATCGCTACCAACGACGAACTGCACAACGTGATGGAGGGCATCGTGGGCGCACAGTATGGCATGGAGAACGGTATCTGGTGGGGAACGGTGGGCCCTACACGAGGCGACTTCTGCGTTGCTACCAGCCCCGGTGGGGCACGCCTGGGATATGGCGAGAACCGCGCCGCATGGTCGGGAGCGGCCGTGTACAGAATGCCCGACGGAGGCATCAAGGCCTTTGCCGGTGTCAGCGAACGACAGGCATCGGCCTGTAGCTATGAGTATGTGAGCAGAGACAAGGCGGTGTACTTTGACGGACATGGGCCTGCTTACACCTATCAGGTTGACCTACCGGGAGGATACCGCTATGGCGACAAGTACCAGCAGAGTGCCGAACAGACGGTTCAGATATGTCAGGGTGAGGATGTTCCCCTATGCCCGCTCACCGAAGGCAACTACATCATCATGAACAAGAAGAGCCAGAAGGTGCTGACAATACTCATGGGAGGCAATAACAATGGTACATCAGTGGTTCAGAGCACCAACAAGGGGGAGCCGTACCAGCAATGGACACTCGAGGCGCTGAGAGACAATGGCGGCGACCTCAGGGGATACTATGTGCATAGCTTGAGAAATGCCAACATGAATATGGAGACGGGGGGATTCCAGGTGAAGGTGGGCGGCACCGTGAGCGTGTGGCCCGTCACCAAGCTGGAGAACCAGCGCTGGGACTTCGTGTATGCCGGCGACGGCTATTATAAGATACGCAACTACCAATCGGGACTGTACCTCGAGGTCTACAACAAGAGCAACAGCGACAACATGAGCATCAGACTATGCGCCGAGGCGACCGAAGACCACCAGCTATGGAGGTTCTTGCCTATTGATGCGGAATGTGAACAAGAGGCTCCCGCAGTGCCTACGGGACTCGAAACCACACCACAGAGCCACTCCGTAGCGCTCGACTGGGATGCCAACACGCATGACAAAGACCTTAACGGATACATCGTGCTACGCGGCGAGATGGACGACAGCGGAGAGGTGCAGTATGACGTCATAGGACGCAACGTGCTGACCAACCACTTCATCGACAACGACTGCCGCGAGAACACGACCTATTACTATGCCATACAGTGTGCCGACTACTCGCAAAACCGCTCACCGAAGTGCGAGCCCGTGACGGCCTCTGTGTTGGGAGCAGAGGCGTTGGTAGCGCGGTATGAGTTTGAACAGACTGCAGCAGACCTCACCGAGAACCGTCTCGATGGTGTGCTGCCCTGCAACGAGGGCTTTGCCCCAGGCCGCTCGGGCCGCTTCGCACTGCAACTCGATGGCACCGACAACTACCTATGCATAGCTCCCGCGGCAGTGAACCTGCAGCAGGCGACCATTGCCGCATGGGTGTATAACCCTGGCACCATCGCCGCAGAGAGTCGCCTGCTCGACCTATGGTCTGACGACGCACACTATGCCCACCTCACACTGAGCCACAACAAGAATATCTGCCTTACCTTAAGAGAGGGCGACCACACATACACCCTCGATGCCGGAGCTCTGGCAGAGGGTTGGCACCACGTGGCACTCACCATGGGCACCGAGGCGATAGCCCTCTATGTGGATGCCGAGGAGAGGGGGCGCGACACTAGCATACCCGTGCGACTTTCCGACATACGTCCCGTATGCAACTACGTTGGTCGTGCTCACACGCAGGGATTGCCCCTGATGAATGGCGCTATAGATGACTTGCGCATATACAATTATGCGTTGGCTCGTACCGACATAGCCCAGTTGATGAGCGAGGCTGGCAACGTGCCTGAGAACGAGGGCAGCTGGTCCATGCCCGTAGCACCTGGCAAGGCATTGGGAAGCATCACCAGCACGGAGGCCGTATACCTGTATAATGTGGACGCCGACGCATTCGTCACCTATGGCATGGACTGGAACACCCAAGCTGTGGCACAGCGTCTGGCCAAGGGTGACTGTAGCGTAGACGGACGCTTCAGGGTGAAGGTGACTAAGGTTGGCAGCAACAAGGTGCGCATCTCGATGTACGACAAGTCGAACGTGTACATAGGTTGCCTGGCCGATGCAAACAATGTGTGGACCGATCGCTCGGCTGCAGAAGGTACATTCACCTATCAAGAAATATCAACACCCGAAGGTACACAATACCAACTGATATCGGAAAGTCAAAAGGCACCGCTCGACGTGTCGTACGCGTATGGCGGTCCGCTCACTACACGTCATGGACGCGGATTCACGCAATGGGCTTTTGTGACCACAAAGGACATATCTACCACCAAAGCTTATGCCAAGTACAAAGAGCGGAAGAGACTATACGCCATACGTCAGGCCATAGCTACAGCTCAGCAAGAGGACTACTATGCCAGTGACATAGAACAGGCTGGCAAGGTTTACCTAGATTCGCAAGCTACGGTGGATGAACTGCGCAATGCTGCACGGCAACTCTTCATCGCTGCATCCTCATGCTTGTACGACATGGATGCCACCATGCTGTTTGTCAATGCCGACATGTTGGGCAACAACACCACGGCCGACTGGACCGAGGCCACCACGACCATTAGGGATGGTGACATACTGATGAACCACAAGTCCTTCACGTTGACACAGACGCAAACCGACCTACCCACAGGTATCTACGACGTGGTGTTCCATGGATTCTACCGCAACGACGGCAGCGATGCAGCACCATACGTGACGGTTACGGCAGCAAACACCGTGAAGGGCAATATGGTGACACGCACCAGCGTAGTGGACAATGAGGTGCTGATGGTCACCGCTGAGAATACAACCGGTGCAGCACAGACGCTCACCAGCGACAAGGCGCAGACGGTATTGAAGGGTATCGTAGTTGATAACCATACGATGACGCTCACGGTAACGGTGAAGAGCAGTACGCAGTGGGTCAACTTCCAGGGATTTACCCTTGTATATCGTCAGCCTTTGGTCACTGTTGAGGTGCCCCAATCAGGTATTACTACCTTCTACTACAGCAACCAGAGTTTCCTCTTACCTGAAGGTATGGAGGCCTATACCATTAGGCAAACGTCGAGAGGATTACAAGAAGGACTGCATATCAGCGATGCTGGATCTGTGCTCACAGCTGGACAGGCTGTGGTGTTGAAGGCTAATCCTGGAGTGTACGAGATGGTGCCCACCACGAAGAAGAAAACGGCAGATGCCCGTAACCGCTTGAGAGGATCAGATGTGGCAGAGCTCACACGCGGTGGCGAGTGCTACTATAGACTCACCGAAACGGATAACGGAGAGTTATGCTGGAGGTGGGAAGAGGTAGATGGCGGCGCCTTTGTGAACCCCGCACACAAAGCCTATCTCGCATCAAGCAAGACGGAGGTGCCCGATGAGGTGCTCCTGGGGGATATCATCACTACTATATGCCCTATGGCTGCAGACCAAAGCCATACTGATGCTACTTACAATCTTGCCGGACAGCGGGTAGACAAAGCATATCCATCTATCGTCATCCAAAATGGCAAGAAGGTGTGGCGACGATGAGAATATGAGTGGTGAATTTAGGTTGCGGCTCGAAAAATTGCAAATAAAAGAGTGCGGAAGATAAAAATTGTGAATTGTGAATTGTGAATTGTGAATTTAATTATTACTTTTGTCACACGAATTAGAAGATTCATTTTTCATTCACTTAATTAAATTTAAGAAACAATGGTTTATTCACACGAAGTAGAACACATGTGTGTTGTGAAGAAGGGTCCTAACCACGGTCCCGCTCCCATCCCCGAAGAGGGCAAGTGGGTACAATCAAAAGAGATCAAGGACATCTCAGGTTTGACACACGGTATCGGTTGGTGCGCACCTCAGCAGGGCGCTTGTAAACTCACCTTGAACGTGAAGGAGGGTATCATCCAGGAGGCATTGGTAGAGACTATCGGTTGCTCAGGTATGACTCACTCTGCTGCTATGGCTTCAGAGATCCTTCCCGGCAAGACTCTCCTCGAGGCTCTCAACACTGACCTCGTATGCGACGCTATCAACACCGCTATGCGCGAGCTCTTCCTTCAGATCGTTTACGGTCGCACACAGTCTGCCTTCTCTGAGGGTGGCTTGATGATCGGTGCTGGCCTCGAGGACCTCGGTAAGGGTCTCCGTTCACAGGTAGGTACACTCTATGGCACACTCGCTAAGGGTCCCCGTTACCTCGAGATGGCCGAGGGTTACATCAGCCGTGTAGCTCTTGACAAGGACGACCAGATCTGCGGTTACGAGTTCGTACACCTCGGCAAGTTCATGGACGAAATCAAGAAGGGTACCGACGCTAACGAAGCCTTGAAGAAGGTAACAGGTACATACGGCCGCTTCACCGCTGAGCAGGGCGCAGTTAAACACATTGATCCACGTCACGAATAATAATAAGGAGGAAAGAACTATGATTAGAGAAGTAAAATTCGAGAGCCAGGACCGTCGTATCAAACAGATTCTTGCTGCATTGAACGAGTACGGCATCAATTCAATTGAAGAGGCCAACGAGATTTGCGACCAATATGGTCTTGATCCTTATTTGGCATGTGAAGAAACTCAGCCCATTTGCTTCGAGAACGCTAAGTGGGCCTACGTAGTAGGTTGCGCTATCGCTATCAAGAAGGGCGTTAAGACAGCTGCTGAGGCTGCCGAGGCTATCGGTATCGGTCTCCAGGCATTCTGTATCCCCGGTTCAGTAGCTGACGACCGTAAGGTAGGTCTCGGTCACGGTAACCTCGCAGCCATGTTGCTCCGCGAGGAGACCAAGTGCTTCGCCTTCCTCGCAGGTCACGAGTCATTCGCTGCTGCTGAGGGTGCTATCAAGATCGCTGCTAAGGCCGACAAGGTACGTAAGGAGCCCCTCCGCGTAATCCTCAATGGTCTCGGTAAGGACGCTGCACAGATCATCGCACGTATCAACGGTTTCACCTACGTACAGACCAAGTTCGACTACTACACTGGCGAGCTCAAGGAGGTACAGCGCATCGCTTACTCTGACGGTCCCCGTGCAAAGGTTAACTGCTACGGTGCCGACGACGTACGCGAAGGCGTAGCCATCATGTGGAAGGAAGGCGTAGACGTATCTATCACCGGTAACTCTACCAACCCCACACGTTTCCAGCACCCCACTGCAGGTACTTATAAGAAGGAGCGCGTGCTCGCAGGCAAGCCCTACTTCTCAGTAGCTTCAGGTGGTGGTACCGGTCGTACCCTCCATCCCGATAACATGGCTGCTGGTCCCGCTTCATATGGTATGACCGACACCATGGGTCGTATGCACTCTGACGCTCAGTTCGCAGGTTCATCTTCAGTGCCCGCTCACGTAGAGATGATGGGCTTCCTTGGTATCGGTAACAACCCGATGGTAGGTTGCACCGTAGCTTGCGCTGTAGACGTAGCTCAGGCTTTGAACAAGTAATCTGTTGAAATTCAATAGACTTTAGAGACATCCCTTCGGGGGTGTCTCTTTTTTTGTTTTTATTGTAAATCTATAAAATAATCCAATACTTGATGGCTGTACTTTTTAATTCTTGTCGACCATATATTATTTGTAAAATAATTGTACTTTTGTATGCATATTGATACGATATTGTGTACGGAGATGAACAAGATAAAATGCGTCATACTGGACTTTGACGGGACCTTGGGCGATACGGCCTCGGTTATCATACAGACCATGCAGGCGACTATCGCGGAGCTGGGCTTGCCACAGCGTTCGGATGAGGAGTGCGTGGCCATGATTGGGCTGAGGCTGATAGAGATACCGCAAGTGTTGTTTCCCGAATGTGGGGATATAGGTGAACTGTATGCCGAGACTTACCGTCGCCTGTTTTACACCTTCAACACGGATGAGGCGGTGCAGCTATATCCTAATGTGATGAGCACGTTAGAAGAGTTGAAGCGGCGTGGCATCACGCTGGCCATAGCGAGTAGTCGCAGTCATGCTTCACTGGCGGGGTATGTGAAGAGCCTCGGGCTGGAGACTCTCATCAGCTGTGTCCTTGGTGCGGATGACGTGAAGGAGGGAAAACCAAATCCCGAAGCGGTAAACCGCATCCTCGCGGCATACCATTGCGAGGCTTCGGAGGCTATCGTGGTGGGCGACACGACGTATGACATACAGATGGGGCGGAATGCCGGTACCCGGACGTGTGGTGTGACCTACGGCAATGGCAGCAGGGAGAGCCTGAACGATGCCGACTGGGTAATCGATGACTTCGGTGACCTGCTGATATTGGCGGAATAACTTTCAAAACGGACTTGTCAGCTGTTCTGAAGTGAGGATTTAAGAATATATTAGGAGGGAATAGTTGTGAATAGAAAAGAAAACACTATCTTTGTTCCTAAAACTATAAAATCTTACTACTATGGCTTTACATATTATTGATCATCCGCTGGTGATGCACAAGTTGAGCATTATGCGCGACAAGGAAACTTCGACAATGAAGTTCCGTGAATTGCTCCAAGAAATTGCAATGCTGATGGGTTACGAGATTACCCGTGACCTGCCCCTGACTTACGAAGACATCGAGACGCCGCTGATGCCGATGAAGGCTCCCAAGATTGCGGGCAAGAAGGTGGTGATTGTGCCCATCTTGCGTGCTGGATTGGGTATGGTGGACGGACTGATGAAGCTGATGCCATCGGCACGTATCGGTCATATCGGTATGTATCGCGACGAGGAGACCTGCAAGCCTGTATTCTATTATTATAAGATGCCGACTGGCAAGGAACGCTTGGTACTTCTCACCGACCCCATGCTGGCAACTGGCGGTAGCGCTTGCGATGCTATTACACGTCTCAAAGCCGATGGTTACACACAGATTCGTCTCGTTTGCCTTGTGGCCTCTCCTCAAGGCGTGAAGGCTGTCGAGGAGCAACATCCCGATGTAGATATCTACTTGGCGTCGCTCGATGAGGGTTTGAATGACAAGAATTACATTCTTCCTGGATTGGGTGATGCGGGAGACCGTATCTTCGGTACGAAATAATCACACCTTATTTATAATAATACTATGGATAATAAGAAACTGGGTCCTGTGCAGAAGACGATTGTCGGTGTGCAGTTCCTCTTTGTGGCCTTTGGTGCGACTGTATTGGTGCCGTTGCTCGTGGGCATGGATCCCTCGGTGGCGCTGTTCACGGCGGGTATAGGTACGCTTATCTTTCATTTGGTGACCAAAGGTAAGGTACCCATCTTCTTGGGTAGCAGCTTTGCGTTCATTGCTCCCATTATCAAGGCAACTGAGCTGTACGGATTGCCCGGCACGCTGTCGGGACTCGTTGCTGTGGGTGCCGTGTATGGCATCATGAGCGCTTTGGTCAAGTTCCGTGGCGTAGGTTTCATCGCCCGTCTCTTCCCACCAGTGGTGGTGGGGCCGGTCATCATGCTTATCGGCTTGTCATTGGCTGGCACGGGTGTCAATATGGCCAAGGAGAACTGGCTGCTTGCCATCCTTGCACTGATTACGACCATTGTTGTTTCGCTGTTCGGTAAAGGGCTGTTGCGCCTTATCCCCATATTCTCGGGTATTGTAGTGGGCTATATAGCGGCTATCCTCTTTGGCCTGGTTGATTTCCAACCTGTAGTTGAGGCCTCATGGCTTGCTCTGCCCGCCTTTGTGCGTCCTGAGTTCTCTTGGGAGGCTATCATCTTTATGATACCCGTAGCCATCGCTCCTGTCATCGAACACATTGGCGATGTATATGCCATCAATGAGGTGGCAGGCAAGGACTTTGTGAAAGATCCTGGTCTGCACCGTACTATGTTGGGCGATGGCCTGGCATGTGTGGCTGCCGCCTTCATCGGAGGTCCTCCTGTGACTACTTACTCGGAGGTTACGGGTGCTATCTCGCTGACCAAGATTACTGACCCTGCCGTCATCCGCA
Source organism: Bacteroidaceae bacterium (assembly GCA_045126595.1). Lineage (GTDB taxonomy): Bacteria > Bacteroidota > Bacteroidia > Bacteroidales > Bacteroidaceae > UBA1189. Next base: position 14,920 of record JBGVOS010000044.1, on the reverse strand, counting down.
TAGCAGCTGTCGTGGGCATCCTGTTCTCTGTGTTGGGCAAGGTGAGCGCTATCCTCAAGACTATCCCCAGTGCCGTGTTGGGCGGTATTATGTTGCTGCTGTTCGGCACCATCGCCTCGGTGGGTATCAATAACTTGATAAAGAATAAGGTTGACCTCGGCGATACACGCAGCCTGGTCATCGTGTCGCTCATCCTTACACTGGGTATCGGTGGAGCAGAGCTGACCTTCGGCAACTTCACCATCGGCGGCATCGGCCTCGCGGCTTTGGTGGGCGTAATCCTGAACTTGATTATCCCCAAGAGTAAGAAAGAAAAAGCATAAACCATCTAAATATACATAAACATGAAAAAAACAACACGTATCATGGCACTCATCGTAGCGATGCTGTGCCTCCCCGTAACCTCAAAGGCTCAGAACCTCCAAGTGCTTTACGATGTAGCTCCTGATCGTAATTACATCACTACTACGTTCGAGATGTTCCGTCCCGATGCGTTCGGTAGCACATTCTGCTTCATCGACATGGACTATGACGGAAGAGCTATCGGTGCATACACCGAGATTGCTCGCGAGTTCTGCTTCTGGCAAGACTCTGAGTTGAACTGGCTCTCTGCACATGTTGAGTTTAATGGCGGTTTGGCAGGTGCATACTCTTTCGAAAACGCATGGCTCTTGGGTGCTACCTACTCTGGCCACTCTGAAGATTTCTCTAAGACATGGTCGGTGACTGCTTCGTATAAGCTAATGCCCGGTACTACCATTGTTAAGGACCTCCTCCCCAAGAAACAACCTCATGGATTCCAGTTCACAGGCGTATGGGGTGTTAACTTTGCTAAGGGTTGGTGCTCATTTAGTGGTTTTGCTGATTTCTGGTATCAGGGAAATACATGCATCTTCATCTCAGAGCCTCAGTTCTGGGTAAACCTCAACAATATCAATGGTTGGGATAAGGTGAACCTCAGTGTAGGTGGCGAGCTCGAACTTTCTAATAACTTCGGTGGCGCAGATGGCTTCTATGCAAGACCTGCACTCGGTGCTAAGTGGACTTTCTAAATTGAAACGTGCGATTAGCTAGTCGGCTCATAGCTCAAAGCTCATCGCCTCTAATAAATAAATATGAATAAACTGACAAAACTTTTCGGTTTCGACCCGAAGACAACTACCGTACGCACCGAGATTTTGGCTGGTATCACCACCTTCCTCACCATGTCGTACATCTTGGCTGTTAACCCTGGCATGTTTAGCCTGCTCGAGGGTATGCCTGCAGGTGCCGTGTTCACCGCTACTGCTTTGGCCTCTATCATTGGTTGCTTGACTATGGCTTTCTGGGGTAAGCTCCCCTTCGGCTTGGCGCCGGGCATGGGTCTCAATGCCTTCTTCGTATTCTCGGTGTGCATGGGCATGGGCTATTCGTGGCAGTTTGCCCTCACGGCCGTATTCATCGAGGGTATTCTGTTTATCCTCATGACCATAACCAACATCCGTGAGGCTATCGTGAATGCCATTCCGCAAAACTTGAGGTATGCCATCGGTGCAGGTATCGGTCTGTTCATTGCCTTCATCGGTTTGCAGAATGCCGGCATCATTGTCAACAACGACGCTACACTCGTTTCGTTGGGCGAGATCACCAAGGGCTCGGCATTGCTCGCCATCATCGGCTTGGTTATCACGGGAGTGCTCTATGCCAAGAACGTGCGCGGAGCCATGCTCATCGGTATCCTTGCCACGACGGTTATCGGTATTCCTATGGGCATCACCGAGTTCAAAGGCGTGGTTTCGGTCCCCGAGTCTATAGCTCCTATCTTCTGGCAGTTCGAGTGGGAGAATATCTTTACACTGGACATGCTCGTGGTGGTCTTCACCTTCCTCTTTATTGATATGTTCGACACCATGGGTACTCTCATCGGTGTGTGCACCAAGGCCGACCTGGTAGACAAAAAGACAGGCCGCATCCCCCGCCTGAAAGAGGCTTTCATGGCCGATGCCATCGCCACGACGGCTGGTGCTATTCTCGGAACATCGACTACCACCACCTATGTAGAGAGCGCCTCGGGTGTTGCTCAGGGTGGTCGTTCGGGTCTCACCGCATTTGTTGTGGGATGCTGCTTCATCGTGACTCTGTTCTTCTCACCGCTGTTCCTCTCCATCCCTGCAGCGGCCACAGCCCCTGTGCTCATCCTTGTGGGCCTGCTCATGATTGAGCCTATCACCAAGATTGACTTGGCCGACTTCTCGGAGTCTATCCCAGCCTTTGCCTGCATCATCATGATGCCTCTGGCCTATTCCATCTCGGATGGTATACTTACGGGCATGGTGCTCTATGTAATCATCAACATGGTGTGCGGCAACTTCAAGAAGATTACGCCCACGATGTACATCCTGGCTACGCTGTTTATATTGAAGTATATTTTTATTTAATAGGTGTAGGCATATCTCTAAAGAAGAATCGCAGCGAACCATCGCTGCGATTCTTCTTTTATCTTACATCCAGTAGGGTGATGTCAAATATTAAGGTGGAGAAGGCCTTGATTACTCCTGCCGAGCGTGAACCATAGCCGAGGTGATAGGGGATGACAATCTCCCATCGTGACCCTACGGGCATTTCACGCAGCGCGGTGGTCCATCCTGTGATGAGTTCGTTCAGACGGAAAGTGGCGGGGCGCCCCTTTTGTGTCTGGTCAAACACCTTGCCGTTGATGAGCTTGCCCGTATAGTATACCGTGACGTAGCTCTTGGGAGACGGCTTGGGACCATTTCCCTTATTTATCACGCGGTACATGACGCCGTTGAACATGGTCTTCACTCCAGGCCTTTGTGCATATTCCTGCAGAAACTCTTGGTTCCTTATTTTGTATTGGTTGTCAATGGGTGGCATAGTGTATGTTGCTTTTACTTTTACCGCAAAGATAGACATAATTCATTAGATAGAGAAATCTCAAGAGAAAGGTCTTTCTCTTTGGGCGTATATAATACCCCGTTTCATTATTTTGCTATAGATATCGGTCCGTATCTCTTTGTCCGAAAGGTTTTCTCTCCGCGGAGGCACATGTTTCCCTCCGCGGAGAGAGGTGTGTCTCTTCGCGGAGGGACGTTCATCCCTTCGCGGAGGGAAATCTTTTTCTCTTTGTCTGAATGAGAAAGTGGAAGGACCGTTGGGTGCTAAGTGGTGGTGTAGCTTTACTTTTTTCTCCAACTACGTGGAAAAACGATTTTTTTTGTGTAAGTTTGTAGGACTTAAAAAGATAATATCATGATTGGATGGATGAGACGAAGCGTGTTGGCGTGTCTGTTGGGATTGGTATCCTTTGTGGCCGTAGGGAATGAGCCGATAGAGATAACCTCAACACAGGCCGCAGGGTACTATAAGAACCATACAAAGAAGTGGGTTACTTGTCATGATCCTTCGGTAGTATGGGATGATGCAACACAGAAATTCTATATTTTCGGTAGCCATTTGGCACAGGCATACACTCCCGATTTACAGAATTGGACCACTTTTCGTGCTCCGTGGGGGACGGTACAGGCTGATGGCGCCGTCTATTCAGGTGCAACCAATGCGGCAGCCTTTTTGACTAATCAAACAAAGACGGTGAATGTCGGCGGTCAGGAGATTGTGTTTGGTAACTTCGCTGCATATGATTGGGTTTCGGCATATGGCGATGGATATAACATTGACGGTAACTTGTGGGCACCAGACGTTATTTACAATGAAACGATGCGGAAATGGTGTATGTATATGAGCCTCAATGGCCCTAATCACAATTGTGTTATCGTATTGCTTACTTCGGATGAGATTGACGGCACTTATATCTATCAAGGTCCGGTAGTGTACACGGGATTCAAGAAGGGGAGTGATGAGCGTATCTCATGGAAGAAAACCGACATGGAATTGGTGTTGGGCGAGTTGAGTGCCTTGCCTGCCCGTTACGAACATCCAAACGATTGGGGTAACTATTGGCCCAATGGTATAGACCCTTGTGTGTTCTATGATGAGGAGGGTAGGCTGTGGATGAGCTACGGGTCGTGGTCGGGAGGTATATGGATGCTTGAACTTGACGAGGCGACAGGACTACGTGATTATAACGTGACCTATGCAAGTGACTACTCTTCCCAAGGAAAGAATATGACACAAGATTCTTACTTCGGCAAGAAGATTGCTGGCGGATATTATGTCTCGGGCGAGGCTTCCTATATCGAGCATATAGGTAACCATTACCATCTGTTCATGTCGTATGGCGGACTGGAGTCGACCGGTGGCTATCAGATGCGCGTGTTCCGCTCGGAGAATCCCGACGGACCTTACGTGGATGGGAATGGTCGTAGTGCTATCTTCAACAATTATGTAATGAACTATGGCCCTAATGCTGATACACGCGGTCATCTTATTATGGGTGCATACGCCGGATGGGGATTTATGAAGAAGGGCGAGCTTGCTCAAGGGCACAACAGTGTCATTGCAGCCCCCGACGGACGTTCATACCTGGTGTATCACACACGTTTTGACGATGGGAGTGAGGGACATCAAGTACGGACGCACCAATTGTATCTCAATCAAGAGGGATGGTTGGTGGCTTCTCCTTTCGAGTACAATGGGGGCATGATTACCGATGAGGACATAGCGTCCAAAGAAATCGTTCCCACCGAACAGATAGCCGGCATATACCATCTGCTCGTACATAGCTATGCGCTGAACTATAAGGAGCGCGAAGTGGCGACACCAGTCAAAGTGGAGCTGCATGACGACGGAAGCATCGATGGAGCATACCGAGGAACATGGAGCGTCGAGGAGAGTACGGGCTACATCAGCATCAGATTGGGCAGTGAGACATACCGGGGTGTTATCGTAGAAGAGCAGATGGATGGCGCTACCATTCGCGCTATTGCTTTTACCGCTTGTGCAGCAAACGGCGTGCATATATGGGGATACCGTATGCGTGACGACTATGCGCTGGCCTACCAGATAAACAAGCAGAACGTGCCTGTAACAAATGGACAAAGGGTTTCGACCAACATTGACTTGACAGGGATGCAGCTCACCGACAATGTGAATGTCGCGTGGAGTAGTAGTCATCCGGAGATAATCTCTGAAGGAGGAAGGTATAATCCCGTAGGTCTTGATCAAGATACTGATGTAGACTTGGAGTTGGATATATCGGCCGGACATTACTATTGGCATCAGAGTTATTCGGTAGTGGCCAAAGCGGAAGATTATCCTACGTCTGATTGGAAAACGGGGGCGGTTGCCTATTATAACTTTGACAATACCATTTGCTACAATTCAATAGTTCCGACTGAGCGTCTCATCTTTCTCAGGGCCGGAACAAATAGCAAGCCGGTATTGGAAGAGGACGACATACGTAATGGAAAGTTTGCACATCTGTCTTTTGGAGCGAACGGCAATGAAAGCTATGTCTCCATTCCCAATCCATTCTATGGGAGTGACATAGAAGAGGGCATCACATTGTCCTTTTGGGTAAAAAGAACAGACAATAATGTTTGGGATGCCTTGTTGGGATTCTACAACAAGACGAAAGGTACTCGTCTTTATATGAGTGGAGGGACATATATCGGATACAATAATAATGCGGGTAATTGGATTGATATCAATTACCCGACTGCTTATAATGGAAATCCCATTGCCGTGGGGAAATGGCATTTTGTAACAGTAACCATCAGCCGTAAAGCAACGAGTGGTATCGTCATATATGTAGATGGAAAAAAAGTTTCTGATTGCACTTGCAGTGGTTCGCTCAACGGGACAGATATAACCAAAGCTACTGCTTTCGATTACAACCTGATAATAGAACATGTCATTGACTGTTCGAAACTCACATTGGGCTATGGCTCTTTCTGGGGGAGCCCGGATGTTTGTTTTGACGACCTTATTATACACAACCGCATACTGTCGCGTCAAGAAATGTCGGCCCTCAAGCAAATGATGAGCCGTGTCTATGATATTGGCGAGGCTGTAAATATAGAAGAAATTCATCAAGATGCCATCAAGCAGCCAAACACTGGAGTATACGACCTGAACGGACGGCAAATACCCCATCTTCCTCAAGGAATATACATCTATAATGGCAAGAAATATATCATAAAATAGTTGTACAGAATCATCAACACATATTATAATCATATGAACAACACAAGAAATAGCAAAACATGGCTCACTGCATTGGTGGCCTTGTTTACGTGGCAAGCTATGGCGCAGAAGCCAACGGCGTATGTGCCGTCACCGGAGAATGTCGAAGCACGGCAGGAATTTGCCGACAGCAAGTTGGGTATCTTTATCCATTGGGGTATATACAGCATGTTCGCCCAGGGCGAGTGGTATATGACCAATGCCAATCTTGACAATAAGGAGTATGCCAAGGCGGCATCGGCATTCTATCCCATACGGTTTGATGCCAAGGAGTGGGTGAGTGCCATCAAGGAGGCAGGAGCAAAATATATCTGCTTCACTTCGCGCCATCATGATGGGTTCTCTATGTGGGATACCGAACAGTCAGACTATAACATTGTAGACGCTACACCTTTTGGACGTGATGTCATCAAGGAACTGGCCGATGAGTGTCACCGACAGGGTATCAAGCTACACCTTTATTATTCGCATATTGACTGGACCCGCGATGATTATCCTGCCGGACGTACAGGGCGTGGTACAGGCAAGGATCCTGCGAAGGAGGATTGGCCTGCCTACTACGACTTCATGAACCGCCAGCTTACTGAACTGCTGACCCAGTATGGCGAGGTGGGAGCAATATGGTTTGACGGTTGGTGGGACCATGACCAGGATACAATCCCCTTCGACTGGCAGCTCGAAGAGCAGTATGCGCTCATTCATCGCTTGCAGCCGGCTTGCCTTGTGGGCAACAACCATCATCAGACACCCATAGAAGGGGAGGATATTCAGATATTTGAACGTGACTTGCCTGGTGAGAACAAGGCCGGACTATCGGGACAAGATGTCAGCCGCCTGCCTTTGGAAACATGCCAGACGATGAATGGTATGTGGGGATATAAGATTATAGATCAAAACTACAAGAGCACCGAGACCTTGATTCGCTACCTCGTGAGCACCTCGGGTAAGGGCGCGAACCTCTTGCTCAACGTAGGGCCTCAGCCCAATGGCGAGTTGCCTGCAGCTGCACTCGACCGCCTGAAAGCGATAGGCGAGTGGACGAGCCGCTACGGGGAGACCATCTATGGTACGGTGGCTGGCGATATCGCTGCCCAAGAGTGGGGCGTGACGACACGTAAGGGAAATCGCCTGTTCGTGCATATCTTCAGTATCGATGCCAAGGAGTTGCAGCTGCCGTTACAGAGCAAGGTGAAGCGTGCCTTCGTATACGACACCAAGCAACCGCTGAAGATGAAGCGCACGAAAGAGGGTGTGACACTCCTCTTCGACGAGACACCCTCGGGAACGGACTATATCGTTGAGCTGGAGCTACGTGACTGATTACTCCGTCAGAGGAAGATTTTGATTGACGTGGGGTTTTGAGGCCAACAGTGCTTCAAAACTCCACGAGCAGTCTTGCATTGAGGCGCATGCCTGTGAGGTAGTTGGGGACGGCGTAGCGATGGTTCTCGGTGTCGGTAATCCAGTAGTAGGAGTTGACGTTCTTGATGCCGAGGATGTTGAAGGCGTCGAGGCCGAGCCATATGTTGCGGAAGTGGCGTTGCCAACTGTAATTGATTGTACGTTCTTCATTGTTTACAAGTCGGTAGCTCATGCCGATGTCGACACGGCGATAAGCCGGTGCGCGGAATATGAGCCGCTCGCGCCCTGCGTGGGGAGGCCCGAAAGGTAATCCGTTAGCATACATCGCACGGAGGTTCATCTGCCAACGGTCCGAGCCGGGGAAGTAGTCAGTGAAGCAGAACGAGAGATTGAATCGTTGGTCTGTAGGGCGCGGATACCACTTGCCGTCAATCTTCTCCTCGGTGCCCATGATAGAGGCCGTAATCCATGAGTCAGTGCCGGGGATAAACTCTCCGAAGAGCTTCATGTCGAGTCCGGCAGCATAACCCGAGGCGCAGTTCTCGCCATAGTAGGTGAGGCGCACATTATTTATATTATAAGGAATAAGGTTGGAGAGTGCCTTGTAGTAAACTTCAGTGGTGAGCTTGAAGGGGCGGTCCCACATGTGGAACTGGTAATCCATAGCTCCTACGACCTGTATGGAACGTTGTGACTTGATGTCCTTGTTGAGCCTTACATACGACGAACCGCCAGCCTGTACCGTGTCGCGGAACTCCTTGTAGAAGGGACTTTGGTAGTAGATTCCTGTGGCCAGGCGGAAAGTGAACTTCTCGTTTGCCTCGGGGATGAAGCCCACCGAAAGGCGAGGCGAGAAGAGCGGCTCGCGGTTCCATGACCAGTAGGAGAAGCGTATACCGCCGTTGAGGACGAAGAGCCCCACATCAGTGTGTCGGCGCCAAGTGTCCTGTACGAAGGCCGAGAGACGGTGGTTGCGCACCTCGTTCTGTGAGCGCAGGTTGTAGATGAGCTCGATACGTTCGCCCGTGTGAGGGAGTGAGTAGCCTGCCGAGTCGCGCATCTCCCATTCGTTGATGTTGTCGGCGATGTGTTCCAGTTTATATTCAGTGCCCCACTGCAGTTCATGTTGCCCGAGGGTGTGCTTGCCGCTCAATCCGACTGAAACTACCGAGGCGGTAAGGTAGTTACGTGCATGCTCCATGTAGGTCCCCACGCCCATGTTCTTCTCTTCGTCCACGTCGTCGAGCCAGTACTGGCTCACGATGTCGAAGGTCTCCTCTTCATTGGTGCGGTAGGCCGAGAAATTCAGTGTCAAGGCATGGTTGGTGCTGGGCGTATGGGTGAGGTTCAGTGCGCCAAACCAGGTGAGGAACCTATCCATCTCCTGTCCACCGAAGTACACCTTGAACTCCTTCACATCCTCCAGCGTTCCGAACGAGGTGCTGCGGTCCGAGGGGACAAACCGGTACTTGTTTTGCGACACGTTGCCGATGAAGCCCGCTTCCCACCGTGGAGAAAATTTGTAGGTGAGGTAGGTCTGATAATCTACAAACGAAGGGTCATACTCACCCTGTGTGTCGAGCGTGCCCAAAAGGTACTGACTTGTCTTGTAGCGCAGGCTGTGGGTTATGCTCCACCTGTCCTCACTGCCTATGCCTACATACGCATTGGCGCCGAGTAGACTCGCCGAGAGACTGCTCTCGAACTCTGTGGGGCGGCGATAGGTGATGTCAAGCACGCTGCTCATCTTGTCACCGTAGCGGGCCTCGAATCCGCCTGAGGAGAAACCGATGTTCTCCACCATGTCGGGATTGATGAAGGATAGTCCCTCCTGCTGCCCTGCACGGATGAGGAGCGGACGGTACACCTCGATACCGTTCACGTATACCGAGTTCTCGTCGTAGTTACCCCCTCGCACGTTGTAGGTCGTCGACAGTTCGTTGGTACTGCTCACTCCAGCCTGTGTGGCGATGAACGACTCCACCGAGCCGCCCGAAGCATCGGGCATGAGCCTCACCTTATCTTGCGACAGATGCTGCATGGTACCCGTCTGTCGGCGTGTCTCGCGGATGGTGACTCCTTGCAGGGCTGTGTTGGAGTGGGGGAGCATGATATCCATTGTAATCACTCCCGTGGGTTTATGCAGGATACGCTTTCTCGTTTGGTACCCTATCATTGAGAAGGTGATCTCCACCGTGTCGGCCGAGGCGATGGCTATTGAGTATTCCCCTTTGAGATTAGTGGTCGTTCCTTTCATCCGCCGTGCCACCCAGATGTTGGCAATCTCCACGGGGCTGCCCGTCTCGTCGGTGACGCGCCCCTTGAGGGTGACACCGCCCGTCGGCGTGCTCTCTTGTGCCGGGAGCCCGCCTATGGTGAGTATCGTCAGGATGAGGAGTAGGAGTGCTTTTTTCATATACTATATATGAACGGAGAAACTTCGTGTTTAGTATGTTGTGTCATTTTGAACAAAACGAAAATTCTCACAAGGTGCGCTGGTCAAGTCCCGGCAGAAAATTGCCTTAACGGCGACTTAACGGGCCTCACGATGTTCGTTCAGTCTCACCACCCGCACTCCGGGGCAGTTCTTCCGGGTCTTCAGGTAATCATACAAGGAGCGTTCGTCGATGACCACCTTGCCGTGCTTCATCGAGGCGTGCATGAGGTGAAGCGTCTTGTCCTGCCACACGGCAAAGCCGAGGTGGGTGACATCGAGCCCTTCGATGGTGGTGACCAGTGCCAGTATGTCGCCATTGCGGATGGGGAGTTCGTCAGCCGTGAGGTTGAGGTGCTCTTTTCCGATATAATGGATAGGGTAGTGGGCATAGCGCTGCTCGATGGCGCGCATGGAGTCCACCGCTTCGGCATTAGCCTTCAGGTAGGGATAGCTCTGCGGGTGCTCGCTCATGAATGAGAGTTCCAAGGTGTCGGTGTGCCAGATGTGGCTGTGGCCTCCGTGCCCGGGAGACAGTTCGTACCAAACACCGCGGCGGGAGTTCTCTTCCACCCAGTCGGTGAAGTAGTGGAGACGCGACAGGTAGCCGTCAACCACGCCATCGCGGTAGCGTAGCGCCTGCACTTGCTCTTCAAACGTAAGGCTGTTGTTCCGTGTGGCGAGCCAGCGGGCCACCGTAAGCTCCACGAAGGTGGTGCAGTCCATCCCCTGCTCATTGATGACGAGACGCTCTTCGCCTTCTACTTCCAGCGTGCCTGCCACGTAGGGCACTCCGAGGTACTCATTGGCTACATCGAGCACCCCTTCGGGCTGTGTGCATAGCAGGCATAATGCCAATAACCATAGTCTCATCGTCCTGTTATTGTTTATTGGTGGTTGTTATTTCTATCGTACTTCCCAGAAGGTCGCGGTGTTCGATGCGGTAGCCACTGCGTTTTCCGTTGAGGCTGATACGGTCGATATAATGGCACGTGCTGTCGGGACGGTGCGTGAGGATGGTCGTGGTTCCCTGTGTCGTGCTGATGTTCACCTTGTCGAAAGTGGGGGTGGTGAGGGTATAGTAGGGAGTACCCGGACAGTCGGGATAGATTCCCATCATGGCGAAGACGGCCCAAGCCGACATGGTGCCCGTGTCGTCATTGCCGGGTATGCCGTGGGGAGCGTTCAGGTAATAGGTGTCGAGCAGGCGGCGTATCTCGCGCTGTGTGCGCCACTCCTCGCCCTTGAAACGGCTGAAGAGGTAGGGGTAGGCGATGTCGGGCTCGTTGGCGGGGTCGTAATGGTTGTTGTCGAACACACTTTGCAGGCTGTTGACAAAGCGCTGCTTACCTCCCATGAGTCGGGTGAGGCCATCAATGTCGTGCGGCACGGCAAAGGTGTAGGCCCATGCAGAGCCTTCGTGAAATCCGGGTACATTCTCGAAGTGTTTACCTGTAGCGGGGTCGAAGTCGCTCAGGAACTCTCCTTCTGCGGTGAGAGGACGCAGTGTGCCGTATTCCCTATTATAATAGCGGCGATAGCTCTGTGAACGGCGTGCAAACTCCTTGGCGCGTGCCTTGTCGCCCAGGGAGTCTGCCAATTGGGCTATGGCAAAGTCGGCCATGCAGTACTCTAAGGCATGCGATACGGAATTGTCGCCCGAGAGGTCGTTCTCAAAGTAGCCTACAGGGATATATCCTTGATTGATATAGGGGTTAATGTCGGGACGTATGGGATTGTGCTTGCCTTCGGTGGTGGCCGATTTGAGCATGGCTTCGTAGGCGGTGTGGATGTCGAAGTCGCGCAATCCCTTTATCCAACTGTCGGCAATGACGATGGCTGCAGGGTCGCCTTCCATCGTGAAGGTCTCGCGCCCGAAGAGCTCCCAGCGTGGTAGCCATCCCCACTCCTTGTACATACCCACGAGAGTGCGTAGCATATCGGTCTGTCGCTCGGGATAGACGAGCGTGAGCAGTGGGTGTAGGTTACGGTAGGTGTCCCACAGGGAGAACACCGTGTAGCGGGTATAGTCGGCTTTGCCTGTGGCGCCGCTCTCCATTTGGGGGTAGTCGCCGTTGACGTCGCTGATGATGCTTGGGTGTATGAGTGCGTGGTATAGTGCGGTATAGAAGATGGTTTGCTGGTCGGGGGTGCCGCCCTCGATGCGTATGCGTCCCAGATCGTTCTCCCATTGGGCTACGGCATCGGCATGTATATGGTCGAAATCCTTGCCTTGCTGTTCGGCCTCGAGGTTCTTACGGGCATTTTCTATGGAAACGAACGATACTCCCATCTGCACGGTGATCTGTTCGCCCTCATTCAGATTGTCGTAACTGAAGTGGTAACCGATATTGTCACCGGCTATTTCGCGGTGGTAGTTCTCGTAGAGTTTGTAGGTGCCGTCGTCGGGAGTCCAGGCAGCCTCTACGCCTTGCAGCTTGGGCTGGTACTTCCAAGGACCTGCCTTGGAGGGCTCGTGGGACACACGCAGGACGAAGTAGATGGGGAATACCGCTTGTGTAGTGTAGCAGAATGTGCCCATGAGCTTCATGCCCTCGACCTCGGTACTGCTCACGCGGCGCACCATGGCTCCACACTCGTTGGTGAGTCCTTGGCCGAGGTTGAGGAGGATGTGTCCCTCGCCCTTGGAGAAGGTGTAGCGTTCGCACGACGTGCGCGGTGTGGCGGTCACTTCGGTGGTGATGCCATATTTGGTGAGGCGATTGGTGTAGTAACCCGGTGAAGCGTCTTCGTGGGTATACTCCGAACCGTAGTGGAGATAGTCCACATCGAGTGCTCCTGCAGTAGGCATCACCAACAGTGAGGATGCTTCGGGACACCCCACGCCGCTTAGCGATACATGGGCATAGCCGGTAAAGTACTTGTTGGTATACTCATAAGGCGCTGACCACCATCGACTGTCCTTGTCGTAGAGATTGAGGTCCGACCCCATCACGTTGAAGGGTACTACCGACATCATACCGTTGGGGGTGACGGCTCCCGGGTGGGTGGTGCCATAGTTGGTGGTCCCGATGAAGGGATTTACCTTCGACGTGAGCGAGGGCGCCTCTTCAGACTTTCCACGAAAGGGGAGAACCCCGAGCATTCCGATGAGTATTAGTGACAGTTTCCTCATTTCCTTGTTCCGTTTTTATGTCAGGCAATGGTCGCTTTTTATTCTCTCATTCTTTCCACTGCCTCCCTGATGGTTGCTATTGTGGTGGTGTCACCATCGAATACCGAGTACCAGCCTTGTGGCTCATGAGGGGGGTCGCATAGGTAGTCATCGCCCGCTTGCCATACCAGGTCGCGGGGACGTCCGGTACCGCTCCATCCCCAGAAGTTGCATCCTGCTATGGGACCGTCAGTATCGATGCTACGTTGCATCTCGCCGAAGATATGACCATAGAAGCGGTCCCTGCTCTTCGTGGGGATGCCGATGCCCGCCCTGTTGTCCTGTCGTGCATAGCCAAACTCCTCTATCACGAGCGGCTTGCCCAGTCGGTTGGCCATCTCGGTGTGTAGGGCGATGTATTGACTGCTCTTGTCACAAGCGTTGTCGATGCCGCTGTCGGGATTTGTGCGCGGTGCCCATCCCCAGTTTATAGGCCATATATGTATGGTGAGGTAGTCAATGTTGGGGTCTGCATGGATGCGTTCACACAGCGCGATGTCGCCTTCGCAGCCTACGATGCCTTCACTTCCCGTTGATACCAGGTGGTTGGGGTCGATACTTTTTATGCGTGCTGCTGCGCGAGCTATCCACGAGGCGAAGGACTCTTTCACCTCTTTTGCAAAGGGACGAGGCTCATTGCACAGCTGCCAGGCCATGATAGCCGGTTCATCCTTGTAGAAACGGCCCGTAATGGTGTTACGGCGCGATACCACCTGCTCTATATAGCTGTAATATAGGTTTTGTGCCATCGTATCGCGCGAAAAGGCGGCGCAGTAGTCAACGTAGCGGTCGTATCCTCCCTCGATGTTGGCATTGGGCGAGTCGCCATAGCCACATTCCTTGAGATAGAACCCATAGCCACCGCTCCAGTCCCACGCATTGTTGAGGTAGATGACGGCATCCATGTCGCGCTTTTCCAATTCAGCGATAGTGTAGTCCAGTCCGCAGAGTATGGTATCGTTGAGTACACCTGGCGCCGATTGCAGATAAGGCTTGGCTGGATTGGCAAGGTCGCTCCCTGCATCGGGGCCCGTGAGGATACGTACATTGGTTATCCCCAAAGCCTTCAGTTCATCGAGTTCACGGCACAGGCGTTCACGGTCGCCGCCCTGTCCTGTGGAACCCAGTATGGAGGCATACCAGATGTTGCATCCGATGAACGTATAGGGTTTTCCGTGCTTGATGAGCTGTGTACCCTCGGTGGTGATGAATTGCGATGTTGTAGCGCGTTGACTGCATCCGTTGCAACCTATGAATAGAAGTGCGCTGGCAATCAGCGTGGCGAGTGTGTAATTTCTCATGTTTGTATTTTTACTTGTGATTATACAAAATTAAGGAAAGTTTTCGAAAGAGCTGCATATCTTTTACTTTTTTCGTTGTTTTTCATTATCTTCGCACACAAATAACATTATAAATAAAGATACTATGAAAAAAGTTATTCTTCCGCTTCTCCTGATGGGGTGTTTGTTGGCCGCTTGTGCCGACAAGTCGGCTGTTGCCGATTACGCAGTTGTACCTTTGCCACAAGAAATGGTGTCGGTTGATGGTACAGGTTTTACGCTCAGTGGCCATACGCCCATTGTCTATGTGGGCGATGAGGGCATGCAACGTAATGCCTATTTTCTTGCCGAGTATATAAAGGAAAAGACAGGTCTTGAGCTTACCGTTTCCGACGTACCTGTTGCTGGTGCTGTCACATTGACGCTCGACACGGCGATGGATAATGCCGAGGGGTATCGTCTCGCTGTGAATGCTGAGGGGGTGACCATTACCGGTGCTTCGCCTGCAGGAGTGTTCTATGGCATACA
>JBGVOS010000043.1:0-24343 GCA_045126595.1 Bacteroidaceae bacterium | reverse complement strand
TCATCCTGAGCGAAGTGAAGGATATCGCGTTTGGACTCTGCCAGACACGACTGCGAGATTCTTCCTCCTTTCAGTCGTCAGAATGACACGGAAAGATTTTTTCTCAACTAATGAAAAAGTATGCAATTATCGTAGCCGGAGGCAAGGGCCTGCGTATGGGCGGCGAACTGCCCAAGCAGTTTATCCCTGTGGAGGGACGCCCTGTGCTGATGCGTACGCTCGACAGGTTTCATGCGTGCGATAGTGGAATTCGGATTATCCTTGTGCTTCCGCGCGACCATCAGCCCTATTGGCAGGAACTGTGCCGCGAGTATGACTTCCGTGTGCCTCACCGCATTGCCGATGGGGGACCTACGCGCTTCCATTCGGTGCAGAATGGCTTGGCGCTGGTCGATGATCCCGAAGCGCTGGTTGCGGTGCACGATGGTGTGCGTCCCTTCGTAGCATCTGAGGTCATCGAAGCGTGTTACCGTGAGGCTGAGGCCCACGGAGCCGTGGTGCCTGTGATTCCTGTGGTCGAGACGGTGAGGCAGTTGGTAGGGGAGGCTTCTGTCACTGTTCCCCGCGATGCCTATCGCTTGGTGCAGACCCCGCAGACGTTCCGCGCCTCGTTGCTGCGCCGTGCCTACGAGCAGCCCTTCTGCGAGGCGTTTACCGATGATGCTTCGGTGGTGGAGGCCTTGGGCGAGGCGGTTTGCCTAGTCGAGGGCAACCGCGAGAACATCAAACTCACTACGCCGTATGACCTCATTGTGGCCAAGGCGTTGGTGGAGGCCTCTAAATAATATACGCAACTTCCTTGAACAGATACTCCCTGAGGGTGCCCTGCTCGTCTTCGAGCACGAGGCGGCCATCGGGCTTTACGTGGCGTAGGGTGGCGGTGAAGGGGCCATTAGCGTCGCGGTACTCGGCTGGAATGTTGCGGCGGTAGAGCAGATGGGTGTAGCGCTCGTGCAGCGCATCTCGGCTGAGCATTGGGGTGGGGGAAGTGTACTCCTCATAGAGCTCAAGGAAGCGGGCGGTGATGGCCTGCAGGAGCGGTTCGCGCTCCACGTCGTGTCCGAGGATTTGGGCGAGCGAGATGGGGTTGAGGGCATCGCTGACGAAATGGGTCTGGTTGACGTTGAGACCCACGCCGATGAGGCTGCGTGCGATGTGGCTGCCCTCGATGTCGTGCTCGATGAGGATGCCGCTCAGTTTCTTGTCTTTATAGTAGATATCGTTGGGCCACTTGATGCGGATGTCCTGTGCGTACTGACTCAGCACGTCGCAGAGGGATACGGCAATGAGTTCGCTGATGGCGAACTGTTCGCTGGCCTTGATGCCTTGGATGGGTAGGGCGAGGGTGAAGAGGAGATTCTTCTCCGCCTCGGACTCCCATGAGTTGCCGCGTTGGCCGCGTCCTGCGGTCTGATGGTCGGTGGTGATGAGCACCACGCCAGGCCACGCTACGCGCTCTCTGGCGTATCGGTTGGTCGAGTCGGTCTCGGCGAGGTGGATGCGGTGGATGTCGCTCATCACTTTATCTCCTCAAAGTCGACGTACTCGCCGTCCGTCTTGTCGAAAATCTTTTCGCGTTTCTTGCCGTCGGTGGCGGTCGTCTGTTGCGATTTTGATTGCGACTGGCTCGTCTGCTGTTGTGACTGCTCAGTACGACGGTACTGCCCGTGGGGCGAGCCGTACGTTTGGCGGAAGGGGTTACGGCCGAAGAGCAGCCCCAATATGCCGCGTATGATGGTACCTCCTATTATAATAATGAATAGGAGGATGAGGAATATCATAAAGAAGAATCCTGCAAACATAGATATGTCAATATATAGTTACGGTAAGGTAAGAGACAAATGGCGTGCCAAAAGGTTCGCCCGGGGCCGTTATGCCCTTTTTTGTGTCAATATTGACAGAATGATGTACCAGCCGATGACAGCTGAGAGGCCCGTGAGGCCGAGCACGGCGAGCAGTACGAGGCTGACGAGAAGGAACGTGTAGGCCGTGCGGTTGCTTTTCCACGAGAGATTCTTGAACTTGAGTGAGAACATAGGGATCTCTGCCACAAGCAACCAAGAGAAGAGTACGACGAGGGCGATGATGAGCAACCAACCGTAGGGCAGGGCAACCATCTTGTCGTGTACTCCGATAACGAGAGCGCCCCAGAAGAGAGCGTTAGCCGGTGTGGGCAGTCCGATAAATGAACTCGTCTGACGTTCGTCCACATTGAACTTGGCTAGGCGCAGGGCCGAGAACGCCACGAGAAGGAACGCCACGAATGGCACGACAAAAGCTACTAGCATATCGAGGTGCGCATCGGCACATTCGCCGAGCCAACTGAACACCATTGCGGCAGGCGCGAAGCCGAAGGTCACGACATCGGCCAGCGAGTCGAGCTCCTTGCCGATGGGCGAGCTTACGCCCAAGGCGCGTGCCGAAAGGCCGTCGAAGAAGTCGAACACGGCACCCGCGATGATGAACGCAAAGGCAAACGGATACATGCCCTCGAAGGCAAACATGGTGGCAACGCAACCCGAGAGGAGGTTGCAGCAGGTGATGGTGTTGGGGATGTGGCGGCGCATGTGCTGATAGTTTAATGACTTATTCTGTCATTCTGAGTAACGCGAAGAATCTCATGGCATTGTGCGAGATGCTTCACTGCGTTCAGCATGACACGACTATTTTAACTTGGCTAGTATCGTCTGGTTACCCGTTGTCTTCTGTCCCATGGTGACGCACACCTCGGTGCCTACGGGCAGATACACGTCGACGCGCGAACCTAATTTGATGAATCCGAAGTGCTGGTCGATGAAGCACTCCTCACCGGGCTTGGCATAGGTCACGATGCGGCGTGCCATGGCACCGGCTATTTGGCGCACCATCACCTCTTTGCCGTCAGGGGTCTCTATCACCACCATCGAGCGCTCGTTGTCGGTCGATGCCTTGGGCAGGAAGGCGCGGTGGAACTTACCGTTCTCGTGAGCCACCTTCTTCACCACGCCGTCTACGGGGTACCAGTTGGCATGCACGTTGAGCGGGCTCATGAAGATGGAAATCTGCAGGCGACGGTCGTGGAAGTAGTCGGGTTCCTCCACCTCTTCGATAACTACAATCTTACCATCGGCAGGGGCAACGACGATGCCCTCGGTCTCCTCGCCGGGGAAGCGGCGCGGCGGGCAACGGAAGAAGTTGACCAGCAATAAGTATATCGTAGTGGTGAACGTAGCGATGAGGATGAACAGCCAGCGCAGGTCGGGGTAGGTGAAATAATAGGTCACGGCATTGACGATGAGCCAGACGAAGAAACCTGCAATCAGTTGGTGTGTACCCTCTTGGTGAAGGCGTATTTTACGGAGTTTTCGCATAGTATTGGTATGTTAAATTGTGCAAATGTAGTGCAAACCGAATGAAATACCAAATTTATTTGAGTATTTCTGAGGTGCAGCCAACATTCTGCTTGCGTTAGTAAGCTAAATGTAGTGCAAGGCGAGCGAAATGGTAGATTTCAACGAGTAAATACAGCAATTCTCCCTATTCCATCCATCGTTCCATTCGGATAAAGAGAAAAACTTTTGTCATCGCGGAGGAAAAGAATTGTCACCGCGGAGACAAAATATTTTCACCGCGATGAAAAACAATTGTCACCGCGGTGACAAAACTTTTTGCGTATAGCGTTTGGAGAAAATGGAGAAACAGATGATGGCTGCGGTTTGGAAAAATGCAAATAAATTTGCGTTTTCGCTCGCCTTGCAGTAATTTTGGAGTTTGAATGATAGAAATGGACTTGAGGGTTACTCTTTATGTTCATGAAAGCTGGATTTAACGTTTGAATCAATAAAAAATGGACTCAATGGATGTTCCTTATCATATTCCCGTGATGCTGCACGAGACGGTCAACGGCCTGGCTATCGGGGAGGGCGGTGTGTATGCCGACATGACCTTTGGCGGTGGCGGCCACTCGCGCGAGATACTGCGCCGTATGGACGCGGCGGGGCGTCTCTACAGCTTCGACCAGGATGCCGATGCCGAGCGCAATATCGTGGATGACGAGCGTTTCACCTTCGTGCGTAGCAACTTCCGCTACCTGAGGAACTGGATGCGCTACCACGATGTGGAGCAGCTCGATGGTGTGTTGGCCGACCTCGGCGTGTCGAGCCATCAGTTTGACGAGGGCGAGCTGGGCTTCTCGTTCCGCTTCGATGCGAAGCTCGACATGCGCATGAACCGCCGCGATGGGCTCACGGCTGCCGACGTGGTGAACACCTATGACGAGGAGCGCCTGGCCGAGATATTCTACCTCTATGGCGAGTTGCTCAACAGCCGCAAGCTGGCGTCGGTCATTGTGAAGGCACGCTCACAGGCCCCCATCGAGACGACGGGGCAGCTGTACGAGACCGTGAAGCGCCTCTTCGGTCGTGACCGCGAGAAGAAGGAGATGGCCAAGCTGTTCCAGGCCCTGCGCATCGAGGTGAACGAGGAGATGGAGGCGCTGAAGGAGATGTTGCAGAGTGCTACCGAGCTGCTGCGCCCCGGAGGACGCCTCGTGGTGCTCACCTACCACTCGCTCGAAGACCGGCTGGTGAAGAACCTCATGAAGACGGGTAATGTGGAGGGCAAGGTGGAGCAGGATATTTACGGCACCAAGCCGTCGCCCTACCGCATGGTGGGCAAGGTGGCGGTAGCCAGCCGCGAGGAACAGGAGGAGAACCCGCGCTCGCGCAGTGCGAAGTTGAGAATAGGGGAGAAGAGATAGAGACTATGGCAGAACAGAAGAAGAAAAAGAAAAATATCAAGGCGTGGTTCGACGGCGACATGCTGCTGAGCCCTTTCTTTGGACGCAACTTGGGGTTGTTCCTCTTGATTGCGGCACTCATCATTGTGTATGTGAGCAACCGCTATGCTTTCCAGCAGGAGCAGGTGCAGATACAGCGCCTCCGCGCCGAACTTGATGATGTGAGGTACGAGGCTTTGGCACGCTCGAGCGAACTGATGGAGAAGAGTCGCGAGTCGAATATCCAGAAGTTTATCGTGAAGCAGGGTAGCGAGTTGCAACTGTCGGACAAGGCTCCGGTAGTGATAAGGCGATAAGAGTCTGACGGACGAGTAAAACAAAAAGAAGGTATGCAGAAACCCCAGGACAAAAAGATAATTACGCGCTACTTCACCATCATCATCTTCATGGCGTTGGTAGGACTGGCGATATTGATCAAGGCGCTGTCAATCATGGTCTTTGAACGCAACTACTGGCACGAGGTGGCCAGCCGTTCGGTCGTGGACAGTGTGCCCATTGTGCCCAAGCGCGGCAACATATTGAGCGGTGACGGACAGCTGATGGCCAGCAGTGTGCCGCAGTATACGTTGTTTATGGACTTTATGGTGTCGGATCGCGATGAGACGCGCCGTATCAAAGCACAGCATCGCCGTGACTCGCTGCTCAAGGAACACATGACCGAGATATGCGAGGGACTTCACCGCGTCCTGCCCGACAAGAGTGCCGAGGAGTTCCGCCGTACCTTCGAGAAGGGACGCGCACAGCGGAGCCGCTACTGCAAACTCTACTCCAAGCGCATCTCCTATGCCCAATACAAGGAGATAAAGCAGCTGCCGGTGCTCTGCATGAGTCCTGGAGTGGGAGGCTTCTTCACCGAAAGCAACATCGAACGCAAGAAGATATTCGGCTCGCTCGCACGGCGCACCTTGGGCGATGTGTATGCCAAGGTCGACTCGGCCAAGAACGGTATCGAGCTCGCCTATGACGACTACCTGCGTGGCGAACCCGGTGTGGGACATCGCAAAAAGGTCAACCGCGACGTGCTCACCATTGTAGACAAGCCTGCTACCGACGGTTATGACGTGAAGACTACGCTCAACGTGGAGATGCAGGACATTGCCGAGAAGGCACTGCTCGACATGCTGAAGACGCAGAATGAGGTGTACGGCGGAGATGCTCGCACCGGAGTGGTCATTGTCATGGAGGTGGAGACGGGCGACATCAAGGCCATGGTCAACATGAACCGCCTCGAGAGCGGTGGCTATGCCGAGACCAAGAACAATGCCCTCACCGACATCCTTGAGCCCGGCTCGACCTTCAAGACGGCCTCGCTGCTTGTGGCGCTGCACGATAAGAAAATCAGCTTCAACGACTCGGTCGATGCGAACAGAGGATTGTACAAGTTCGGCTCGGCCACGATGAAAGACCACAACTGGAACAAGGCCAGCGCCTACGGTGTGCTCAGTGTACCGCAAGTGCTGATGTACTCGTCCAACGTGGGCACCGCACGCCTCATCGACGAGAACTACAAGAACGAACCCGAGAAGTTCGTTGAGGGCCTCCACCGCATGGGATTGGCCACACACTTCCCCCTGCTGCCCGGTACCGGTAAACCCGTCATACGTTACCCTAAGAAGGACAAGAGCAACTGGTCGCGCACGGCACTGCCGTGGATGTCCATCGGCTACGAGACCCAGATAGCCCCCATCAACATCGTATCGTTCTACAACGCCATAGCCAACAACGGCACCTTCATGAAGCCGCGCCTCGTGTCGGCCATCCTCGAAGACGGACAGGTAGTCAAGGAGTTCAACCCCGAAGTGCTTATCGACAAGATTGCCTCGCAGCAAGCCCTCGACGACATCACCAAGATGCTCACCATGGTCGTGAACGAGCCCACGGGCCTCGGTCGTCAGGCCAAGTCCGACAACTTCCTCGTGGCGGGTAAGACCGGTACGGCACAGATAGCCTCGGGCGGACAGCTCAGGGGCGGCGGTCACCAACTCTCGTTCTGTGGCTTCTTCCCTGCCGATGCTCCCAAGTACACCTGCATCGTCTCCATCCAAACCCGCGGCGGACTCATCTCGGGCGGTGGCGTGGCCGGTAAGGTCTTCGGCGAGATTGCCAAGCGCATCATGGCCCGTGACGAAGAACGCGACATCAATGAGCTGCGCGACTCTACCGCCGTCTTCATCCCCTCGGTGATGAAAGGCAATATCGCTGCCGCACGCTACGTTCTCGATGAACTCGATATACGCACCGAATGGGATGCCTCTGCCTCGTACCGCTCTGACAACCCCGTATGGGGCAATGCCGAGAGCCGTGCGAACGATGTGCTCTTCACCGGCATCGCCTTCGACCCCACCAAGGTGCCCAATGTCAAGGGGTGCGGTGCCAAGGATGCCGTCTATCTGCTCGAGTCGTGCGGACTCACCGTGCGCCTCTCGGGCAAAGGCAAGGTGCGCTCGCAGAGCATACAACCCGGCAGCGCGGTGCGCAAGGGACAGATAATCTATTTGACTTTGAAATAAAAAACGCAGATATTATGCTACTCACAGACATTATCAAAGGAATACGTGTAGAAGAAATCATAGGCGATGCCCAGCGCGACATTGCCGACGTGCATATCGACTCGCGCCGTATTGCCCCGGGACATCTCTTCGTGGCCATGCGCGGCACGCAGGTCGACGGACATAAATACATACAGAGCGCCATTGACAAGGGTGCCGTGGCTATCGTGTGCGAACAGCTGCCCGAGACGTTGGCCGAGGATGTCGCCTACGTTCGTGTTGCCAACAGTGAGGAGGCCGTGGGCCCCATCGCAACGGCATTCAACGGTAACCCCACGGAGAAGGTGCGTCTCATCGGTGTCACCGGCACCAATGGCAAGACCACCATTGCTACCTTATTATATGATATGTTTCGTGCCATGGGCTACAAGGTGGGCCTTGTGTCTACGGTGTGCAACTATATCGACGATGAGGCTATCCCCACCGAGCATACCACGCCCGACGCCATCACGCTGAACGCCCTGCTGGGCCGCATGGCCAATGAGGGTTGCAAGTATGTGTTCATGGAGGTGAGCTCACATTCGGTGGCGCAGCACCGCATCGGTGGTTTGAAGTTTGCAGGCGGTATCTTTACCAATCTCACGCGCGACCACATGGATTACCACAAGACGGTGGACAACTACTTGCGTGCCAAGAAAGCCTTCTTCGACGCACTGCCCAAAGAGGCCTTCGTGGTGACCAACGCCGACGACAAGAACGGGCTGGTGATGACGCAGAACACCCGTGCCAAGGTGCATACCTATTCATTGCGCAGCCTGGCCGACTTCAAGGGACGTATCCTTGAACACTATTTCGATGGCATGCTGCTCGACATTAACAGCGTGGAGGTATTCGTACAGTTTATCGGCCGCTTCAATGCCAGCAACCTGCTCGCCGTTTACGGCACGGCTATCCTTCTCGGCAAACGTCCCGAAGAGGTGCTCACCGTGCTCAGCACCCTGCGCCCCGTCAGTGGCCGCTTCGATGCGTTGCACTCGCCTAAGGGCTTCACCGCCATCGTGGACTATGCCCACACACCCGATGCCATCACCAACGTGCTCGGTGCCATTCACGAGGTACAGGGCGGTAAAGGTAAGGTCATCACCGTGGTGGGTGCCGGCGGAAACCGCGACAAGGGCAAGCGCCCCCTCATGGCTCAGGAGGCCGTCAAGGGTAGCACGCGCGTCATCATTACCAGCGATAACCCTCGTTTCGAGGAGCCGCAGGACATCATCAATGACATGCTCGAAGGACTCACCCCGGCACAGCGCTCCAGTGTAATCTCCATCGTTGACCGCCGCGAGGCCATCCGCACGGCCTGCATGCTGGCCGAGAAGGGTGACGTCATCCTCGTAGCCGGCAAGGGACATGAGACCTATCAGGACGTGAAGGGCGTGAAGCACCATTTCGACGACAAGGAGGTGCTGCGCGAAGCATTCGAAGGTTAAGCGCGAAACAAAACAACACTATGTCATACTCTATTGATACCATATCCCAACTGATACATGCCGAGCGTATAGGCTCTGCCGAGGGAACGGTGAAATGGCTCCTCACAGACAGCCGCTCCTTGGGATTCTCAGAGGAAACACTCTTCTTTGCCCTCGTCACAGGACGAGGCGACGGTCACCGTTATATCGCAGACCTCTACAACCGTGGCGTGCGCCACTTCGTTGTATCGGCACGGCCGAACGATGAGGAACTTCGGGCGATGCCGGAGGCCAATTTCCTTCTTGTGTCTGACACTTTGTCCGCGCTGCAACTGTTGGCCGAGAAGCATCGCATACAGTACAGCATACCCGTAGTGGGTATCACCGGCAGCAATGGCAAGACGGTGGTGAACGAGTGGCTGAGCCAGTTGCTCGGTGCCGACTTCCACGTGGCACGCTCTCCCCGCAGCTACAACTCGCAGATTGGCGTACCGCTCTCTATATGGCAAATGGACGAGAATACGGACGTGGCACTCATTGAGGCGGGTATATCGCAACACCATGAGATGAAGCGTTTGCGCAACATCATACACCCCACGATAGGCGTGTTCACCAACATCGGTGGTGCTCATCAGGAGAATTTCTCTTCGCTGCAAGACAAGTGCTCGGAGAAACTCAACCTCTTCCGCGATTGTGAAATAATCATTTACAATGGCGATGACAAAGAGATCAGTGAGTGTGCGGATCGTACCCTACAGTCGGCACGTGAGATTGCCTGGTCGCGCCACAATCCCGAGAAGCCGCTTTACATATCGTCGGTGACGAAGAACGAACAGGATACTACGATAGAATACATATATATAGGAATCAAAGGCAAATACACGATTCCCTTCACCGACGACGCTTCGGTGGAGAACTCCATCCATTGCCTTGCCGTGTGCCTCTATCTGATGCTCCCTGCCGAGAAGATTGCCGAGCGCATGGCCCTGCTTGAGCCCGTAGCCATGCGCCTTGAGGTGAAGGAGGGCAAGAATGGCAGTACGCTCATCAACGACAGCTACAACTCGGATATCGCTTCGCTTGATATCGCCCTTGACTTCATGGCACGCCGTCCCGAGCGTGAGGGACGCGAACGTGTATTGATACTCTCGGACCTCTTACAGACAGGGCAGAGCAACCGTTCGCTCTACCGCAAGGTGGCGACCCTGGTGGAGAGCCGCGGCGTGGAGCGCATCATCGGCATAGGTCCCGAGCTGATGACCTCGGCAGCGAGGTTCGATATCAAGAAGTCGTTCTATCGCACTACGGAGGATTTCCTTCACTCCAAGGAATTGCAGGAGCTCAGCCATTCGCTCATCCTCTTGAAAGGCTCGCGCAGCTTCGGCTTCGAGCGCATAGCCGAGCAGCTTGCGCTGAAGGTTCACGAAACGACATTGGACATTGACCTTGGCGCAATGGTGGACAACCTTAACCACTACCGCAGCATGCTGGCCCCTGGGGTGAAGACGGTGTGCATGGTCAAGGCCTTTGCCTACGGTGCCGGCTTCTACGAGATTGCCAAGACGCTGCAGGACCACCGCGTGGATTACCTTGCCGTGGCTGTCGCCGACGAGGGAGAGCAGTTGCGCAAGGCAGGCATCACGGCCAACATCCTCGTGATGAACCCCGAGTTGTCGGCCTTCAAGACCATGTTCGACAACAACCTGGAGCCGGAGATATACAGCTTCGCTCTGTTCGACGCCATGATACATGCTTGTGAGCGCGAGGGATACATGCACTACCCGATACATGTCAAGATAGATACGGGCATGAGCCGTCTCGGCTTCCGCCCCGACGAGATGCCGCGCCTCATAGAGCGGCTCGGAGAGCAACGTGCCGTTGTTCCTCGCTCCGTCTTTTCGCACTTTGCGGGCAGCGACAGCAGCGACTTCGATGCCTTCACTCACCAGCAGGCAGCACGTTTCGACGAGGCAGCCACGGCATTGCAAGCCGCCTTCCCCCACAAGATACTGCGCCACATCTGCAACTCGGCAGGTATAGAGCGCTTCCCGGAGTACCACCACGATATGGTGCGCCTCGGCCTCGGCCTCTACGGCATCAGCCCCGTAGACAATCGCCTGTTGTCGCCCATCAGCACACTGCGCAGCACCATTCTGCAGATACATGAGGTGCCCGAGACAGAGACGGTAGGCTACAGCCGCCGCGGACAACTGGTGCGCCCCTCGCGCATCGCCTCCATCCCCATAGGCTATGCCGACGGATTGAACCGCCGCCTGGGCAACGGACACGGCTATTGCATTGTAAACGGACAAGAGGCACCCTATGTGGGCAACATCTGTATGGATGTATGCATGATTGACGTTACCGACATCCCCTGCCACGAGGGTGATGCGGTAGAGATCTTCGGCCCGCAGCTTCCCGTAACCCAGCTGGCCGAATGGCTCGGCACCATCCCCTACGAGGTGATGACGGGCATATCGACCCGTGTGAAACGAGTATACAGAGTGGAGAGTTAAAAAACAAATAACACAATCATAAGAAAACCATGAACAATCAAACCTCAACGACCAAGATGACCAACTACCGTTGGGCCATCTGCGCGATGCTCTTCTTCGCCACCGCCATCAACTACCTCGACCGTCAGGTTTTGTCGCTCACCTTCGAGGACTTCATCCGCCCCGAGTTCCATTGGAGCGATTCTGACTATGGTACCATCACCGGTATCTTCTCGCTCTTCTATGCCATCTCCATGCTTGTTGCCGGCAAGTTTGTCGACTGGATGGGCACCAAGAAGGGCTTCATGTGGGCCATCGGCGTATGGTCGTTCGGTGCATGCATCCATGCCCTTTGCGGTGTTGTCACACAAGGTTTCGTAGGTCTCCCCGATGCCATGGCGCTCCGCTTGGCTGCCGATGCCGAGATGGTGGCACGCATCGCCCTGGTGAGCTCCACATTATTCATTATCGCCCGTTGCGTGCTTGCTCTTGGTGAGGCGGGCAACTTCCCCGCAGCCAATAAGGCCGTAGCTGAATATTTCCCCAAGCGCGACCGTGCCTTTGCCACCTCTATCTTCAATGCGGGAAGCACCATCGGTGCGCTCATCGCTCCCTTCTGCATACCTCCTTTGGCTGCCAAGTGGGGTTGGGAGGCCTCGTTCATCATCATTGGTGGCCTCGGTTTTGTATGGATGGGTTTCTGGCTGTTTGTCTACAAACGTCCCGAGCAGAACCCATCTGTCAACGCTGCCGAGTTGGCCTATATCCTCTCGGACGATGCTGCCGAGGCTACACCTGCTCAGGTCGATGAGACGGCTGTGAAAAAGGTGTCGCTCTGGTCGTGCTTCAAGTACCGTCAGACTTGGTCATTCATCGTGGGCAAGTTTATGACCGATGGCGTTTGGTGGTTCTTCCTCTTCTGGATGCCCTCATACCTGAAGACTACTTACGGCCTCTCTTCTACCGACCCGCAGTTCCAATGGGCGCTCGGCTTGCTCTATCTCATCGTGATGGTATCCATCTTCGGAGGTTACCTCCCCACGCTCTTCATCGACAAGAAGAAGATGGACCCCTATGCAGGCCGCATGCTCTCCATGCTCATCTTTGCTTTCCTGCCCTTGGTAGCTCTTGCAGCGCAGCCCCTGGCCCATGTGTCTATGTGGTGGCCCGTAGTACTTATCGGTATTGCCGGTGCTGCTCACCAGTCATGGAGTGCCAACCTCTTCTCTACCATCGGCGACATGTTCCCCAAGACCATGATTGCCACGATTACCGGCATTGGCGGTATGGCTGGCGGTATCGGCTCCTTTATCATCCAGAAGAGTGCCGGTGCACTGTTCGACTACAGTGCAGCCACCAACCTCGAACTTTTCGGCTATATGGGTAAAGAAGCAGGCTACATGATTATGTTCACCTTCTGCG
Organism: Bacteroidaceae bacterium; assembly: GCA_045126595.1. GTDB lineage: Bacteria > Bacteroidota > Bacteroidia > Bacteroidales > Bacteroidaceae > UBA1189. The sequence goes on along the minus strand of JBGVOS010000043.1, from coordinate 11,694 downwards.
GTGTGGCCTACCTTATTGGTTGGACCATCATGAAGATACTTGTGCCGCGCTACAAGAAGATTGAACTCTAATAAAGGTTCTCATCGGACAATGACGTATATGAAAAAGACGGGATTGCTTTCGCAATCTCGCCTTAGAAGTTTTTTGAATTTTATTTCGAGTTTAGTTAAGAGAACTTTTTGAGCAAATTTGTTTTCTCTCTTTGTAGCAAATAGTGGTCTATTTGCAAAAGGAGAGAGAATAAAGATGCCTAAAAGGGCCGCAAATAAACCGAAAAGATAAACCTTAATCGTTATTAGCGATAAAATTCAAAGAACTTCTATATTGTAAGTAGTGGTCAAGCACCGTGATGGCCGCCATGGCCTCCACGATGGGTACGGCCCGCGGCACTACGCAGGGGTCGTGGCGTCCCTTGGCCTGTAGGGTCTGTGGGTTGCCGTGGATGTCGAGTGTCGTCTGTTCGCCCAACTGTGTGGCTACGGGCTTGAAGGCCGCACGGAAGTAGATGGGCTGTCCGTTGCTGATGCCGCCCTGTATGCCTCCCGAACGGTTGGTGGCGGTAGAGATACCCTCTCCGGTATTTACAAACGGGTCGTTCTGTTCGGAGCCGCGCTCGCCGATGCCGTCGAAGCCGCGGCCATAGTCGAAGCCCTTGCAGGCGTTGATGCTCAGCATGGCGTTGCCTAGTGCCGCGTGCAGCTTCCCGAAGACGGGCTCGCCCAATCCTACGGGACACCCCGTGATGACGCAGGTGACGATGCCGCCAATGGTGTCGCCCTCGCCCTTCACCTTCAGTATCAGCTCCTCCATCTCGCGAGCCTTCTCCTGGTCGGGGCAGCGCACGATGTTGCTCTCGGTGAGCGAGAGGTCATACTTCGTATAATCGTTCTCCAAGGCGATAGGACCTACCTGTGAGGTGTAGGCCTGTATCTCAATGCCCCACTCGCGCAGGGTGAGCTTGGCGAGTGCTCCCGCTACACAGCGCGAGGCTGTCTCACGGGCCGACGAGCGGCCTCCACCGCGGTGGTCGCGCACGCCGTACTTCTGCCAGTAGGTGTAGTCGGCATGTGAGGGGCGCAATACCTCGCGCAGGTTGTCGTAGTCGTTGGAATGCTGGTTGGTATTTCGAATGATGAAGCCGATGGGCGTGCCCGTAGTACGGCCTTCGAAGATACCCGATAGGAACTCCACCTCGTCGGCCTCCTTGCGTCCCGTGGTGACCGCGCTCTGCCCGGGGCGACGGCGCTGCATCTCGCTACGCACAAAGTCCATATCCACGGCGATGCCTGCAGGCATTCCGTCGACTACACCACCGATGGCCGCACCATGCGACTCACCGAACGTGGTCAGGCTGAAGAGAGTTCCGAAAGTATTCACTCTTCACTAAATTAATGACAATGTCCGCAGTCGCAGCCGCCATCGTGGTCGCCACATCCGTCGCAACCGCCACCACAGCTGTCGCAGCCGCAGCTGCAGCCGCCCTGACCGGTGATGATGTTGATGAGTGCCTGTATCTCCTCCTTGGTGGCATCGTGCATAGAGAGCACCTTACCCTCGAACACGAGGTTCATGCCGGCATAGGGGTGGTTGAGGTCGATGGTCACCGCCTCCTCCTTCACCTCCACCACGAGGCCGTTCATGCGCTGGCCGTCGGCATTCATGAGGGGGATTACGTTGCCTGCATAGATCTGCTTGTCGTCAAACTTGCCATCCACGCAGAATATCTGCTTGTCCACGTCGAACACGAGGTCGTCGCGGCGGTCGCCGTTAGTCTCGTCCTTGGTGAGTGTGAAGTTGAAGGTGTCGCTCTCCTTCAAGTCCTTGAACTTCTCCTCGAACGCCTCGAAGGTGAAGCCCAGGCCTGTGGTGAACTGGAAGGGCTGTTCGGCGGTAGCCTGCTCTACGAGCTCCTTCACGCCTTCAAACTCTGTATACATGTCGTACGATACGACAATCGTCTTGCTGGGATTGATTTCTGCCATAATTCAATTCTATAAGTTTAATTCTTGTGCAAAGATACGATTTTATTTCCTACGGGGAGCAAAAACTCCCATTTTTCATCTTTAATACCCTATAAATCGAGAGCGAACGACCTATTTCCTGAATTATAAAAAACACGATTCAATGAAATCAAACGGTAACATCCGGCATAGTGGAACACTCCAAAGCATATTTTCACCCTATTAACGCTTTTTAACTATAAAAATTAGTTGACAAACGAATCTTTTTAGTTTCTTTGCATAACTAATTTGAATAGTTGAATAGAAAAACAAGAGAAAACAGATTGATAACAACTTTAAAACACGCTGATATGAAGAACTTTAACCTAATGATAGCTGCCTTTGTTATGGCACTCTCCGCTTGTAGCAACAACGAAAAGAGCTATACGGTAAAGGGAGAACTCCCAGACTCAAGTTTCCACGGAAAGACTATTTATCTCTATCGTAACGCAGATGATATGTGTATAGATAGCACAGTGGTTGATGGTAAGATGCTACGTTTTCATGGCACGGCTCCGGATACGGCTTACATCTGTTGGGTAGGCATTCCTCATGAACTTTATGCCGATTTCGTTTTAGAGAGAGGGGGTATTGATGCTGATTTCGTTCGACATAACGCATCGGGGACCTATCTCAATGATGAGTTGACTCGCGTGAATGCGATTATTGATAGTATGAGCATGGAGGTAGAAGAGGCGCGTAGAGCCTTTGAAGGAAGGATGGCTGAATTTGTTGTACATTATTACAGCAACTTATGTCCTCTCATGGCAAAGACCGTTGAAGAACTGTTTATGCAACACGCTGATGATGTCGTGGGAGAAAGGATTATCAACTTTTTTGATGTTATAAATAAAGAAAGACAATTGGAACTGCTTGAGAGTTGTGGTCCTTGGCTTGGAAACACAAAAACCGTATCTCGTAAGAAAAAGATATTGAAAGCGCAAATACCGACTGATAACGGTAAAATGTATACAGATGTCAAAGGGACAGATTTGGAAGGCAATCCATTGTCTCTTTCCGATTATGTAGGAAAAGGAAACTTTGTGTTGGCCGACTTTTGGGGCAGTTGGTGTAAACCTTGCCGTACAGATATGCCATACTTAAAAGAACTTCACAATAAGTATAATGACAAAGGACTTGTGGTCCTGGGTGTATGCATATGGGACGAAGATGTCAACAATATAAAGAACGCGATAGCAGAAGAGCAGATTGTATGGCCTCAACTTGTAGACTCCGAGGACAATATCTGGAAGGCCTACGGCATTCATCGTGTACCTCATACCATCTTCTTTGCTCCTGACGGAACGATTCTCATGCGCGAACTCCGCAAAGAGATGATGGTGGATTACGTAAGTGGGTACTTGGACGGAGAATTTGAATTATAGAACAAGGAATCAAAATCAATCGGTAGTTATGAAAAAACTGGCACGTAGAGAAGAGGAAATCATGGAGTTCCTTTGGGAAAATGGCCCGATGTTTGTACGGGAAATCGTGGCGCTGTACGATGAACCGCGCCCACACTTCAACACCATGTCTACCGTGGTGCGCAACTTGGAGACGCTGGGCTATGTGGGGCACAATGCCTATGGTAGTACCTATCAGTACTATGCAGCCGTGTCGCGCGACGAGTACCGCAAGATGACATTGCAGGGAGTGGTGAGCAAGTACTTCGACAACTCGTACATGCACGTAGTGTCGTCCTTGGTGAAGGAAGAGGAGATTTCGCTCGACGAGTTGAAGGAACTCATCCGTATGGTCGAAGAGGGTAACAATATCTAACGACGACGTTATGGGAGTGTTTTTAGTTTACATACTGAAGTCGGCATTTAGCCTTGCACTGCTCTACTCGTTCTATCGTCTACTGATGAGCGAAGAGACCTTCCATCGGTTCAACCGCGTGGCGCTGTTCGCCTTACTGGTGATGTCATTCGCTTTGCCACTGATAACGTTTGGCGAGGGTCCGATAGTAGAAGTCGGGGCGATGGCAATGAACGTAGAGAGTGCCGTGGCAATCGATGCTGCGGATGCGAACATGGTCAGCAAGCCACTCCTCGACTTCGGTTGGGAGCACGCGATGCTACTCCTTTATATAATAGGCTTCTTGGCTTGCGTCTGCTATCATGCAGTTTCGTACATCCGCCTGGGCATGCTGCTCCGTAAGACTCATCAAGAACCATTGTCAGACTATACGGCGGAGCGGCACAAAGCAGGCATCAAACTCTATGTACACGAAGAGGAGCTCTCGCCCTTCAGTTGGCTCAACTGTATCGTTGTCTCGCGCCGGAGCATCGAAGAGAGCGCTCGCGAAGTGCTACGCCATGAGTTGGCACACATCGAGCACCGCCATTCATGGGACCTCCTGTTGGTGGATGCGTGCACCCTGCTGCAATGGTTCAACCCTGCGGTGTGGCTCCTGAAGCGTGAACTGCGCACACTCCACGAGTACGAGGCCGACGAGGCGGTCATCAAAGGTGGAGCAGACACGAAGGAATATCAGCGGTTATTAATAAAAGAGGCTGTTGGCACAAGGCTCTACTCTATGGCCAACAACCTCAACCATAGTTCACTTAAAAAACGTATCACTATGATGCTAAAAAGAAAATCAAATCCGTGGGCACGGTTGAAGTACCTCTATGTACTCCCGTTGGCGGCAGCATCCGTGGCTGTCTTTGCCCGTCCCGAAGTCTCAAACACATTGGATGAGATTTCAAGTGCCAAAGTTAGTGAATTAACTTCGATTGCGAAAGCAGAAGAGGTTAAAAGTGTTGAATCGCCCTCTCGAAATAGGGTAAAAGTCTCGGGAAAGGTCGTTGACGCAAAGAGTGGCAAGGGTCTTGCTGGCGTAAACATCTTTGCGAAGAACCCCAACGATGGGCGCATCGCTTCGGCGGCCCTGTCACAAAAGGGCGGCAAGTTTGAGTTTGAGACCTACGAAGGGCTTGCGTTGCAGTTCTCGTTCGTAGGCATGCAAGAACAGTATGTCATCGTGCCTCAAGGCGGTGCTAAGTCGTTGACCGTACACATGGCCGAGGCTGTACAGGGCTTGCCCGATATGGTCGTTACGGGTTATGCGCCAGAGACGGTCGAAAAGCTTCCTTCCAATCTCCTAGTCTCTGAAACAAAGAGCTTTAATGGCACCTTTGTGATCGTGGAAAGCCAACCCGAATTCCCTGGTGGCATGGGCGAATTGATGAGATTCCTCCAAAAAAATCTCCGCTATCCCGCAGCTGCGCGGCAAGCTAGAGTGCAGGGCAAGGTTATCGTAGAGTTTCTTGTTGGCACCGATGGCAGCATCTCCGACATCAAGGTGAAGCATAGCGTCAATCCCGAGTTGGATGCCGAGGCCGTGCGCGTCATCGGCCTGATGCCGAAGTGGATACCAGGCGAACAACGCGGCAAAGCCGTATCTGTACGATACGAAATACCCATCGAGTTCCGCTTGAAGTAATGACCTCCGTCTCTGAAATGGTTTATAGGAAGTAGAGACTATACAATACCAATCAACACACGCACACAAAGGGCAGCTTCAGGGCTGCCCTTTTACTTTCTACCCTTTTGCAATAATATGAGTAAGGAGTTGTTTTGTCTCAAATGCTAAATCTCGATGAATGCGGACTTTTGTCGTTTCGATGATAACATTTCATCAAACCTATGATAGTTTATTTTCTTCAGTTCCAAACGCCAATTTGAAGGGTTCCAAATTAGAGTTTGGACAGGGAGAAACTTCAGTTTGGACATAGGCAAACTGAATTAGATTCAAATAGAACCATCGTCAAAATTGCAGACATATTTGCTTTTTCACTTGTTTTACACTACCTTCGCAAACTAAATAAAACAGATACAGCAATGAAACTTTGGGACAAGGGCTTTGAGCCCGATAAGATGATAGAGACCTTCACCGTGGGTAAGGACCGTGAGCTCGACCTTCGCTTGGCGCGTTATGACGTGGAGGGTTCGATGGCGCATATCCGTATGCTTGAGAGCATCGGGCTCATTGAGAAGGAGGAGCTTCCCGTGCTGCTCGCAGGGCTGGAGCAGATACGCCAAGAGATACTTGATGGCAAGTTTGTCATCGAAGAGGGCATCGAGGATGTACACTCACAAGTGGAGCTGCTGCTCACGCAGCGCCTCGGCGATGTGGGCAAGAAAATACACTCGGGTCGCTCACGTAACGACCAGGTGCTGGTAGACCTCAAGCTCTTCTTCCGCGACGAGATCAAGAACATTGCCGAAGAGGTGTGTCATCTCTTCGACCGCTTGCAGGCGTTGAGCGAACAATATAAAGAGGTGCTCATGCCGGGCTATACCCACCTGCAGATTGCCATGCCCTCATCGTTCGGCCTGTGGTTTGGAGCTTATGCCGAGACCTTGGTAGACGACCTTCAGATGGTGGCTGCAGCCTATAAGGTGGCCAACCAGAACCCCCTTGGCTCGGCAGCAGGCTATGGCTCATCGTTCCCCTTGAACCGCACGATGACAACCGAGTTGCTCAACTTTGACACCATGCACTACAATGTGGTGGCTGCGCAGATGAGTCGCGGTAAGACCGAGCGTGCCACTGCCTATGCCATTGGTGCTGTGGCCTCTACGCTGGGCCGCTTCGCTATGGACGTGTGCCTCTTCATCAACCAGAACTTCGGCTTCATCTCTTTCCCCGACGAGTATACCACAGGCAGCAGCATCATGCCGCACAAGAAGAACCCCGACGTGTTCGAGATCATGCGTGCCAAGTGCAATCGCTTGCAGAGCGTGGCTGGCGAGGTGGCCTTGATGACAACGAACCTCCCCGTAGGCTACCAACGCGACTTCCAGTTGCTGAAGGATGTGATGTTCCCCGCCATCGAGGAGATAAAGTCGTGTCTTACGATGTGCGACATGATGTTACAGCACATCCGCGTGAACACCGATATCCTGAGCGACCGCAAGTATGACTACCTCTTCACCGTGGAGGATGTCAACCGCCTTGCCCTCTCGGGCATCCCCTTCCGCGAGGCTTACCGCCAGGTGGGCATGCAGGTGCAGAACCACACCTACGAGCCTACCCGCGAGGTGCACCACACGCACGAAGGCAGCATAGGCAACCTCTGCAACGACCGCATACGCGAGAAGCTGCAGCGCGTGATGGCGGAGTTTGAGTAACATTCCTTGATATATAGAGATAAAGAAACAGCCTTGCAACGCAAGGCTGTTTCTTGTTGTGTATGTCCGACGTTGATTAGTCGTTGAGCATCATGGGCATGAGCAACATGAGCAGTTCTTCGGCCTCGTCCTGCTCGGCGGGTACGAGTACACCGGCGCGTGAGGGGTCGGAAACTTCGATGACAACATCCTGACCACTGATGTTGGCGAGGATATCCATGAGGAAGGTGGCCTTGAAGCCAATGCTCATGGGGCTGCCCTCATATGCACAGGCGAGCTTTTCCTCGGCAGAGGTGGAGAAGTCCATGTCTTGTGCTGAGATGAGCAACTCGTTGTTGTTCATACGCAGTTTGATAAGGCTGCTGCTCTGTGATGAGAACACCGATACACGACGCAGGGCGCTAAGCATGGCTGTGCGGTCGATGGTGATCTTAAAGGGATTATTCTGCGGAATTACCGAGTTGTAGTTGGGGTAGCGCCCTTCGATAAGACGGCATATCATGCGGTGTGTGGGCATCTCGAAGGTGGCATTGCGGTCATCGAACGAAATCTTGATTTCGCCAGCTTCCTTGGCCAAGAGGTTCTTGAGCAATGCTGCAGGCTTCTTGGGAAGGATGAAGGCGGCCTTCTCTTCGCCTTTCACATTGTAGAGTTTGTAGCGAACGAGTTTGTGGCCGTCTGAAGCTACGAGGGTAACGTAGTCGGTGAAAATGTCGAAGTAGATACCGTTCATCACGGGGCGCAGCTCATCATCTGCTGTAGCAAATACGGTGCGGTTGATACCGCCGAGCAGGGTCTCAGCGTCAATGCTGAAGTTCACGCTGTTTTCGCCCATGAGTGCAGCCATGGGGTATTCGTCCGCCGACTGGCCCATCATGGCATACTTACCGTTCATGTACTGGATAGATACCTCCATGGACTCTGTATTGATGTCGAAGGTAATGGGCTGCTCGGGCAGCTCCTTGATAGCATCGAGCAGAGTCTTCGAAGGGATGGCAAACTGGTAGTTCCTCTCGCTTTCTACAACCTCCAGGGTGGTGTCAAGGGTTGTCTCGTTGTCAGAAGCGGTGATTGTCAGTTTGTTATCTTCGATATTGAACAAGAAGCAGTCGAGAATGGGCAGTGTGCTCTTTGAGTTGATAACGCGGCTGATAGCCTGCAAATGGCTATAAAGCGCAGCGCTGGATACGACAAATTTCATAGCTGTTATATTTTATCTGTTAGTATTCTATATATTTTCGCAAAAGTAGCACAAACTGCTCGGCTTGCCAAAAAAAATGAAAGAAAAATTAGAAACGTATCCAATAAAAATGTATCTTCGCGCCACATTTATAAAAACGAAACAAGATTAACAGATAACATTATGGAATTAACAGGAAAGATTATCGCCGTGCTTCCCGAACGCGGTGGCGTATCAAAGGCCGGTAACGAATGGAAGATTCAGGAGTATGTACTCGAGACGATGGAGCAGTATCCTCGCAAGATGATGTTCAACGTGTTCGGTGCTGACCGCATAGCACAGTTCAACATCCAGTTGGGCGAGACCCTCACCGTATCGTTCGACATTGACAGCCGTGAGTATAATGGCCGTTGGTACAACGACATCCGTGCTTGGAAGGTGGACCGCAACACGGCTCCCGTGGCTGGTGCTCCTGTGCCCCCTCCTGTAGCTGACCCCTTCAGCAGCCCCGCTCCGCAGATGAATGCTTCGAACGAGGCTGATGACCTGCCCTTCTGATATGTTCAGGGTTGAGGGAGCAATGAGATTCCCTTAGAATTAAAGACAAAGGATGGAGGCGACCTTCGGGCCGCCTCCATCCTTTTTTTATGCCAGTACCTTGTTTAGCGAATCAAGGTAGCCGATATATCCTTGTATGCCTTCCACGATTTCACTTTCCAAGACAAATTCATCAGCGCCATGCGAGCGTGACGACTCGCCCACACCCATCTTCAGCGAGGGGATTCCGTGCATGAGTGCCATGTCTGACGTGGTGGGCGATACGAAGGTCTGTCGGCCACAGGCTACGGCCGCCTTCACCAACGGATGGTCCTCATAGATGGCCGAGGCATGTACGCGGGTGCTGCGCTCCTTGGCATCGGAAGTGAGCAGCCGCTCCACGATGCGTGCCGTCTCCTCGTTGGAGTAGGCATCGGTGGTGCGTATGTCGATGACAAAGCGGCACTCGTCGGGGATGACGTTGTGTTGTGTGCCGGCATTGATTTGGGTAACGGTCATCTTGATGTCGCCCAACAACTCGGAACGACGGTCGAAGCGGTACTCTTTTATCTTTTTTATGTCTTCAATGGCGATGTCAATGGCATTCACCCCCTCGTTGCGCGCGGCATGTCCGCGTACGCCGTGTGCCACGCAATCCATCACCACCAGTCCACGTTCTCCCACGGCGGCCTGCATACCTGTGGGTTCGCCCACAAGTGCCATGTCGATGTGTCCCAGTTCGGGCAAGAGCGCACGCATGCCGTGTTCGCCCATCACCTCCTCCTCGGCACTGATGGCCAGCAGCATGTTGAAGGGCAGTTCCCTGTCTTCATAGTAGCGGTAGGCTGCGATGAGCGACACCGCCGAGGCACCGGCGTCGTTGCTTCCGAGCCCATAGATACGCCCCTCCTCATGGGTGGGGGCATAGGGGTCGCGGGTATAGGAGGCCGAGGGTTTCACCGTGTCGTGGTGTGAGTTCATCAGCAACGTGGGATGCGCATCATCCCAATGGGGGGTACGTACGTATACATTATTGTGGATGCGCTGTACAGTGCCCTTGACCCTCTCTCTAAGGAAGGCCTCCACGATATCGGCTGTGGCAGCCTCGTCGCGCGATGTAGAGGGCGTGGCAATGAGTTTGTCAAGCAGCGCAATAGATTCTGTAGTCAGTTTCTGTATCATATTTATTCCTTTTGGGAAGTAAAAGTCATTCAGTATTGTTTGTCATTCTGAGAAACGCGAAGAATCTCGCAAAGTCTCTTGAAGGATAGTCCCAGTGCGAGATTCTTCACTACGTTCAGAATGACACAACTATATTTTATAGCATTTCCCCTCTTCAGCCAAGAGTGTCTGAGGGAACACCTCGCATGCCTCGTCGAGCAACAGGCTCTCGTCGGTATAGCGTGCCGAGTAGTGTCCTATGAGCAGTTGCTTGGCATGGCTGAGGCGTGCCATCTCGGCCGCTTGGCGGGCTGTACTGTGGCAGGTCTGCTCGGCGCGTGCAGCACGGTCATCGGCAAAGGTTGCCTCATGGAAGAGCAGGTCAGCATCGCGTGTGTACTGTACGTTGTTGACGTTGAACTTCGTATCGCTGCAGTATACATATTTGCGCGGCTGTGCTGCCGGTGTGGTAAGACGACTGTTGGGTATCACCTTACCGTCAGGTGTCACGTAGTCCTCTCCGTTCTTGATGCGGTTTATCTGGCTGAAGGGAATCTCGTAAAAGTCTATCATTTCGCGCCGTATATGTGCTGCCGTAGATTTCTCCTGAAAGACAAATCCGCAACAGGGCACCCGATGGCTCAGGGGAAAAGCCTGCACGCTTACCGAACGGTCTTCGTAGATGATGTCGGTGCAACCGTGAGGGAAGGGATGGAACTCCACCTCATACGGCATGCCTTCGCAGAAATAAGTGAGCCAGGGGCGCATCAGCGTCTCCAGTTCGGGGAAGGCGTGAATGTGCAGCGTAGCCGTGCGCCCGAGCAGTCCAAGTGTTGAGATAAGCCCCATGAGCCCGAAGCAATGGTCGCCATGCAAGTGCGAGATGAAGATGTGTCCCAAACGTGAGAAACTGAGCCCAGCCCTTCGGTACTGGCTTTGTGTACCCTCGCCACAGTCAATCATGTAGAGTTTGTCGCGCAGGTCGATGACCTGTGACGTGGCGTTATGGCGTGTGGTAGGCAGCGCCGAGCCACAACCGAGGATATGCACTTCAAACTTCTCCATCTTATTAGTTGAAATATGCAAAAGTAATAAGAATTTTATAATATGTGTTGTTATTCTGAGATTATTTTACGAGACATAAGACTTGGAATATTCAAATAAGTTTGCTTTTTCTCTTGGTTTGCACTAATTTTGCCCCTTCCTATTATAGATATAGTATAATGATAAACGTAATCCCTGCTATAGACCTCATCGACGGCAAGTGCGTGCGCCTTACCAAGGGAGACTATAACCAGAAGAAGCAATACGACGCATCGCCGCTCGACATGGCCATGCGTTACGAAGATATAGGCATACGCCGTCTCCATGTGGTAGACCTCGACGGTGCCAAGAGCAGCAGCCCCAAGAACCTGCATGTGCTCGAAGCGATTGCCACGCGCACCTCGCTCGACATCGAGTGGGGCGGCGGTATCAAGGGCGACGAGGCTTTGCGCGATGCCTTCAATGCTGGTGCCCGCCACCTCATCATAGGCAGCGTGGCGGTAAGCCAGCCCGACCTCTTTGCCCGTTGGCTAAGCGAGTATGGGGGCGATCGCCTCATCCTCGGTGCCGACATCCATGAGGGTCGCGTAGCCATCAACGGCTGGCTCGAAGAGTCGGAGCAAACCATCGAGG
>JBGVOS010000042.1:0-13690 GCA_045126595.1 Bacteroidaceae bacterium | reverse complement strand
TATTGTCGATGGCGATGTACCCGAGAACTTGCGCTCGAAGCGACTCTTCTCGCTCGATATGGGAGCCTTGATTGCGGGTGCAAAGTATCAAGGCGAATTTGAGGAGCGACTCAAGATGGTCGTGCAGGAGGTTATCGAGAGCGAGGGCGAGGTGTTACTCTTTATAGATGAGATACATACACTCGTCGGTGCAGGCAAGACGAGTGGAGCGATGGATGCCGCAAATATCCTCAAGCCGGCCCTCGCTCGTGGCGAGTTGCGCACCATCGGTGCCACCACGCTCGACGAGTACCAGAAGTACTTCGAGCAGGACAAGGCCCTCGAGCGTCGTTTCCAGAAGGTTATGGTCGATGAGCCGTCGATGGAGGATGCGATATCCATCCTACGAGGCTTGAAGGAGCGATACGAAAACCACCACAAGGTGCGCATCAAGGACGAGGCCATCGTGGCGGCTGTGGAACTGTCGAGCCGCTATATCACCGAGCGCTTCCTCCCCGACAAGGCCATTGACCTCATGGACGAGGCGGCTGCCAAGCTCCGTATGGAGCGCGACTCGGTGCCCGAGGAGTTGGACGAGATCACCCGTCACTTGAAGCAGCTGGAGATCGAGCGCGAGGCCATCAAGCGCGAGAAGGACGAGGCCAAGCTGGCCCAGCTGAAAGAGGAGATAGAGAAACTGCGTGCCGAAGAGAAGGTGCTCACCGAGAAGTGGCAGGCCGAGAAACGCCTCATCGACGAGATACAGCAGAAGAAGCAGCTCGTCGAGCAGCTCAAGGTGGAGGCCGACCGCGCCGAGCGCGAAGGCAACTACGGGCGTGTGGCCGAGATACGCTATGGCCGTCTCAAGGAGGTGGAGGCACAGATTGCCGCCACCCAGCAACAGTTGCACGACAAGCAGGGCAGCGGTGCCCTTATAAAGGAGGAGGTGACGGCCGACGACATTGCCGATGTGGTGAGCCGCTGGACGGGCATCCCCGTGAGCAAGATGCTCGAGAGCGAGCGCCACAAGCTGCTCCATCTCGAGGAGGAGCTTCACCGCCGCGTCATCGGTCAGGACGAGGCCATCTCGGCCGTCGCCAATGCCGTGCGAAGGAGTAGGGCAGGCATGCAAGACCCCAAGCGCCCCATCGGCTCGTTCATCTTCCTCGGCACCACGGGTGTGGGCAAGACCGAGCTGGCGCGTGCCCTTGCCGACTACCTCTTCAACGACGAGCGCCTGATGACCCGCATCGACATGAGCGAGTATCAGGAGAAGTTCTCCGTCACCCGCCTCATCGGTGCGCCTCCGGGCTACATCGGCTACGACGAGGGCGGACAGCTCACCGAGGCTGTGCGCCGCAAGCCCTACTCGGTAGTGCTCTTCGATGAGATTGAGAAGGCCCACCCCGACGTCTTCAACATCCTGCTCCAGGTGCTCGATGACGGGCGTCTGACCGATAACAAAGGTCGTACGGTGAACTTCAAGAACACCATCATCATCATGACCTCGAACCTCGGCAGTGCCTATATACAGCAGCAGTTCGCCTCGCTGAACGATGGCAATCGCGACGAGGTGATAGCGGACACCCGAAAGCAGGTGATGGAACTTCTCAAGCAGACCATCAAGCCCGAGTTCCTCAACCGCATCGACGAGACCATCATGTTCCTTCCCCTGAACCGTGAGGAGATAGCCCAGGTCGTTCGCCTGCAGATAAACAATGTGTGCCGCATGCTCGCCGCCAACGACATCCGCCTGCGCCTCACCGAGAAGGCCGTGGACTATATCGCCACCGAGGGCTACGACCCCGAGTTCGGTGCCCGTCCCGTGAAGCGCGCCATACAGAACCTCCTGCTCAACGTGCTCTCCACCAAGATACTGGGCATGGAGATAGACCGCTCGCGCGAGATTGTGGTCGATGCCGGTGTCGATGGCTTGACGTTCACGAATTGAAATATTTGCACAACTCACCAAAACTTCGTACCTTCGCTCGCCGAAAAAAGACATACACTATGAGAATACGTAAATCCGCCAATCTCTATGTGCTATCGCTCGTGATGGCGATGGTATGCGTGAGTTGTGCCTTCAGCTCCTCGAAAGAACAAACATCAAACAAACAGAATAACAGTATGGAATCAACAACCCCCATGGTACGCATCAGTACCAACTATGGCGACATCGTGGTGCGCCTCTATGACGAGACCCCTGAGCATCGTGACAACTTCCTCAAGCTTGCACGCGAGGGCTACTACGACAGCACGCTCTTCCACCGCGTCATCAAGGACTTCATGATTCAGGGTGGCGACCCCGACTCCAAGGGTGCTCCTGCCGGCAAGCGCCTCGGCACCGGCGGCCCCGAGTACACACTCCCCGCTGAGTTTGTCTATCCCCAGTACTACCACAAGCGCGGTGTGCTCAGTGCCGCCCGTCAGGCCGACCAGGTGAACCCCGAGCGCCGCTCATCGGGCTCGCAGTTCTACATCGTGTGGGGCAAGCAGTATAGCGAGGCCGAGCTGAGGCAGCTCGCTGCCCAGCTCGACGGTCAGCGTGGCCAGCAGATCTTCAATGGTCTTGCCGCCCAGCACCGCGACTCTATCCAGGCCATGTACAAGGCTGGCGACCAGAAGGGCCTCATGGCCCTGCAGCAACGTCTCGCTGCCGAGACCGACAAGCTCCTGAAGTCCACGCCCGGCTTCACCTTCACTCCCGAGCAGACGAAGGACTACACCACCATCGGAGGTACTCCCTTCCTCGACAACCAGTACACCGTGTTCGGCGAGGTCGTTGAAGGTCTCGACGTGGTAGAGAAAATCCAGGGCGTGGCCACCGGCAGTGCCGACCGCCCCAAGGAGGATGTCGTGATGACCATGACCGTGCTGGAGTAACACTCCTCCACGGACGGAAGGGTACAACGAGAGAGAGGGGACGTATCGCCGATACGCCCCCTCCCGTGTTTTTTCTTTACAAGCAATAGTCCAGCCTCATTACGCGCACCGGCCGCTCGTCGCCCCGGTACAGCTCGCTCAGCCAGTTGATGCGTCCCGTGTCGCGGAATCCGCACTTCTCCATCACGCGGCGCGAGGCAGGGTTATCCACGAAGTAGTCGGCCCACAGCGTCAGGTAGCCCACTGTGTTGAAGCAATGGTCTATCATCGCTCTCAGCGCCTCAGTGCATAGTCCCCGATTCCAATAGGGCTTGCCTATCCAGTAGCCCACCTCGGCTTCTTCTTCGCCGATGCCTATGTTGCTCTCCTCGTGTGTGTAGTAGCCCATGCACCCTACGATACGGCCCGTGGCTTTCTCCACTAATGCCCACACATGGTCGCTGGCAAACACGGTGCGTATCACCTCGCGGCTCTCGTCTACCGTTTGGTGAGGAGGCCATCCCGCACGGATCCCCACATCGGGGTCGGCAGCCAAAGCGAAGAGTTCTTCAGCATCGTCCACGCTCCACGGGCGGAACAGCAGTCGCTGGGTTTCAATCGTTCGACTCATCGTTGCTATTGACTCTAAGAATTCTTGTTTAGCTCATTATACAGCGCCAAGCCCTTCACCGTGAGCAGATACCTCTGGCGAGGATGGCGAGGCGATTGGGGATAGAGCAGACGAACATAGCCTTCGGTGATGGCGGGGTTAAGATAATTTTCCAAGAATGTAGGCCTATGCTTTAGTGCTACGGCTTCTATCATCTGTTTGACAGACATTTCTTGAGTACCTATAGCCATAAGTAATTTCACAATATCTGCATTCTCCGTGTGGATAAGGTCATTATGCTTAATTGTTACTTGTTCGGTACTTGTTCGGTACTTGTTCGGTGCTTGTTCGGTACTTGTCTCATCACTCCACTCCGAAGGAGCATTTACAAGCATATATCGGTTTTTCAACTCATGGTTTTCTCCCATCAGCAGGTTGCGAAAGAACTTGTGCAAGAAACTGTAGTCCTGTCCGATTCCTTTGGCTACATTCTTATAGTTGGCACGCACGAGAGCGTTACGGAAATACCACGAGTATTGTTCAAACAAGTCGTTGTTACATTCGAAGCCTATCGACTTGAGGTATTTGATGGCAAAGACCGCCGTAGTGCGTGTGTTACCTTCACAGAAGGGATGCGTCTGCCATATTCCCGAGATGAATCTTGCGATATGCTCCACAATCTCGTTCATCGACAAACCACGGTAGTCGAATCCTTTCTCTTGCTCGATATCATAATCCAGGGCCATGCGCAAGTCCTGCCATCGGCCATAGGTCACGGTATCGCCACGCAATACCCACTCCTTTTTCGTGATGTCATAGGTACGCAATGCCCCAGCATGCTTGAACACCCCCTCGAAGATGGCCCGATGAATAGCCACCACGCCAGCCGCACTGAATGTGAACGAGGGCGAACTGATGAGCTTTGCTATATTACCCGATACGCGGTCCGCTTCTTCCTTCTCGTTATCATCCTCGTCGTGCTTGGTTTTGGATATATAGTATTGCTTTATCTGCTCGCGAGCTTCATCAATCGTGATTTCACCCTCGATGTGCTGACGGGCAGTCTGCTTCAGATATTCCGACACCTGAAGTCCATCTACCGCTTGCAGACCTATAGCCACACGCCATGCCTCGGCACGCTCACGCTTGTGAGGCTCGCTGGCCTTTATATATTCATCGAAGTTGAGGTATTGTTGTTCTTCGTTCATATTGTTTCTTATCTCTTTTTATTCTATGCGGTTGTTTCGGTCATACAACTGCTCTCGATAGATTTTCTTGTAAAAGTACAGACTTTGGCTGAGGTTTGCAAGTTTTGGTTTTAGATTCTCGGAGCGATAGTGCCAAAACACCACACATACGATCGTAGCATGGTATTTGTCTATGAATGGCTCTGCCGAGACATATCTTCGACTGCTTATATTGAAGCTTCTCCAATATTCATTATGCGTACCAACCAATCATGAAAGTCAACGACCGTCGCGTATGGATTCATCTCTATATAGTTTATGGCATAGTCGAGCGATACGGAATATCCGTATGTATCGTATAGCTCCTCTACCAATACTTCTGCATCAATGGGAATGAACATATTATTGTTGATTATACTTTAATCTTTGAGATTAGCAAACGGCCGCTTGCCATTATGATTGTTCTTAAAGTCTGCAATCATAGCTGCTTCTACAAAACGCGAAGCACTTACACATTTCCAGCAAACAACCAAATCGTCCGAGTCTGCCAACTGCCAAATGTATCGGCCTCCAAAATGCCCGACATTCTTTCCACTGCCGAACTTTATGTATTGTTGAATTCGTTTATACAATTCTGTAGCCTTTCCTATATATACAATAGGCTCTGCATCTATCCAGTTTTGTCGAAGCTCACCAATACTTACATTCGGTTCTTTGCCTTTATGATATCCTCCTGATCCTTTTGTTAGGAACTCAGGTTCTGAATCTTTCAATCTCAACACATGATAGACACCTTCTACTTTAGGAATACCACCACTTTTGAAGTCTTCTTTCAAGTCCTTAACACTTACGAATCCTTCGAATCCTTTGTTTAAAAGTTTTTCTATAATATTGACCATTCTAATCTCGTATTACATCAAATTTTGCAAAGTATTTATATATTTCTTTTGTTTTCCCAGTATTAGGCACAACGTTTTTAAGACGATATTTAACATTAGGAAGAAGTTTTTGAATCGGTATATAACACTCTTCATAATGCCAATGATTCTCGTTATCTTTTATTGGGATAACTTCTTTTCCCTCATACTCAGCATACACGATAAGCTGTTGGTTTCTATCTATATCAGGATGATTGGTCAAAATATTATTTAGTACAGTTATAATTTCACATAATTGAAGACAACAGCCATAGTACATATATTTCATTGATGAATTTATATGAGCATGTGATTCCTCATTACACTTATAAACCATGAATTTAACCAAAGGTATGAAGTACGAAGGTAATAATTCATCTTTGCTATATATTTTCTGGCCTTTATATGCTGTAAGATAGTTAAGGCAACTAACCACATCAGGTCCTTTTGAACTAAAACATTCACTTGGGGCTAATCCATAGGATTTCAACACCCAACATATAGATTCCAATATATGGCGTAAATCATTAAAGCGTATATCACAATCTTCGCTTCGTTCTTTGACGTGTAATGCTAATAATGCCTTTATTAGAACATCCCTTGTTCCTTTAGCATAACAACCAAAATGAGTTTCTATAGTTTTAAAAACATCCCTATATGCATTGCGAATATTAGTTTCATCTCTATTCTTAATAGCATCAAGTATATCCTCTATCAATTTGTCATCATCCTTAGATTTAATATATGGACGATAATCTCTCATAAAACGATAATCCTTTTTTAAGTCATCATTGCCAGTTAATACGAATATGGGAATTTTACCTTCTAATTGGAAATAAAAGTCCCTCAAACCATCCTCCGTTAGGGAATCTTCTAAACTTTCATCGTAGCACCAAGCATCTACTATTATTGCATCCCAAAATCTAATATCCTTTTCAAATGCCTTTTTCCCTTCAGCTCGTGTTTTATACGGATATATTTCCATTCCGTTATCTTCACACAATCCGATGAACTCTGACATATTTTCAATATCGTCGTCAATCCAGATAATTTTATATAACTTCTCCATATTTATACTTTTGCTATTGGTAGATATATACGCACGATCGTTCTATAACAATCAAATTCTTTGACGTATTCACTAAATATATCATAGTCACCCTTATAATGTTCCACAATACTTTTTACACGATATCCTCCTAAACCAGTATTTCCACTTTGCCCAGCTTTTTCACCTTTTATACCATACCTTTCTTTTGTCATTCCCTTCGGAAGAGGTTTGCCATCATTGATAATGTCTATCTGAAAGTTCTTGTGAGTAGAATCTACTCCTAAATAAATGAATATTCCATCGCAATCAGTTCTATCACTTAGCCCATGCTTAATGGCATTGTCAATAATACAATCAAGCGCTATGCGAAGATCATTTTCTGAAATCATTACGTATGCATCAGCAGGGCGATAGGGGTCGTGGTTTACGTCTTTCAAATCATCAAGTGAAAATTTCGATGTAAAAGGATACGAAGGTACAGATATACCAGCATCAGACAGAGATTGGTATAAGCAATCATAGTCAAGGGTAAACCATTCCTCATCCTCATCAAACTTCAAATGGTAATTATATAGGAAATTGTCAAGATTGATCAATTCTGGATTGCCAAATTCCTCCTCCTTAGGAAGAAGCTCCATCAGTTCGTCCAATCGAGTCATAGCTTTATTGTATGAATCCAGACGTTCACTTATCATCCTATTCCTTTCTGCTTCAGATAGAGTATCATCATTTATATACCTTCTTATTCTCTTCTCTATAGAATTTAATTGCAGAAATACACTGCGCATATCATGTTTACGAAGCCTTACTTTCTTGATAAATTCCGCTATCTCGTCATCAATCACATCCAGCAGACCAAGTTTATTTATAGCATCCTTCTTATAAGCTTTATATCGGTTGCTTAATTCGTCTTTTTTGAATGAAGGGAATTCAATCTGTTGATTGAATAATTCTTTTTCATCATTCACATTTTTTAATGTTAAATGATAAATAAGATATCCTAGATGTATATCGTCCCTCACAATACTAAATGCTAGCACATCTCCTTCTACAAATATTGGATTATCCACTGTTGCCGTGCAGAGCAAAAATTTCAAACCATCAGCCAATGAGACGAGCAGTGCCGATTGGGTGAGTTTGGCATAGGGTTTATTCAAAGGTTGCAATGCAAAATCATCGGGAACAGACTCGAATTTAAAGGGATTGCTCGACAAATCATCAACAGAGATACAGTGTCCCTCTGTTTCGTCATATTCATATATTCTTGTTGCGGGAACAAGGATTTCGTTCAACTTCAAAATTTCAGGAAGCAGTCTTCGGCTTTTCAATTCAGTCATAACACATCTGTTTATAGGTTTCACTTGTCGACTGCAAAGGTATCACCCTTCTGTGCAATCATCTTGCACAGAAAAATATAATTCTGACAACTTAGCAATATTTTCTTTCATCGTTTTACGCAAAGACTGCGGGGAAAGCACCTCTACTTGATGGCCGAATGATAGTAATAGTTGCTCCAACTCTTTGTTGGGGACGACCTCTATTCTTATCATACACTCCTCTCTGTTGACAATCTTCTGTGAATGGTGCAGTGGCTTGGAAACGACATATGGGAATCGATTCTCAGAAAAACGCAGATGCACTTGTTCCAACTTTCGTTCTTTTGGGAAAGTCACTCCAACAATATCATCAAAGTATTCCGTAAAATCAATATCCGTAGATTGGTATTTCAAACTGATAGGAGTACAATCCTCTATGCGGTCAAGAGGAATATTAGTAATAGATTGGTATTTCTCATTGAGAGCAAGGAGAAACCAGCGCGTATTGTATTGCTTTATGTAATAAGGATGTATGTCCCATACGAAATCCTCACCCTTGAAGTTGCGGTATGTTACTCGCAAGCATTGTTTGTTTACAATACTATTGAAGAGAGGCGACAGATATTCCAAGCCTTTAAGATATATATTTTGCTCAAAGTCTATAACACTTGCAGAATTACCCACAAGTTGGAACTTATCTTCCAGTTTGGATATAATCTCTTCTACCCATTCAAAACTGGGGACTCCCTTGAATCGTGCAAGCGTATAGGTCGCTTCTTTGAGCTGGTCAAGTTCAGCCTTTGAGAGCGGTTGATTGTTGATGGTAAAACTCTTATCTGAATATCTGTAATATTTTCTTTTGCCATCAACAATGCGCTCTAATGGGATTTCCCAACCTGCAGCACTCTCCATAAAACTGATATCATTAAATATCTGTCGTCGCTGTATGGAGGATTTCTCATCTCCCGTATAGTCATACAACGCTTTATTGCACGCCTCTATGAGGTCCTCAATATAGAAATTACGAGCCCAATTACTAAAGCACCTGTCAAGTGCCTGGTATCTTATCATTGCGTGCTTGTTTGTTGCCATGTTTTTTTATTTCCGCAAATATAACCATTCTCTCCGAGATAGCTCTTAATCTCCACATCCTTTACTCGTATTATCGTCTTCTTAGCCTTGCCTTATTCACTGTAAACAGTATTCATTTGCAAATTTAACAATTATCTCCGAGATGTCCTATTCATCTCGGCAAAATACTCGGTAAAGATTGCATGGGTTGCTTTTTCGTGTCATAATGGTGAGTTTGTGCACGAATTTGTGCACGATATATGTGTCTAATATCCCTATTATCAGTATGATATGGGAAACTTGTGCACGGTGCATAGCGTGCGCAAGTTTTTTGTGTTTCTGCCAGTACTTCTGTGGGGGATTCAAATGTTTATATGTCATAAAGAGTGATTGATCTGTAGTTTGTGAGGGGACTTCTTTATACTATTTTATAATGTGTTTTCCCTGAACTCTATAGTCAAAGATTATTCTACCTGCGAATAGAGTGTTTTCTACCTGCAAGTAGAATGCTTTCTTCCTGCAAGTAGAAACGATTCTGCCTGCAGGTAGAAAAGTTTTTCTCCTTGTCCAAATCGGGAGAGGGTGTCAAGGTGCTGTTGGCTGGGGATATTCTTGCTTCTGAGAACTGGTGACTGACTCTGTGACATTTGGCGATAGGCTCTGCCGTGGCCCTCATGAATATAAAAAATTTGTGCACGCCGTGCATCGTGCGCAAATTTCGCGTATCGACTTGATTACCATTGCGGTAACTGCGAAAATCGTGCACAAAATCGTGCACAATTCGGGATGAAGTCTGGGGCTTTGCGCTGTTCCGTCACTTCGGATTCCCTGACTTGAGGTTGCTGATACGGGAATTTCAAAATCCCCACGCTCACTTGCGGCAGATTGATAAATCACAAGCGACAGAGTTTGAGCGAGGGGCGAATGAGGCCGGTACCCTACGGGGTGCTGGCCTCTGCTTTTATTCAGCGGCGCTTGCCTGTATGCTTCACGATGAGGATGCCTGCCTCGTAGAGCATCCACATGGGAAGGGCGACGAGGGAGAGGGTGAACACGTCGGAGGTGGGGGTGATGATGGCTGCCACGATGAGCAGGGCCACGATGACGTGGCGGCGGTAGCGGCTCATGAGCGAGGCATTGATGATGCCCATGCGTCCCAGCACCCAGCAGAGGGCGGGTATCTCAAAGAGGATGCCCATGGCGAGGGTGATGCTCATGAGGCTGCTCATGTAGGACTCGATGGTGATGGTGTTGGCCACGGCAGCGCTCACCTGGTAGCTGCCGAGGAAGCGGAACACGAGGGGGAAGATGAGGTAGTAGCTGACGAGTACGCCCAGGAGGAAGAGGAGGTAGCCGCTGCCGACGAGGCGGATGGCATGGCGACGCTCGTGCTCGTAGAGGGCGGGCGACACGAAGTGGAAGAGCTGGTAGATGAGGTAGGGGGAGGTGAGGAGTACGCCGGCATAGAGCGAGGCTCTGACGTGGAGGAGGAACTGGTGGGCGAGGCCGGTGTTGATGAGTTGCACGTGGAGCCCGTCAAGGGTGCCTTGCGGGGTGAGGATATGGCTCGCCTGTCCCAGCAGACGGTAGGTGATGAAGCCCTCGTCTTGTGGGGCGAGGATGATGTGAAACAGCTCCTCCTTGAAGAAGAAGGCGGCGATGGCACACACCATCACGGCGACGGCCATGCGTATGAGGCTGTCGCGCAACTCGTCGAGGTGTTCCCAAAAGGTCATACAGGGATTATTCCTCTTTCTTCTCGTCCTGGTCGGTGCCGTTCATGCCGTCTTTGAAGCTGCGCACCCCTTTGCCCAGGCCCTTCATCAGTTCGGGTATCTTCTTGCCTCCGAAGAGGAGCAGTACGATGAGGGCGATGATGATGATTTCTTGAAATCCGATTCCAAACATGGTTGTGTTTTTGTTTAGGGTTTATAGTTTATAGTTTATTGTTTAGTGTTTAGTGTTTGCTTTGAGCTTTGAGCCAACAGCCAATAGCCAATAGCCAATAGCGGTAAACGGTAATCGGTAAACGTTAATCGGTAAACGTTAACAGCTAACAGCCAAAAGCTGCAGCTCCGTTGCTTACCCCTTAACCCTTAGCAGCAAATATCCGCCAATCCATTGGACGAGCATGCCGGGGTATCCTATGCGGAAGTCCTGCAATGCCATGTGCAGACTGCCCGTGATGGCCCATTCGCCCAAGGTGCCTACCACCTGGTAAGCGAGGACAACAGCCAGGAGCGAGGGTAGGGTGACTCTCTGTGTACGCTGTGCCATCCATCCGGCAGCAAGGGCCAAGAGGGTCGACTTGATGAGGATGATGGGCAGCATCGCCTCTGTGGGCATGCCGAAGAGCAGGTGGTTTGCGAGCGGCGAGGCCAGTGCGGTGAGCAGTCCCACCTTCCAGCCATACTTGTAGGCACCCACGAGAGTGAAGAAGTAGATGGGTAGCCACGTAGGTCCTCCCATTGCCATGAGGTGACACAGCTGGGGCAAGATGATGTTGCCGGCGACGAAGAGGAACGCCATCCAGTAGGTCTTCACCTCGCGGTACGAGAGTGTGTAGAGGTTGATTGTCTTTTCCATTTATTTGAGGTTGTTTATAAAGTTACTTATTGCATCCACCATGTCGTCGATGGCGTCGAGGTCCACGCAGAGCGTCTCCACGGGGCACAGTCCGTCGCCACGGCGGTTGACGATGCGGTCGGTCATCTCCCGGTAGCTGACCTCGATGCCATGTTCCTGCAGCAGGGCGAGGGCGGGGCGACTGATGACATCGGCATACACCTCGCGCGCCCCGCCATGGATTATCAGTGCGGCAGCCCCTTTGCCTATGACCTTGTCGGCGATGTGTGCCCCCTGTAGAAAGTGCTCCTCGTCGTGGCACAGCTGCCACAGGTCGGCCACGCCCCGCTGGTGGTAGGTGCGCGTGTCGTCACCCTTGCGGATGACGCAGGAGTAGCCCCCCTGGTGAAGGATGTCTATCAGTGTCTTCATGTCTTGCCGCGTGTGTTTACAAGGTGTTACGTTTCAGCTCCTCCACGAAGCGGTCGATGCGGTGCAGCTGGCGCGGTATGTCGATACGTTGCGGGCAGTGCTTGCTACACTGGTTGCAGCCGATGCAGTGGTTGGCCTGACGCAGTTTGGGCACGCTGCGGTCGTAGCCCACGAGGAAGGCGCGGCGTGCCTTGCGGTAGTTGGCGTCCTGCTGGTCCTCGGGGATGTTACCCTCGTTGACACACTTGTTGTAGTGGAGCAGGATGGCTGGTATGTCGATGCCGTAGGGGCAGGGCATGCAGTACTTGCAGTCGTTGCATGGGATCGTGGGGTACTGCTTGAGCAGTCGGCCCGTCTCGTAGAGAAACTCCTTCTCCTCCTCGTTAAGCGGCACCAGGGGCGAGTAGGTGCGCAGGTTGTCCTGCAGGTGCTCCATGTAGGTCATGCCGCTGAGCACGGTGAGTATGATCTCCGGTGTACCGGCAAAGCGGAAGGCCCACGAGGCCACGCTGCTCTCGGGCGAGCGCTGCTTGAGTCGGCCCACGATGTGGTCGGGCACCTTCGACAGGCGTCCGCCGAGCAGCGGCTCCATGATGATGCCGGGGATGCCCGCCTTGACGAGCGACTCGTATAGCCCCTTGGCGTTCGATCCGTCCCAGTCCACGTAGTTGAGCTGTATCTGCACGAAGTCCCAGTGGTACTGGTCGTGCAGTGCCAGCAGCTCGTCAAACACCTCCTGTGTGCCGTGGAATGAGAAACCCAGGTGGCGTATGCGGCCTGCCTTGCGCTCCTCGAGCAGGAAGTCGAGCATGCCGTTATCTACATAGCGTCGGCGGAAGTTGTCCATGCCTCCACCGCCGAGCGAGTGCAGCAGGTAGTAGTCGATGTAGTCGACCTGCAGGTTCTCAAACGAGCGGTGATACATCGCCATGGAGTTCTCCCGCGAGGGGTTCGAGAAGTTCGACAGCTTGGTGGCGATAAACAGCTTCTCTCTCGGGTGTCGCTTGAGTGCGATGCCCGTAGCCTTCTCTGACCATCCCTGCACATACACCGGAGCCGTGTCGAAGTAGTTCACCCCATGAGCGATGGCATAGTCGACCAGCTCGTTCACCGCATCCTGGTCGATGATGCTTCCCTCCCCCTCGGGGTTTTCGAAGGTAGGCCAGCGCATGCATCCATAGCCCAGTATCGACACCTTGTCACCATGCAGCGAGGCGAAGCTGCGGTAGGTCATCTTATCCGTGGGCACAGGTCCCAGCTCACCGCTGGCGGCCCCTGCCTGTGTTTTAGGCTTGCAGCCATAGAGTGTGGCAGCCCCCGTAGCGGTGCTTATGCCCACGATCTTTAGGAATTCTCGTCTATCCATGTTTTTTGTTTAGAAGTTTAGGGTGTAGTGTTGAGAGTTAGGAGTTGCCCTCCAGATGGTAAGCCAACAGCCAAAAGCTAACAACCAACCTCCCACTCGCAACTTTCAATTCTCAAATTTCAATTATCAATTGATTTTGTGTCTCTCGTGACCCTCCACATAGATGGCGCTGAAGGGGCGTGCCGGACACAGGTGCTCGCAGGCACCACAGCCGATACATCGCTCGATGTCGATGACCGGTATCTTGGGCGAGCGCTTGTCCTCGGCATCGGAGTGCACCATCTGTATGGCTCCCACGGGGCAGTGGCGGGCACAGTTGCCGCATGCCACCCCG
>JBGVOS010000041.1:0-5153 GCA_045126595.1 Bacteroidaceae bacterium | reverse complement strand
CCGGAAGCCGGGCCACGGTATAGAAAGCACCCATAGGAATAGGACTATACACACCAGGGATACGATTAAGTCCATCAATCAAACATTTACGACGCTCTACATATTCATCGTATGTTTCGCGTGTATATGCCTCGGGCTCGTCGAGCGATGCCTCGGCAGCAATCTGTCCGATAAGCGGAGGACTGAGACGCGCCTGACAGAACTTCATCACAGCTTGGCGGAGCTGCTTGTTCTTGGTAATCAACGCGCCGATACGTATACCACACTCCGAGTAACGTTTAGACACAGAATCGATGAGCACTACATTATCTTCAATACCTTCAAGATGACAAGCAGAGATATAGGGAGATCCTGTATAGATGAACTCGCGGTACACCTCATCAGAAAAGAGATAGAGGTCGTACTTCTTCACAAGGTCGCGTATTTGGTTCATCTCGCGACGTGTATACAGATAACCCGTAG
Source organism: Bacteroidaceae bacterium (assembly GCA_045126595.1). Lineage (GTDB taxonomy): Bacteria > Bacteroidota > Bacteroidia > Bacteroidales > Bacteroidaceae > UBA1189. The sequence continues at coordinate 4,691 of JBGVOS010000041.1, read as the reverse complement.
GATTGTTGGGATTGCATATCATGATGGCCTTGGTACGCTCATTGATGAGTTCCTCAAAACGCTCTACCTTGGGCAAACAGAATCCCTCTTCAATCGTGGTAGGGATGGTACGGATAACCGCTCCTGCCGAAATGGCAAAAGCCTGATAGTTTGCATAGAAGGGGTCGGGCATGATAATCTCATCGCCCGGATTCAAGCAAGCCATGAAGGAGAACAGCACTGCCTCGGAGCCTCCAGTAGTGATGATGATATCATCGGCCGTAAGATTGATGTCATACTTCTTATAATAGTCTACCAGCTTTGTCCGATAGCTGAGGTATCCCTGCGAAGGGCTATACTCGAGCACCTTGCGGTCGATACTACGGATAGCATCGAGAGCAGCCTGAGGCGTAGGGAGGTCGGGCTGTCCGATATTGAGATGATACACATGAATGCCTCTTGCCTTGGCATCATCAGCCAATGGCACCAACTTGCGGATAGGCGAAGCAGGCATCAATGTTCCTCGTTGCGATATTTGCGGCATATATATAATATGTATTATAACCTATTATTACCAAGTGTAGTTGAGACCAAACATCAGGTACTGCTTGAATTGGAAATATCCCCAATTTGCATTTTCCTCCTTTATATCCACAAGGTCATCAAAGCGTGTGTGGAAGAACAACTTGGTTGAGATATATTTGTTCACTTGGAAGTTAAACGTATTTTCCCAATCCATCTGCACATACTCGTAACGACCGGTAAAGTAGTAGAAACGCGTCTTGTAGCTGATATTCTTACTTATTTTGTAGTCAAAGTTCACCTCAAGCTTAGAACCGAGGTCGCTACGGATTCTTTTACCCTCTTCCAATCCATAGTTCGCAGCCAAATCCTTCACAGCCACATACGTCATTTTATATGAGAGAGGACCCGGATAGATAGAAACGCTACCATTCTTGAAACTCTTCTTAAAGTCCATACCGACGGTGAACGAAGCATCGGCCGGAGCCAGGAAACGTGATTTCAACACTCTTGTATCACCACTTCCATTGTAGTGAGGCATCATCTGCGTATTACCCTGAGCCTCAATAGCATAGTTCCAGTTCCTAATAGCTTTCAAATTAAGTTTAGAGGTCAGACGCAACAGGTCTTGGTTAGACTGTATATCCTCACCCTGATTCTGATAGAAACCTACACGAGCATCCAATTTATTATCCCACTGCACCTTACGTTTATTATTGTAATTGGCCTCAAGTGTTAACATAGACAACAGGTTGAGGTTATTGATACCGCCCTGATACCAGTTAGGAGAGAAGAACGACTCCGTTATCTGAGTAGAGAAGCTACCTTTAGTAACCCAGAAATTGGGTTTCTGCACAACCAACTCAGTCACATTCTGGGGTTTAACTTCTATCACGGGAGCAGCGACAGCAGTAGGGACATCAAACTTGGCACTCTCGGTTACCTTCTTCATTGCTTCTTCCGACACACGCTGATTCGCTTTCAGTTCGCTTTCAGTAAGTCCTACTAAAGTAGGAGAAGCAAGATATGTAGAGAGGAGCACTCTATCCAGTTCGTTGAGCAGACGTATATCCTTACCACTTGCCATAGCAGCCAAACGAAGGCTATCCTCCAAAGTCACCGTAGGGTATGAGTCTATCGCTATAGCTTGCTTTACCGGTGATTTGTAAAGAGTAAGCGGAGCAAACAGACGGAAGTAAAGCGGATTGACATGAGTTGTATCTTCAGCACTGATGTTCTCAACTTCGGCAGCATACTGTACCACCATTTTATCAAGCAGACGATTGTACTTATTTACAACTGCTGTATCTGAAAACACTTCCTTTACCAAATGTGCATTGAGTAACGACTGCTCAGAAATTCTATCAGTTAATGCTTTCACTTGCTCAAGAACAAGTTTCGTAGAGTCCACATCAAGTTGAGTCAGAGGACGCAAAGCGATAGCTGTTGAGTCAACGACATTCTCTGCTACCACTGAATCAGCCTGAGCCAACAATACACTATCAGCAGCTACTGCAACCAAAGAATCAACCGGGGCCTCCACCTTAGCCAATGTGTCAACCTCTATTGTCTGTTGAGCCATAATCCAACTTGAGCAGCACAAAAGCAAGCCACCTAAAAACATTTTTCTTCTCATATTCTATACCTATTTATATAATGTCTTTTTTAATTTAGCCGCGAAGATACAACTTTTTACAATAGGAATGGGTGTAAACTGATTTTTTTTGTCATTTTAAGCAACTAAAAGAATATTTTATTCGTTCATTTTAGCAAAAAGCACTAACTTTGCAGCTTGGAATATTTTAATAGAGAACAGACATAAAAACTTATTATATCATGGCTGAGACAAAGTATATCTTCGTGACCGGAGGCGTAGCCTCTTCACTCGGAAAAGGCGTTATCTCCTCTTCTATCGGCAAGCTGCTGCAAGCTCGCGGCTACAACGTGACCATCCAGAAGTTCGACCCGTACATCAACATCAACCCGGGTACACTGAACCCCGAGGAACATGGCGAGTGCTATGTGACTGTTGACGGCCACGAAGCCGACCTTGACCTTGGACACTACGAGCGTTTCCTTGGTGTAAATATGACCAAGGCCAACAATATCACCACCGGACGTATCTACAAGCGTGTCATCGACCGCGAACGTCGTGGCGAATACCACGGGAAAACCATCCAAGTGGTACCCCACATCACCGACGAAATCAAGCGCAACGTAAAGGCCCTTGGTACCAAGTCGCAATTTGACTTCATCATCACTGAGATTGGTGGTACCGTAGGTGATATCGAGTCACTGCCCTACATGGAAAGTGTGCGTCAGCTCAAGTTCGAACTCGGTCGCAATGCCCTCTGCGTACATCTCACTTATGTACCCTATCTCGCAGCTGCCGGCGAGTTGAAGACCAAGCCCACACAGCACTCTGTACAGAAGTTACAGTCGCTCGGTATCCAGCCTGACGTGCTCGTTCTCCGTACCGAGCATGAGCTGCCCGAGGATTTGAAGCGCAAGACTGCTCTTTTCTGCAATGTCGATGCCGATGCCGTGTTCCAGTCAATCGATGCTTCTACTATATATGAAGTACCCGTACTCTTGCAGAATCAGAGCATGGATGAAATCATCCTCCGCAAACTTGGCATCGAACCTGGTCCCAAGCCTGCCCTCGGTCCTTGGAGAGACTTCCTTGACCGTCGTGCCAAGGCAACCGAAGAGGTACATATCGGCCTCGTGGGCAAGTATGACCTTCAGGATGCCTACAAGTCAATCCTCGAAGCGTCATCACAGGCAGCCACCTACAACAATCGCAAGCTCAAGATGCACTTCTTATACAGCGACAACATCACCGCTGAGAACGTCGCCGACACCCTCAAGGGCATGGATGGTATTATTATCGGCCCTGGTGCTGGACAGCGTGGTATCGAAGGCAAAAACATCGTAGCCAACTATACACGTGTGAATAACATTCCCACCTTCGGTATCTGCCTCGGTATGCAGTGCATGGTAGTGGAGTTTGCCCGTAACGTACTCGGCCTTGCCGATGCCAACTCACGCGAGATGAACGCTACCACTCCCAACAATGTCATTGACATCATGGAGGAGCAGAAATCACATCTCAGCGACACTATGCGTATGGGTAACTTCGACTGCGCTCTCATTGAGGGTAGCAAGCTCAAGGAAATTTATGGTGCAAACTGCATCCAGGAGCGTCATCACCACCGCTACGAGCTCAACGATAAATATAAGGAGCAGCTCGAAGCAGCCGGCATGAAGTGCGTGGGTATCAATCCAGACACCAAGTTGGTTGAAGCTGTAGAGGTTGAGGGACACCCTTGGTATATTGGTGTGCAGTACTACCCCCAGTACAACAGCACCGTACTCAAACCCCATCCCTTGTTCCTCTCGTTCATCAAGGCAGCAATTGAGAAAAATTGAAAATTAGAATTTGAAAATTGAAAATTCAGTATGCGCAGACATGTGTCTGCGCATATCCTATGTATAATAAGTAAATAAATATAAGAAAGAAAAGCAAGAATGAACAACAACAAAAGTACAGTTATCGGTTGGATTCTGATATTTGCCGTGATGGTAGGATTTATCTGGATGAACACCCCCAGCGAAGAACAACGTGCAGAGTACGAACGCGCTCAAGCCGTGCGTGACTCAATAGCATTGGTAGAAGCACAGAAAGAACTCGACAAATCACTTGCCGAAGCACGATACAACCAAACCTTGCTGCAAGACAGCACCTCAGTCCTTCACCTTGCAGCACAAGGCGAAGAGCAGACCTTCACTCTTGAGAATGAGCTATTGAAACTCACCTTCTCAAACCGCGGTGCCCGTGTAACCTCGGCAGTTCTTAAAGAGTATACCAATCAGGAGGGACTTCCCTTGGAACTTTTCAATGCCGACGACGAGAGTATTAACTTCATGCTCGATGGAAAGAACGAGAACATCATCACCGAGAAACTCTATTTCCAGCCCGTCACCTACACTGACAGCACCCTCGTTCTACGTTTGATTGCAAGTAATGGCGGCTACCTCGACTTCAGCTATCGTCTGCTCCCCGAGAGCTACATGCTCAACTTCAGCATACAAGCTCACGATATGCAAAACTTCTTCCCCTCATCAATGAAGACCATAAATGTAGATTGGGCACAGCGTGTGCGCCAACAAGAGAAGGGATACACTTT
>JBGVOS010000040.1:0-66675 GCA_045126595.1 Bacteroidaceae bacterium | reverse complement strand
TGCTGTTGTTGATGCGCTTGGCCAGCTTCTCGAGGGTGAGCTCACCAGTCTTGATGGTCTTGGCGTGGAAATACTCGGTACCTTCGGCACCCTTCGGGTTTCTCGTTTTCTTTACTGCGTAAGTGATAGGCATGTTGTTCTTGTTTAGTGTTTAGAGTTTAATGTTTAGTGTAAGTGGTTACCGGTTATCATTTACAGTGCAAGTAGCGAGCAAGCCGAGAGCAGAATCATGCTTGCATGAATTATGCCGAGGCGCAGCCGTTACTCACAATAGAAAGTAATGTGGGCGCCCACATTACAAGTCCTGGCCAAGGACTCAAAAGAGGTGTTACCCTCTTTATTTCTATTGCAAAGGTACTACATCCTATCACCCTCTCGTTCCGCAGATGAGAGATAACGTAAGTTCTGTAGATTACTTTTGAAATTGTTGAAAATAAAGTTCTTATCCGTTGCTCGTCTCGCAATTTTTTTGTAATTTTATAGGGTAAAAGTAGGTTCACAGATGATACAATCATTAACCAAGAGCGACCTTGCCCAGCTCTACTTCCCTGGTGCCCCGCGCTCCTCGGCCCTGCGCCTGTTACACAAGTACATCACTTCGGCCCACGGCCTGCTGCCCGCCCTCGAGCGCGTGGGCTACCAGCGTGCCTCGCGCCGCCTCACCCGTCGTCAGGTACAGATTATCTTCGAGTACCTGGGCGAGCCGTGAAAATCGCTCTAATGTTTTCTAAAAATCACTCTACTGATTTTTGAAGTTCACTCTATTGTTTTCCGAAAAGCAGTAGAGTGATTTTCGGCGTTCACTCCATTGTTTTTTTTGTTTAGCGTGTAGTGTTTAGAGTTTAGGGTTTAGAGTTTAGTGTTTAGGGTTTAGGGTTTAGTGTGTAGGGTTTAGTGTGTAGTGTTTAGGGGTTAGGGTGTAGGGGCCGTTCCCCGCTCCCCGCTTCCCTGCCACAACGCCACGGTCGGCCCGCGCGGGGCGACTCCCTATAGTCGATATAATAGGTATATATCGTGATACTATTATATATTGATATTTATTTTCTCCCTATAAGGGGTGTAAAAGTTAGTGGCAGCCGTGGCGCAGTGGCATGAAAGCCCTCACGAATGCCATGGCAAAGTTGGCCCGTTCGTCCGGTTGGTGGGCATAGTATAGGTAGTCTATTACCTTAGCATAGCTCGTGAGCGTAGCTTTTTCCCCCCAACAGACGGTAATAGGTCTTCACGGTGATACCACATTCGCGGCAGAAGGTCTTGACAGGGCAGCCGAGCGCCATGCGCTCCCCTACGATAAAGGTGCCCAGCGGGCAGGGATGAGTAAGTTTCATACGTGTGTGCAGCGTTTATTTGTTAATGATTCTAAAAAGATGTTGGCAAATATAAAGTTATTGCCCCACATATGGGGTAACGCCCCTGAAATATTCCCCCTACCTTTGGAGTGATTAACGGTGAGCGGTGAGCGGTTAACGGTTAACGGTCCCTAAACCCTAACCCCTAAACACTAACCCCTAAACCCTACACCCTACACCCTAAACACTAAACTCTAAACCCTAAACACTAAACCCTAACCTCTAAACCCTACCCCCTAACCTCTAAACACTAAACCCTAAACTCTAAACTCTACACCCTAAACCCTAAACCCTACACCCTACACCCTAAACACTAAACTCTACACTCTACACCCTACACCCTACACCCTAAACCCTACACCCTAAACACTAAACTCTAAACCCTAAACCCTAAACCCTAACCTCCATGCAACTATCCCTTTTCAACGGGTGGACCGACGAGTCCCCCATGCCCATCGAGCTCGACGCTCTGGTAGAGATGATGCGCACCGACGCTTCGCTACGTGACCTCACCGACAAGCACCGCTACTATCGCAGTATCGGCGATAAGGCCGGTGCCCAGCATTACAAACGCCGCATGCCCTGCTTCAGCGTGGCCGTACGCTTCGAGGGTGGCAAGCGCAAGGACCATATCGCCGCCTTCACCGGGCTCACCCTCGTCGATATCGACCACGTGTCGCCCGACGATATGCCGCGCGTGTTGACGCTCGTCGGCCACGACCCCCACACCCTGCTTGCCTATACCACCATCTCGGGACAGGGCGTGCGTGTCGTGGCGCGGTATACGCTCCCCGCTCACCCCTCATCCGCTCACCCTCTAACCGCTCATCCGCTCCCCGCTGCCCCCTCCCCGTTTCCCGTTCACCGCTCCTCATTCCCCGAGTACAAGTCCGCCTTCCTTCAGGTCAACGCCTACTACGAGACCCTCACCGGCCTTGCCACCGACCCCTTGTGCAAGAATGCCACCCGTCTGTCGGGCGCCGCCTATGATCCCACGCTCCATTACAACCCTGCTGCTGTGCCCTTCGAGGTGCAGCTCGAGGCCAAGCGCCCTTCGGGTCGTCCACGCCAGGTGCGTACGGCCGAGGCTGCCGAGTCGCATGTCTGCGAGCAGCTGGAGCGCCGTGGCGTATGCTACATCCCCGGCGAGCACAACCGCTACATCTCGCAGGCCTGCTACCTGATGAACCGCTACGGAGTGTCCGAGACCGACTGTACGGCATGGGCCCTTGCCCGCTTTACCGACTATGCCGCTGCGGGCAACGACGTCGCCTCCATCGTCCGCTCCTGCTACCAGCAGACCACCGAGCATGCCACTCGGCAGTTGCCTCGTGAGAAGAAAGACAGCTGTGCCACGGTAGCCGAGATACAGGACTACCTCACCCAGAAGGAGGTCCGCATACGCCACAACGTCATCAGTCGCAAGTGGGAGATAGGTACCCATTGTCCACCGCCAGCCACCACCGCCCAAGAGCTGTACGATGACCATAACGATGATAAATTGGAGAAAAAGTCTTCGTCTTCGTTTTCGTCATCGTTACTATGGTCCGAGCTCACCGACCGCCACGTCCACTCGCTCTACCGCGCCTTCTCCCTCGACACCGGCCGTAGGCTGCGTCTCTCCGACCTCTACATCATCATCGAGAGCGATTTCTACCCCGAGTACCACCCCATGCGCGAGTATATGACCAGCCTTTCCCCGTGGGATGGATACGACTACATCGAAGAGCTCGCCTCTCGCGTCCATGTCACCGGCTGCTCGCAGGAGATGCACAACCGCTACTTCAGGAAGTGGTTTGTAGGCATGGTGGCGGCATGGTTCGATCCCGACAAGACCAACCACGAGATACTCACCTATATCGGTTCGCAAGGTATCTTCAAGAGTACCTTCATGCGCCACCTGCTACCTCCCGTGCTGCGCGATTACTTCTCGGCCCGCAACTTTGCCCATCGCATGGACAGGGACGACCGTCTGGAGCTCACCGAGATGGCCCTCATCGCCCTCGAGGAGCTCGACAACCTGAAGCCTCGCGCGCTCAACCAGCTCAAGGCCCTCACCACCGACCCTTCGGTGAACGAGCGTGCCGCCTATGCCCGTTACCGCGAGCGTCGCGAACATATCGCCTCGTTCTGTGCCACGGGCAACAACCCCCGCTTCCTCACCGACCTCACCGGCAACCGTCGCTGGCTCCCCTTCATGGTCGACAGCATCGACTCGCCCTACGATCATCCCATCCCCTACGAGGGCCTCTATGCCCAGGCCTATGCCCTATGGTGTGAAGGATTCCCCTATTGGTTTACCGCCGAGGAGAATGCCGAGCTCGAGTGCCACAACCACCACTTCGAGGAACCCAACATGGAGTGTGAGCTCATACAGACCTACTTCCGCCGTCCCGAGCCGCACGAGGTGGGCGAGTTCTACACCGCCACACGTATCATCGAGACCATCAACATCGGTGTGAAGACCCCACTCCTGCCGCGCACCATCGCCATCTGGATGAACCGCCTGGGCTACCAGCCCCGCCGTCATGACAACATACGTGGATGGAATGTCATCCTGCTCACCCACACCGACATCAAGCTACGCCAGCAGGAGACCGCCCGCCTCAGCGCTTTGGAGTGATGAAAGGGTTAAGGGTTAAAGGTGAAGGGTTAAAGGTTAAGGGTTAAAAGGTGAAGGGTTAAGGAGGTAGGGGCTCTCCGTGTCATCCTGAACGAAGTGAACCTTTAGGTCGACGCCCGAAGGGGCTGAAGTCAAGGATCTCACGCTGGGACTGGAGATTATATTTCAAGAGACTTTACGAGATCTCTCGCATTCGCTCGAGATGACACGAACGCGGCTGCTCACCCTTCCCCTCAAAATAAATCGTTAAAAAGTATGAAAATCAAATATAAACACGTATCTTTACACCAAACTTCTCTTATGCATAGAGAAATTAACACGCTGTTGCTATCTAATAGGCTGATTCTTATGCGATTATGAATTAGTCTAAGCCCCAGAGGTATGTCACTTTGCGAGCAAAGTGACAACGAAGGCACGGAGTGCACGAAGAGCGGTGATCCGCTACAAAGACAGCTAAAGCTGTACGAAGGCACGCAAAGCGCGCACGATGCACGAAAAGCAATAATAACGATAACAAATACTGCCGAGGCAGTACGAAGGCTATGAAGCCTTAAATTCGTCTGTCACCTCTATAGAGTGTCAGCTAAGCCGATTGATAAGAACCCTAAGAAAACAATAACCCATCGTACTGTTTAGTATTTTCGTATAGCCAAAGGCTATTTTCGTAGCGCTTGTCGCTCTTCGTACAACCTCCGGCTATCTTCGTTTATTATATCATCGTATAGCGCAGCTGTCTTCGTTACTCGTTAATCGTATCCTCAAAAATGGTTAAAAGCATAGGAGGTCAACTAAATTATTTGTTACTTTGCCTATGAATATAAATATCGTATGGAAAGATCTATAATTAGAGACAAGGCAGAATATCTGATGTCACTCATATCACACTTCGCCAAGTGGCATAATTTGAACGTACTACAGTCATATCGCTATGTGAAGCGTTATGGAGGAGTAGATATGGTAGACAAGCATTATGACATCATGCATACTCTTAGTTTTTCTGATGCGATGGATATGCTAGTCAATTATATGAAACGTCAAGGAGGAGGCATCGTATGATACTTTATCATGGCAGCAACGTTGAAATAAACAATATAGAGTTGCTAAAATCAAAACCTTTCAAGGATTTTGGAAGAGGTTTTTACCTGTCTGCCGATTTACAGCAGGCCGAGCAAATGGCTTCCCTACGTACCATGGCATTGGGTGGCACTCCTATAGTCACTTCATTCAGTTTTGACGAACGCAAACTATCGGATGGCACATTGCGATACCTATCCTTTGATTCATATTCAGAAGAATGGGCAAAATTTGTATTCAAAAACAGAGAAGAATCCGAATTTTTGCAAGATGAGTATGATGTGATATACGGTCCGATAGCCAACGACAAGATTGGACTCCAAATGCAGAAGTTGACAGAAGGGAGCATAGACATGGGAGAGTTCCTTCATCGGATAAAATACTTCAAGGGTATAACCTTTCAGTACTTTTTCGGAACAGAGAGATCCATTTCACACTTATCTAAACTATGAACGACATAGAATATATGGTAGAGTACATAGCAGCGGAATTGACCACGCTACTTATGGAAAAGAGAAATCTATCCTTTCAAGAGGCCATAGATACGGTATATACCTCGGACACCTACATAAAACTTCGCGACAAGAACACAGGTTTGTATTATCAGAGTCCGAAATATGTATATTCGTTCCTTGAGCACGAATTATTGACCGGCGTTATGGGTTGAGAGCATTAATCATTTACACGTTAATCCCAGACTCCGGCTGTCCTTTCAGTGCTCATCCTTAACTACCACACCCTTAACCGTAGTGAATAAAATACGTTACGGATTCAGAATCACCCACATTGATAATATCCCTTATATCAGTGAAACGGGTTTTGTGCTTCCTGGCTCAGAATTTGCTAGTTCTACCTATAAGTCTATAGGTGACAGAGAGGTTATAGGGAAAAGGGCTACGAAGATAAAGGGGTATGATTTGGCGCAGTATATTCCATTTTATTTTGGTCCACGTTCGGTGATGCTATATGTTATTCAGCATGGATATAATGGGGTGGAAAAGCAGAATCCAGAAGACATAGTATATTGTGTGATAAAAATAGAAGAGTTGATAGCTGATAATGTTGAATGTCTTTTTACTGATGGGCATGCGTTAAGTGCACTCACGGATTTCTATACACACGACAAGCTTACTGAGATAAACAGTATCGTTTCTTATGATGAGGTTTACGCAAAGTATTGGATTAGCGAAACAGATACAGACCTTAAACGACGTAAAGAGGCAGAATTGTTGATTAGGAACGCGCTTTCGCCAAACTATATCTGTGGATATGTTGTCTATAATGAACTGGCTAAACAAAGGTTGATTCATTATGGTATCGATGTTAATCTAATTGTTGTTAACTCAGATTATTATTACTGATTATGATTACCTATATAAAAGGCGATTTGCTCATGGATGATGCCCAAGCCTTGGTAAATACGGTGAATACTGTAGGGGTTATGGGTAAGGGTATTGCGTTGCAGTTCAAGGAGCGTTTTCCGGAGAACTATAGCATCTATCGCAGAGCCTGTAAAGAGGGTATGTTGACCGTAGGCCAGCTTCTCATCACAGAGAACAAGCGCCTTGATGGGGATAAACTGATCATCAATTTCCCGACCAAGACCACTTGGCGCAAACCATCAGAATATGCATATATAGAATCAGGACTTATCGCTTTGAGAAGCAAGATACAGGAATTAGGTATACGTTCCATAGCTATCCCCCCTCTTGGCTCTCATAATGGAGGCCTTGACTGGTCTCGTGTAAAAAAGATGATTATCGATTCACTGGGTGATCTTGACTGCGATATCCGTATATATGAACCTTCTATGGCTATTGTGGAGAAGATGAAGGAAGAACGCGTAAAGTTGACTCCTGCTCGTGCAATGCTCCTTGATGTGTTATGCGATATGGTGTCGTATGGTGAGTTTATTTCAGTTTTTGCGGCGGAGAAGATTGTATATTTCCTTCAACGTCTTGGAGCAAAAGACATATTCAAGATTGAGTTTACTCGCGGATATTATGGCCCATATTCAGGTGGTAAGATTGCCCATGTACTCTATTATCTTAACGGCAGTTATATCAAGGGGATGGTAGGGATGCAGAACAAGCCGTTCGATGCCCTCTGGCTGCTTGATGACACAGCCCAGTATATCACATCGTACCTCGAATCACCAGAGAACAAGACGTATCGTGATATTGCCAATCGTACGAAAGACTTTCTGCGTGGATATTATTCCAACTACTCGTTGGAGTTATTGTCAACGGTTGATTACATATTGAACGAAGAGCAATCAGCCTCGCGTTGTGATATTTCAGATAAAGTTTCTTTTATTGAGTATATTAACGATAATATATCTGCATGGAACTCTCGCAAACAACGCATTTACACTGGTAGCAAATACATCTCATTGATTGTTGATCATCTGAATCAGAATAAAATGATTTGATATTCCGTTAACCGTAAATCACCCGCTCCGCGTGTTCCCGTTTTCGTACAGCCTCCGGTTATCTTCGTTTATTATATCTTCGTACAGCGGAGCTGTCTTCGTTCGCACCAGCGACTCCACTAACTACTTACCCATAACCCCTAACCCCGACAGCAAAGCTGTCCCCTTAACCTTTAACCACTCACCGCTCACCGTTAATCACACGCAAGCGTGTTTTCGTTCATCATTATAATCATGCCAATAATTTCAGTCATCGTCCCCGTCTACAATACCGAGAAATATCTCCATCGCTGCATCGATAGCATCCTGGGCCAAACCTATACCGACTTTGAGTTGCTACTGGTCGATGATGGCAGCACCGACTCTTCGGGTGCTATCTGTGATGAATATGCAGGGAAGGACTCTCGTGTACGAGTATTCCATAAGGAGAATGGGGGTGCAAGCACAGCCCGCAACAAAGGTATAAAGGAAAGCAGAGGTGAATGGATTATATTTTTAGACTCTGATGATTATTTTCTTCCCAAAGCTTTAGACATACTTATAGGAGCAGCCAATAAGTATTGCGTGCCTATTTCTCATGCAAATTTCTATACAGAAGATGTTGAGCGGAAAGTCGTATGCAACCGATGGAAAAATGGCATTGTAAGTAACAACTTTCGCGCATGGTATTTTCATTCTATTTGTTTATGCGCAGGGACTACATTGTACAAACGCTCTATTATGAACAATAGTCTATACAACGAAGAGTTCTCCCGATACGAAGACCTTGAGGCTATATTCAAACTTTTGCGGCAACATAAGCTAGCTTACACAAATGAGTGCGTAATGGTTTATGACATCAAAGAAAGAGGCTTAAGTGCAAAATGCAAAGATTGGAATAAAGACTATATTTTCCACATGGATTTTAAAAATAAATCTTTTTGGGAAAAAATGGAGTTGGGAACAAAACTAAACGAAGGTTACGGATTATACCATGAATGCAGCGAAGAATTGGACAAGCGTTACAAAGGTTACAAGATATATGCTTGGTTAGATTGCAAGATTCGCAGATTCAAAAGATGGAAAGATCGTATTTATCAATTCTACAACAAAGTTCTACGCCATGAGAATATTCCTAATGTTTAAGGCCCTATGCGCACTAATTTATAGATCCATCACGACAACCATTCGAGGGATTGCCGACTATTGGAGACTAAAGCTTAAATGGTGGGGAAAAGTACGCTTCAACACAACAACCTATATAGATACCACCTCAACCTTTGAAGGAGCTAACGCCATTGGAGATCGCACAAAATTCAGTGGCAACATGGGGTACGGTACATACATATGTAACGACTGCTCCATCATTGGAAATATTGGCCGATTCACCTCCATTGCTGCAGATGTTAAAAACGCACAAGGCGTGCATCCTATAGAAGCCCCCTATGCAACAACATCACCCATGTTTTTCTCTTTACGAAAGCAATCGGGAGCTACTTTTGCAAAAGAACAAATGTTTGATGAAATGCGTGCACCTATATCTATTGGGAATGATTGTTGGATTGGGCAAGGAGCATTTTTTGTTGGAGGATTAACCATCGGAGACGGCGCGGTAGTTCTCGCTGGAGCAGTTGTCACAAAGGACGTCCCACCTTATGCTATTGTCGGTGGAGTTCCAGCTAAAGTCATTAAATACAGATACGACAAAGAAACTATCCAATTCTTATTAGAAAAAAAATGGTGGGACATGCCCATTGAATGGCTGAAAGAAAACAGCGAATTGTTTTGTGATATAAACAAACTGAAACAGGTATTGCAACAAGAGTAACAACAACGATGAAAGTTTCTGTAATCACCATTAACTATAACAATAAAGAAGGCTTAGAAAAGACAATAGCCAGCACCATAAACCAAACATCCAAAGATTTTGAGTTTATTATTATTGATGGAGCATCTACTGATGGCAGTGTCGAGGTCATCAAAAGCCATACAGACAAAATTGACTATTGGATAAGTGAGCCAGACAAAGGCATTTACAACGCCATGAATAAAGGTATCGAAAGGGCACATGGAGAGTATTGTATTTTCATGAATTCTGGCGATTGCTTTTATTCCGAACAGGTTATTGCGAATTTCATCTGCCTATCCAAAGGAAGCGACATCGTATGTGGAGACACCTGGTTGGGAGAGACGAAAGAAGCCCCTAATGAAATAACCTTTGACACATTATACAATTCAAGTATATGTCATCAATGTGCTTTCATTCGTACATCACTGATGAGAAAATACATGTATGACGAGTCTTTAAAAATTGTTGCCGATAGAAAATTCTTTCTACAAGCACTGATTTTGGAGAATTGCTCATACAAACATATAAACACGATTATTGTCAATTATGACATCACAGGATTCAGTGCACAGAATCGAACTTTGTCAGAGTTAGAGTACAAACACGTTCTTGAGGAATTGATACCGCAAAGAATACGCCTTGACTACGGGAGAAGCAAAGAAGGCGAATTATATGGAGATACATATTACGACAAATTATTTATTGAACTCAGAAAGAGGAACTACAAAAGACCCACATATACATTAGTAGCATGCGCTCTGCGATGTATTGCCATTTTTCATAAAAGTGCCAGATTTATCAAGCACTTCCCTAATAAAATAGATTAAGAATATTCACAGCTTGCTCACTCATATGGATATGCAAACAGAAAGACTCAAGGAGACTTATAACCCTGAGGGTTCTGCCTTAAGGAATCTACAACTTCGCATGTTAGAAATATTAAAGTCTGTAGATGCCATCTGTAAAAAGCATGATATTCCTTATTGGCTTAGTAGTGGAACATTGCTAGGAGCAATCAGACATGGCGGATTCATACCTTGGGACGACGACATCGACATTGAACTCTTGCGCGAAGATTATCTGAAATTATTAGATATTCTCCCCAAAGAGTTACCACGAGAATATGTATTGCAAACAACCGATACCGATTCGGGATACGTATATCTGTATGCCAAAGTCAGGGACACAAACAGCTATATAGAAGAAAAGTGTGTATTCAATAAGCACTTCGAGTACAAAGGAGCCTTTATTGACATATTTCCATTAGAACCTACATATAAAATATTCTCAAAAATAGCATCAGTATGCTACAATCGCATGTGCCTAGGTGTTGTTGAGAAGAGCAAGACAGGCCAAGCATTCAGATTTAACTACAATCTATTAACAAAAATTGTATTTCCTCTCTTACGATTCATATCACCATCATTTAATAAAGGTATGATACACTACACATACGGAGTGGGATTCTTAAACGAAGAAAAAAAATTAGAAGAGATTTTTCCTTTATGTAAATTGTCATTCGAAGGCCATGAATTCAATGCTCCTAAGGACTGCGATGCATACTTAAAAAGGCTATACGGAAACGACTATATGAAAATTCCCGACAACATTGAGAATCATATTGCGGACACAAATATAAAAATCTGGTAATCATGAACGTTGTTCCTATTTTATTCACATTTGACGAGAAACTATTATTGCCCGCAGGTGTATGCATCTCATCCTTACTTCGGAACGCACATCCTACAACGTTCTACGATATTTTCATTTTGCACTCTGATAAATATGATTTTCAAGATTCCCGCCTAACTGAATTATCCAAAACATATCCCAATCACAAGATTACTTACCGAAAAGTAAGTAACGAATTCATCAATGCATACGAAATTAGAGGCATAACAACAACAGCTTATTATAGGCTATTAGCGCCCGAACTAATTCCAGAGTATGACAAGATTTTATATTCCGATGTGGATGTCATCTTTAGAGAGGATTTAGCCCAATACTTCAATATTGACATATCAGATTACTATATGGCAGGTGTAGACAATGGCTCAGCCTTGCGACCTGAAGTCCAAAAATACATCAAAAAAAAATTAGGCATCGATCATAAATATGGGCATTTCTATTCCGGGAATCTGGTTATTAACTCCAAGAAGATAATAGAAGACAATATTATCCCTAAATTCAGAGAATTAGCGAAAAGAGATTTTCACCAGCAAGACATGGATATTATCAACATTGCTTGTTATGGAAAAATCAAGGCACTATCGCCTGCATTCTGTCTTACAAACTATTTAACTGAACTCTTAGTAACACGCAAGAATGAAATGCTAAGGTTCTTTACAGAAGAAGAGATTAAACATGCATTAAACTATGGTATAGTACACTACAATGGTCCTAAACCCTGGAAAGAGTTTTGCGTCAACTACGACATATGGTGGGAATACTATCGTAAGTCCCCTTTTTTTGACAAAAAGTTCTATTTCGATTTCTACAATAACAAACAAAACGAACTTGACCAACTATCACTTTGGAAACGCATCAAGATATTGGTACGCTACTTTGTATATGGCAGGAAGAAAGGTTAGAGGTATGTGGTGAGAGTTCTAAGAATAATCTATCAAAGGAGACTATGGTTAAAAGTTACTACATACTGGACTTCATAAAATTCTTTATGGCACTTGTCGTGGTAGCCATACATGCTCATCCAGAAAGAAGTTGTCAGAATGAGTATCTAAACTACTTGCTTACAAACATCGTCTATCCTCAAGCTGTACCATTCTTCTTTGTAACATCCGGTTTTTTGCTCTGGAGAAAAATCATTGATATTCCCCAACCTGAGAAAGTTAAAAGAATCAACTCCTTTATACAAAAATCACTACGACTATACATTGTTTGGACACTAATATACCTACCATTTACCATATATGGCTTTTATACAGAAGAAACACCTTTTTTGAAGTCTTTACTAATTTTCCTACGAAATTTCACACTTGTTGGAGAGAATTACTTATCCTGGCCTCTTTGGTATTTACTAGCGATGATAACTGGAGGAATTTGCCTAATTATGATGAGTAATCTACACTTCAGCAAGATATTTACAATTGCTATATTTTTGTATCTAACCGGCATAGGATTGGATTATATGCAAGTCTATGATGAAAATTGTTTCTCAACCTTCTACTTTAAGCTTTTTAAGACAACTAGAAATGGCTTTTTTGTTGGTTTTGCATATATAATGATCGGAGGACTGATTGCATTGTATAAACAACAGAAATCTTCAACATATTGTTATATTGTCTTATTTATCTTAGGAACAATTACAAGTAATTACGGCATTCGAATCGCATCTTTAGTCGTTTCATATTCTTTTTTCAAAATAATCCTCTCGATTAAAGTAAGCGACAAATTCAAAGGAATAGCCGAGAATGCGAGAATGGCAAGTACTATCATATTTCTGACACATATGATACCCATAGCCATATTTAGAATATTTCTCCCCAATATGCCTTCACTAGCAGCATACATTTATAGTATATTATTTACCTTATCTATCTCTGCTATAGCTATAGTATTTAGGGAGAAAAAAATCATAAAAGTCTTATTCTAATGAACTATATATCTGTTGTTATACCTATATATAAGGTAGAGACATTCATCGAGCGATGTGCTACCACACTCATGGAGCAAACGCTCCGTGAAGTGGAGTATATCTTTGTGGATGATGCTACGCCTGATCGTAGCATACAGATACTTGAAGAGGTAGTGGCTCGTTATCCAGAACGGAAAGAGCAGGTGCGCATCGTTCACCATGAAGAGAACAAGGGACTGCCTGCAGCACGCAATACGGGACTAACGTTAGCTACGGGGGAATACATCTTCCATTGTGACAGCGATGACTATGTGGAGCTCACCATGCTGGAAGAACTATACCATGCAGCCAAGACACAGGATGCCGATATCGTGTGGTGCGACTGGTACCTCACCTTTGCAGAGAATGAGCGCTACATGAAGCAACCATGGTTCAGCACCCCTATGGAGGCACTGAAAGCGATGCTAAGCGGAGGCATGAAATACAATGTATGGAACAAGCTGGTTCGCCGCTCGCTATATACCGACAATGGTATAGAATTCCCCTCGGGATATGGTATGGGCGAGGATATGACAATGATGATACTCTTTGCTCATGCCAAGAGAATAGCCTATGTACCTAAGGCCTATTATCATTATGTGAAGACAAACACGAATGCCTTCAGTCAAACCTATTCGGAGCGTCATTTGCAAGAGCTACAGTATAATGTAGCACGCATCGTGAATTATATGGAGGGTATGTTGGGTGAGGAGATTGCCCAAGAACTCGCCTTCTTCAAACTGGATGTGAAGCTCCCGTTCCTTATCGCCGGGCAGTTTGCTCGTTGGGAGGCATGGTATCCTGAGGCGAACAGGTATATCCTACAAAATAAGATTGTATCTACCAGAACCCGTTATGTGCAGTGGTTGGCGGCCAAGAAACAATATTGGCTAGTAAAGTTATATAATTGGGTATTGAATAACGTTGTTTATAGATGATAAAATTCCTAATGACCATCCTGATGGGAGTGATGGTCAGTTTTTATTTCTTTCCCATTGAGTTTACCTTTCTCCCTGGTGTCAATACCAAGATGGCTATGGCCGGATTCGGGTTGGTGATACTCATTGTTCGATTGGCACAGCAGAGAAAACCCTATGTGGACAGTGCTATTTTTAGGTATTCTCTCATTGCTGTCTTAGTCTCTTTTATTGGGCTGATTGCTGTTACCTATAATGAAACGCGCGACTACACCTATGCCACCTACATCGTGAGTATGTGGGTATGGCTCAGCGGTGCCTATGTGGTAGTAACCTTTATGCGGGCGTTGCACGGCTATATATCTGTAGAATTGGTATGCAACTACCTGATAGCGGTATGTACGGCACAATGCATATCAGCACTGATGATGGATTCCATCCCTGCCTTTAAAGCATTCATTAACACCTATGTGTCAGGGTTTGGATTTGTGGATACAAGTTTGATGAACAAATCACATCGGCTCTATGGTATTGGGGCAGGATTAGATGTTGCCGGACTACGCTTCTCTACCGTGCTATGCGCCATTGCCTATATCACCAGTCGCATTGCCAGCACCACACGAAAAAACTATATCTGGATATACCTTGTATGCTTCGTCATCATTGGCTTGGTGGGTAATATGATAGCCCGAACAACAACGGTAGGAGTGGGTTTGGCATTGCTGTATTGGATATATTCGCTGTTCAAGCAAAACAAAACTGCAGGAAAAGAGAACAGGTATCTGTGGACTTGGCTGGTAGGAGTCATAGTGGTAGCACTGTTCATCATCGTACCGTTATATAACACCAACCCGAACTTCCGTGCCAACACACGCTTTGCCTTCGAAGGCTTCTTCAGTTTGGCAGAAAAAGGTAAGTGGGAAGTACACTCCAATAACATTCTCATGGATATGTATGTATTTCCAGACAACTTTAAGACTTGGATGATAGGTGATGGATATATGATGAGTCCTAGGAATGATCCGTATTACACAGGAGAAATAGTTGGAGGATACTATATGGGCACAGATGTTGGCTACCTTCGATTTATATTCTATTTTGGCATCTTCGGGTTAATGTCCTTCATAGCTTTCTTCATCGCTATAACACAAAGCTGCATGAAGAAATTCCCAGCACAGAGCATGCTGTTCCTACTCTTCCTGGCTGTAAATATGGCAGGTTGGTTTAAGGTATCGACCGACGTGTTCCTCGTATTCGCCCCATTCCTGCTGATAAGTAGGGAGGAGAATGAGGAGGCGGATAAACGGTTAGCGGTTAACGATTGACGAAAACACGCAAGCGTGTACGATAACGAAAAACGAAGACGATAACTTGCTTTGCTGTACGAAGAGCGCATCCAACACGAAAACGACCTATGGTTGTACGAAATACACGCTGACGTGTAACGAAAATAGCCTTGCTATACGAAAAATCATAAAAAAATATGAAGATTGTATACTGCATTTGCTCAATATATAACCCTGGGGGGATGGAGAGGGTACTGCTCAATAAGGTGCGTTACCTGGTGGAGCAGTTGCACTGGGACATCACCGTGGTGACGACCGACCAGCATGGACGTGTGCCGTTCTATCCGTTCCCCGAGGGGGTGAAGATGGTGGACTTGGATGTCAACTACTCGGATGATAATGGGAAGCCGTTCCTGAAAAAGTTCTGCGGATATATTTGCAAGCGACGACTTCACAAGAAAAGGCTGAGGGCATTGCTGAGCCAGATAAAGCCCGATATCGTAGACTGCTTCTACCCAGGGGAATGCTCCTTCGTGCCCAGCCTGAAGGATGGGAGCAAGAAGGTGATGGAGCTACATCAGAGCAAACTATTCCATCATCAATATAACCGTACGGGGCTGATGGGAATGGCCGATAAGATGCGGGCGAAGATGGATGAGAGTTTAGTGAGGAAGTTCGACCGCTTCGTGGTGCTCACCGAAGAGGATGCCCAGATGTGGGGCAACATCCCCAACATCGAGGTGATACCCAATGCGGCGATGATGACGAGCAGCCGCTATGCCGATGGACGTGCCAAGCGGGTGATTGCCGTGGGGCGTCTCGACTACCAGAAGGGTTTCGACCGCCTCATCGAGGCATGGCGCATAGTGCAACAGACGGAGCAAAACCATGACTGGCACCTCGACATCTACGGCCAAGGAGAATGGCAAGAGATGCTCGAGCAGCGCATCAAGGACTATGGCATAGCGGCAACCTGTGCCATCCATGCACCGACAAAGAACATCGGAGAGGAGTATACGCGCAGCAGCATGCTCGTGATGAGCAGCAACTACGAGGGATTCCCCATGGTGATGATAGAGGCCATGGCATGTGGACTGCCTGTAGTGTCCTTCGACTTCAAATGTGGACCGCGCGATATCATCGACCACGGAAAGAATGGCCTCATCGTACCCAATGGCGATATCCCAGGACTGGCCGATGCCATGATGCTGCTCATGAGTGATGAGGCTCTCCGCCAAGAGATGGGCATGAATGCCCGCCAGGTAGTAGATACCTACTCGGAGGAGGCGGTGATGAAAAAGTGGATTTCCTTATTTGAACGGTTAAAGCCACGCAGTGGCTACGAAATATAACCAAAACAGCATAGCTGTACGAAAACGAAGATAGCTTCACGATGGTACACAAGCGTGAACGATAACACACAAAGTGTGTACGAAGGGCGGTAGGCCGCCACGAAGGACAGCAAAGGCTATACGAAAATAATAAGGGGAAAGCCGCTTGCAACTGCGAAATATAACAAAAGCACATAAGCGTGCACGATGACGAAAGAATGAAGGGAAAGAAAGCTCGTAATTTTAAAGAGTATCCAGTGTGGCATGATGCCGTGATGCTATCTGTCGCGATGTATAAGCAAACAAGTGCGATGCCTTGGTTTGAGAAAAAAGGTATATGCGACCAACTTCAACGAGCAGCCGTATCTATACCATCCAACATTGCTGAAGGGGCTTCAAGACCATCGGATACAGAATTTGCCCATTTCTTGGATATCGCATTAGGGTCGGCCTATGAAGTAGAGACACAACTGCTGATATCTCATGAAATAGGATACCTTGACGACGAGAACTATAGGGTATTAAACTCAAAGGTTATTTCTATCGAGTGCCAACTAAGTCGATTGATTAGAACCTTAAGGAAACAATAAGTCTTCGTGCATCTTCAGTTGTTTTCGTGTAGCAAGCTGCCTTTCGTATAGCCTTCGGCTATCTTCGTGCAGCGTAACTGCTCTTCGTATTATCTAGAATGAAATTACTTCAGATCAATCCGGTAATCAGGCAGAACACGTCGACGGGACGTATCATGCAGGAGATTGCGGAGCTGGCTACACAGCACGGATGGGAGTGCTATATCGCCTATAGCAAGGGACGCGATGGCATGAGGGAATGCAACGTGAAGGCTATCCCGGTGGGTAACAGGTGGAGCACGGTATGGCATGGGGTGGTGACCCGTTGTCTCGACCGTCATGGCCTGGCCTCGAACCGTGCCACACGAGAATTTATCAAGGAGATCAAGCGCATAGAGCCCGATATCATCCATATACATAATATACACGGCTATTTCCTGAACTATAAGATACTGTTTGAATACCTCGCCGAGGCGCGTATCCCCGTGGTGTGGACGGTGCATGACTGCTGGCTCTATACGGGACATTGCTATCACTACTCATTTGCGGGGTGTGACAAGTGGAAGAAGGAATGTCACAATTGCCCACAGAGGAGGGAGTTCCCGACAAGTTATCTCATCGACCGCTCGCGACAGAACTTCCGCGATAAACGGGAGGCATTCACTTCAATACCCAAGGAACTGTTTACCATTGTTACGGTTTCGGAATGGATGAGAGAGGAGATGCAGCACTCGTTCCTGAAGGACTATCACTATGAGGTGATACACAATGGTATCGATACGGAGGTATTCAATATATACGATACGGAGGCGGTAAAGGGGAAGTATGGATTGCAAGGGAAGCATATCTTGCTGGGCCTCGCCAGCATTTGGAGCAGAGAGAAGGGATTGGACGATTTCATACGCATGGCCCCCATGCTCAACGAGGATGAGGTAATCGTGCTCGTGGGCATCAAGGAGGAGCAGAAGGCGATGTTGCCGCCGGGTATCGTGGCGATAGCACGCACGGAGAACATACGCCAACTGGCCGAGTTGTATGCTGCTGCCGATGCCTTCATCAACCCTACATGGCAGGACAACTACCCCACGGTGAACATGGAGGCCATAGCCTGCGGTACGCCTGTGGTGACCTATCGCACGGGAGGTAGCATCGAGGTGATAACACCCGATACGGGGATTATCGTAGAACAGGGCGATGTGGAGGGATTGCTGCGTGCTGCACGCGCCATAAGAGCGAAAGGAAAGGATTACTATCAATCACGATGCCGCAACTACGCACTGGCGCACTTCAAGAAGGAGGAACGCTATGCGGAGTATCTGGATTTATATAAACGGTTAAAGGTTACAGGTTAGTGGTTAGCGGTTAGCGGATTAGCGGTTATTCATTCACCCTTCACCCTTAACCTCTTACCTTTAACCCTTCAACATTACAAGAATGAAAATACTACAATTAGGTAAATTCTATCCCATCAAGGGTGGAGTAGAGAAGGTGGAGTATGACCTGATGGAAGGACTCGACAAGCAGGGCATAGAATGTGATATGCTGTGTGCATCGGTCAAGGGAAAGGGAAGTACCCTCACGGTAGGGGAACGGGCGAAGCTGATGTGCTGCCACACCTGGATGGAGGTAGCAGGCACAATGATCGCTCCGTCGATGATAACGACGCTGTGGAGGATATGTAACAAGTATGACATCATCCATGTGCATCACCCCGACCCGATGGCGTGCATGGCGCTCTTCTTCTCGGGATACCGCGGTAAGGTGGTGTTGCACTGGCACAGCGATATCATACGACAGAAACGGTTGATGGAGTTGTACCGTCCGTTCCAGAAGTGGCTCATCCGCCGTGCCGACCTGATCGTGGGAACCACGCCCATCTACGTGAAGGAGTCGGAGGACCTGCGCGAGGTGCAGCACAAGGTGACATACCTGCCCATCGGCGTGGACGAGATGCCCGCCGACATCGAGGGGGCACAGCGGCTGCGCGAGGTGTATCGCGGACGTAAGATGGTGTTCTCGCTGGGACGACTGGTGCACTATAAAGGATATAAATACTTGATAGAGGCAGCCCAATACCTCCCCGACGACTATGTGATCGTGATAGGAGGTACGGGACCCTTGAGAGAGGAGCATCAGGCGCTGATTGAGAAGCTGCACCTGGAGGAGAAGGTGAAGCTCCTCGGGTTTGTCAAGGACGAGGAGCTGCCGGCCTACTACACGGCGAGCGAATTGTTTGTGCTCTCCTCGGTGCAGAAGACCGAGGCCTTCGGCATCGTACAGATAGAGGCGATGAGCTGTGGCAGGCCGGTGATAGCGACACGCATACCGGGGAGCGGCACGTCGTGGGTGAACGAGCATGGCATATCGGGACTCAACGTGACGCCCGAAGAGGCCAAGGAGATAGCCGAGGCCATACTGGCCATCACCAAGGATCGCGATGCCTACGAGGTGTATGCCACGGGAGCACGACTGCGCTACGAGAAGCTTTTCGTCAAGGAACGGATGATAGCGGGGGCATTGGAGATATATAAAAAGTTTAGAGTTTAGTGTTTAAAGTTTAGAGTTTAGTGCTGTTATCCGGAGGAATTACATCGCGGAGCTACTCTACACCCTAAACTCTACACCCTACACCCTACACTCTACACCCTACACACTTAATAGATATGAAACTGAAAGAGAATTTGATGCTGCGCAAGATGGGCAGCAACTATATGATCGTGGATGCCGACACCGAACAGGTAAATATGGTGGACGTATATACCCTGAACGAGACGGCAGCGACGCTGTGGCAGGCCTTCGAGGGACGCGAGTTCACGGACGGGGAGATGGTGGACTACCTGTGCGAGGAGTATGACGTGGCACGCGAACAGGCTGTCCACGATGTGGCGGTAATGTTAGAGGAGTGGAGAGAGTTTGGGCTAACGGTTAACGGTTAGCGGTTAACGGAAGAGTGGAGACGGCTCTATTTATATTATTGAGAGCAGGACTATGGGAGCAGCCCATAGAGGAGCTGGCGCTATTTCCGCTCAGTGACGAGGAGTGGACCCAACTGCTCAAGGAGGCGCGCAGGCAGACGGTGACGGGAACTGTATATCGAGGTATCGGTCTGTTGCCCGAGGCGCTGATGCCCCCGATGCAGATACTGCTCCCCTGGGTGGCCGAGGTCGACCGCATAGAGCGGAACAACCGACAGGCGAATGCGGCACTGGCGGCATTGCTGCAACGGCTTGAGCAGCGTGGCCTGCATCCCATCGTGATGAAGGGGCAGGGGGTGGCTGCGATGTATGAGGCACCACTATGCAGGGAGTGTGGCGACATTGACCTGTACTTCTACGTCGAGGAGAGGAAGAAGGCGGCAGAGGTCGTGCGGGCAGCGGGCATGGCCTGTGAGGTACATGCCGACGGTAGCCTGTGTTATACATTCCAGGGAGTGGCCATCGAGCACCATGCTGTGATGGTGGATATCGCTACACCGTCCAAGAAACGCTATGCCGATGACCTGACCATCATATGGAGGGGCGAACAGCTCGAAGACGATGACACGGGACGTCCTGCGATGAGGGTGCCTATGCCGACCCTCAACCTGCTGATGCAGAACGCACATATCATGAAGCATGCCGTAGGGGCAGGGGTGGGGCTTCGTCAGTTGTGTGATATCGCGCGTACCTATTATAAAGTACAAGATAAGATCAAGCTTGCGCAGTTGCGCGAGGTGTATGCCGAGGCGGGCATGGAGCGGTGGAGCCGATTGCTGCATGCCTATCTGGTGAAATATATCGGGCTCCCCGAGAATTTGCAGCCTTATGCTGACCTCGATAAAGAGGATACAGCTCCCTTGGAGACCATCATTGGCGAAGGAGGTAACTTCGGTCAACATCAGGCACAACATAACACCGAGCTGCGTGGATGGCGACGCAAGGGGCAGACGTTGCTGGCCTTCTGGCGCAGAAGGGGCTTTGCATGGCGATATGCACGCAAGGAGGCTTGGTGGATGGTGCTTCGGTTGGCTGTTGGGAATGTGTAGTGTGTAGTGTGTAGTGTTTAGAGTTTAGTGTGTAGCGTTATGGGATTAAGGGACAGTCTGTCATCTCGACAAAGCGGAGCACCGCCGACGCGGTATGATAGCGTCGGTTCTCGGACTAGCCGAGCGCTCCGCATTGACGACAAAGGGAGGTTTATCTCCCCTGAGGAGTGTGCTTTAGCACTTCTCCCGCGCTGGGGCTATGAAAACACCAACTCCTTTTAGTGCCTTGCATTTAGTTCGGCTACATTCGCTGCAAAAGTTACTTTGGACTCACTGACACGAACTTTGCGAGATCTCTCGATGCTCTCGAGATGACACGAATGCGGAAGTTCCCTTCCCCCTGTAACCCGTAACCCTTCCCCCTGTAACCCTTCATCCCTTCTATGAACTACAAAGTCGCTGATTATCGATTCGATGTGGTACTGCCACAAGGCATGGACGAGGGAGAGTTGTTGCCTTCGTTCCGTGGCTTTGTATATTGTGGCGAGAGTGACGGATCTCTTCTCTTCCGATTCGATGCTACGGCAACGGCCGTAGAGCGTGGCGAGGGAGCGGTGTTGCTCGACGAGTCGGTGAACGATATGGGGTGTGTGAAGGTGTGGAGTACGGAGCATGGCTATTGTATAGAGGCGCATCATGAACTGGCGCCACTGACCCATACGCTGATAGCCGATAGGGAGTTCAGCTACGTGAAGGCGGCGATGCAGTGGGAAGACCCTTACGTGGGGCAGATGTTGTGCTCGATGCTGCGCATCGTATTCTCTCAGGCGATATTGCATCGGGAGGGAATAGGTATACATGCCTCGGCGGTAGCATATAAAGGGAAGGGATACCTGTTTCTCGGCAAGAGCGGAACGGGAAAGAGTACGCATGCGGCGCTATGGCTGCAGCATATCGCGGGAACCGAACATATTAACGATGATAACCCTATCCTGCGAGTCAAGGAGGGGAGGGCATACGTGTATGGCTCGCCCTGGAGTGGCAAGACACCCTGCTATAAGGATGTGTGCTATCCGATAGGAGGTGTCGTGCGACTGGAGCAGGCGCCTGTAAACCAGTTCCATACGTTAACTGGAGTGGAGGCATTCATCGCATTGGTACCCGGGTGTGCCGTAATCAAACAGGACAAGCGACTATATGCTGCCCTATGTGACAAACTCATCTGGCTCGCCGAGCATGTGACGATAGGGAAGATGGCATGCCGGCCCGATAGGGAAGCGGTGGTGGTTTGTGGAAATGGGTTTAGTGTTTAGTGTTTAGTGTTTAGTGTTTAGTGTTTAGGGTTTAGTGTTTAGTGTTTAGAGTCTTCGTTAATCGTTAACCATTAATCATTCAATGTTAAACTTTCATCTTTTTTACTATAAAAAACAGATATTTCGCTAAAAAACACTAATTTTGCAAATTCGTATACTGTATTTATATAAATAGTAATTGTAACGAGATGAAAAACAAGACGAAGAATATACTGCTGATGCTGGTAGCGGTGATGGCAATGTCATCATGTGCTTCACGCAAAAAGTTTGTCTATCTGCAAGATATGGAGATGGGACAGTTCTATCCTATCGAGCAGAAGCATGACCCCGTGGTGCATCGTGACGATAAGTTGAGCATCGTAGTGTCGAGCAAGAACCCGGAGTTGGCGGTTCCCTTCAATATCCAGGCTGGTGCATACAATGTGGGTGAAGATGGCAGAGTGTCGACATCGGCTCCGAGCATGAAGGAGAAGGGATACCGAGTGGATATTGAGGGGAATATCGACTTCCCCATGCTGGGTACACTGCATGTGGAGGGACTCACGATCAGCGAAGTGACAGACTTGATAAAGAATCGAATCATCGATGGAGGGTATATCAACAATCCCCTGGTGATGGTGGATATCATGAACTTCAAGTATACAGTGTTGGGTGCTGTGGGTAGTAATGGTGTGAAGACGGCCGATGGAGACCGGGTAACACTGCTGGAGGCGATTGCTAATGCGGGGGACTTGGCTCCCAATGCTGCCATCAATCGGGTGGCCGTGATACGTGAGATGGGAGAGACGAGACAGGTGTTCTTCCATGACCTGCGTAGCAAGGACCTGTTTGAATCGCCCTGCTTCTACCTGCAGCAGAACGATATCGTCTATGTAGAACCTAAGTTCAAGAAGAAAGATTCGGAAGATAGGATACTGCAATATGGTACATTGATGCTCAGTGTGGCATCAACTGTGACCTCGATGATGTGGTGGATGAATCAGTTGAAGTGATTAACGATGGACCAAGTGAAATTGGTGGGTGAAATGCTTTGACTGACCTTAATTCTCCTTCATAACCTTTAATAACAAAAACGAAATAATAATACGCAATGAATAAGGCGAACAACAATAGGGAACAGGGATTGAATATCTTGGACCTGTTCTTTTATCTTCTCTCGAAGTGGCCGTGGTTTGTGTTGTCGGTGATGTTGTGCGGAGGATATGCCTACTTGAAGTATGCGCATACTCCGTTTACCTATTACCAGTCGGCTACGGTAATCATCAAGGACCCCGCCAATAAGAATACCTATTCGGCTGGATTTGACCGCTATGACAACTTGGTGAACAAGGTGAACGTGACGAACGAGATCCTGCAGTTCCGCTCCAAGAAGTTGATGCGCGAGACGGTGCGTCGTACCAAGGCGAACGTCAACTACCTGACGAAGATTAAGTTCCGCTGGATTGAACTGTATACCAACTCGCCTGTCAGCGTGGCCTTCCCCGAGGCGATGCAGAACAGCTACGCTACATTCACCGTCACTCCGGTCGATGAGAATACCATCGAGGTGTCGCATCTGGCGGGAGCGGAGGATACGCAAGTGTATACCCTCAAGGTGAACGATACCATTACACTGCATGGGCAGAAGGTGGTGATTGCACCTACGGCACACTATGGGGAGTCGTGGTATGGCGAGGCTGTAAAGGTGGAGAAGATACCCCTCGAATGGGTGGCCGACCGCTATAGAGCGGCTGTCGGTATCCGTCAGGAGTCTGAGGAGGGCTCTATCCTGAAGTTGGCATTGAAGGATAACAATGCACTGCGTGCACAGAATATCTTGAACACCATGGTGGTGGTGTATAACGACCAGGCGGTAGACGACAAGAACCTGATGGTGCAGAATACCACCGACTTTATCAATGGACGTCTGGCGGTGATTGAGAAGGAACTTGGTGGCGTGGAGGACGAAATCGTCAGCTTCAAGAAGGAGAACCAGATCATCGACCTGAGCTCTGCGGCAGGACAGTACTCGAGCGAGTCGCAAAAGTACAGCTCAGAGGTGATGGAGACCAAGACGCAACTGCAGGTGGCACGATACATCAAGGAGTACCTGACGGATAACTCGAAGAGCGCCGACCTGATACCGGCCAACACGGGCATCAGCGATATGAATATCGAGAGCCAGATCATGCAGTACAACACGACGAAGCTGAAACGCGACAAGCTGTTGGATGAGAGCAGCGAGCGCAACCCTATCGTGGAGGAGTTGAACGGTTCGTTGAAGGCGATGAGACAGAGCATCATCAGTGCGGTGGACAATATGATCGTGAGCCTGGATGTGAGACTGGATGAGGCGCAAAGAAGGGAGAACGCGGCACAAACCCGCGTGCAGAGCATACCTACCAAGCAGAAGCAGATGCTCTCTATCGAGCGTCAGCAGAAGATCAAGGAGAGCCTGTACATGTTCTTGCTCAACAAACGCGAAGAGAATGCCTTGTCGCAGGCGATGGTGAATGACAATGCGTGGATTATCGACAGTGCCGAGGGTAGCATGTCGCCCATAGCCCCCTCGCGCAATCGTATTATCCTGGTGGGTATCCTGGTGGGTATCGCCATACCGGCGGTTATCTTCCTCATGATACTCTTCCTTGACACACGCGTACATAATTATAAGGATATAGAGAATGAGGTGAATATGCCTTTCTTGGGCGAGATTCCCGTAGATACCGAGACGGTGAAGGCCAACAAGAAGCACAAAACACCGATTGTGGTGCGGGAAGAGGGTACCGACATGCTCTCGGAGGCGTTCCGTATCTTGCGTACGAACATGGCCTTTATGATTAAGGGTGACCCGAAGATGAAGGTTATCACGCTCACCTCGTTCAATGAGAGTGCGGGTAAAACGTTTATCACCCGTAATCTGGCGATGAGCTTGATATTTGCCAACAAGAAGGTGTGCATGGTGGACCTCGACTTGCGTAAGGGTACGCTTACGGGACATGGACGAAGAGGGAAATTGGGCGTAACCAATTACCTTGCCGACCCGACACTGACGGTAGACGAACTCATACATCCGGACCATGTGTGTGAACGCGTGGATATCGTGCAAGCGGGTACAGTGGCTCCGAACCCGGCTGAACTGCTGATGAGCGACCGACTGGAGATGCTGTTTGCTGAATTGCGCAAACGATACGACTATATCATTGCTGATAGTGTGCCTGTGGGAATCGTGGCCGATGCAAGTATCGCCAATCGCATTGCTGACTTGACGATGTTTGTGGTACGTATTGGCAAACTTGACAAGCGTCAGCTGCCCGACCTGCAAAACCTCTATGACAGTAAGAAACTGAACAATATGGCCTTGATTCTCAATGGCGGTGATCCACGTAAACGTAAATACGGCTATGGCTATGGCTACGGCTATGGCTACGGCTATGGTTACGGTTATGGCTATGGCTACGGGAACAACAAAAAACGCAAACGTAGGGGGTTGTGGCGTAAAGCATAAAAAATAGACCGAAAACATCTTTTTTACATTTCAATAACTTATCTTTGCACCGAATTTATTAACAAGAAACATAATAAAACGTAGAATATGAAAAAGTATTTATTGACAGCCGCTTTGGCGGTAATGGGTATGGCGGCGTTTGCTGACGATATCACAACAACAGGAGCTGCTCCCGAGGATTTTACCGATGAGGTATACTATAACGACTCGAAGGGCTATAGCGTGCAAACCAATAGCTTCTGGAAGAACTGGTTCTTGAGCATCGGCGGTGGTGCGCAAACCTATTTCGGAGACCACAATCGTCAGTTGCTGTGGAAGAACCGTATCAGCCCCGCATTTGATGTAGCAGTGGGTAAGTGGTTTACGCCAGGTATTGGTGTCCGTGGTATGTTTAGCGGACTGACCATTAAAGGTGCTACACAGGGTGCTTATTCGACTGGCGAGTTGATTGAAGAGAAGCCCTATGCAGGTTATTATTTGAGCTACCAAGAGTTTAACTACATGAACTTGCATGTAGATGTCATGCTTAACATGACCAACCTTTGCTGTGGCTTCAAAGAGGAGCGTGTGTATAACATCATTCCTTATTTTGGCCTTGGTTGGGCTACGGTATTGGAGGATGCGGACAGATTGCAGACTGGGCTCACTCCTGGCCGTGAGGTGAGTGCAAACATTGGTTTGATCAACCAGTTCCGCTTGAACCGTCTCCTGGATTTGAACATCGATATTCGCGGTGGTTATGTACAGGACCGTTTTGATGGCGAGGATGGTGGTCGCTATGGCGAGGGCTTGCTCTCAGCAACAGCCAACTTGGTATGGAAGATTGGTGGCAACACATGGGATCGTAGCAAGACCATCGTACGTTACGACAACCGTGCAATCAACGCATTGCGTGAGCAGATGGATCAGCTGAGCCGTGACAATGAGGCACTGCAGAAGGCTCTCGAGGATTGCAACGAAGAGAAGGCTGCCGCTGCTGCGAAGAAGCTTGCCGTTGTTGCTCCTAACCTCGTTACCTTCAAGATCAATAAGAGCAATCTCTCTAAGGAGGCTCGTGCTAACTTGGGTCTGTTGGCTGAGGTTATCAAGCAGTGTGATTCAAGTGTGGTATACACTATCACTGGTTATGCTGATGCGGCTACAGGTAACAAGACCATCAACGACCGCTTGAGTAAGGAGCGTGCTGAGGCTGTTTACAACTGTCTCGTGAAGGAGTTCGGAGTTAATCCTGAACAGCTCCGCGTAGAGTATAAGGGCGGCGTAGAGAATATGTTCTACGATGATCCTGCGCTGAGCCGTGCGGTAATCACTCGCGGTGATTTCTAAGAGATAAACCAAGAACTATAGAAAGAGGGCGCATCGAAACCGGTGCGCCCTCTTGTTGTATGGTTAAGTCTCTTGCATTGACATCTGATTGATCTGCTCGCTTTTTCGTATCTTTATGTTAGCACATGAAGATACTCGTCGCTCGCTGGGAATAAATGACTATCAATGTGTGAAAATGAATTTTCCCTCATTGATATTCTATTTATTCGCTCGTTTTTCGTATCTTTGCAGATTGTTTGATTTTTTTAGGGTTTTACGAAATAGAGAACTATAATAGCGTATGAGAAAATATTGGATATATGCCCTCTTTATAGGGCTGTTTGTTACCGCTTGTAATGACATGGAGTTGCCAGTGCAGGGCGGTGGAATAGAGACGGGAACTACTGACATCTTCATTCCTGAAGATGCGGCTGAGGGTGAGTTGCTTATCAAATTTGTACCTGAGATGACTGATATCCTTGACCAGATGGCCGAGGAGGCGGCTCCTGCAATGACTCGCAGCGGCATCCCCTCAACGGATGAGGTGTTGCGCATTCTCGGAGGCTATGAACTGGAGCGTGTCTTTCCCGTAGACCCGCGTCATGAGGAGCGTGCCCGTGCCAACGGTATGCATCTCTGGTATATCGTGCGTTTCGACAAGACAACCGACCTCAAGGTGGCAGTAAGCAGCCTCAAGCAGTTGGGAGAAATCTCCAAGATCCAGTGCAATACGACGCTGAAGCGTGTGGATAAGCCCTCTCGCAAGCCTGTGACTCTCAGCAGCGAGCGATTCAATGCGGCATCGCGTAGTGCAGCGGGACAGTTCAATGACCCTGGTCTGCCCTATCAGTGGGGTTATGTCAACTATGGAAGCTACGTGGATTCCTTGAACTTTGCACAGGAATGGGCCCCCATTGAGGTGGGTGCTGATGTGAACTGTCAGGAGGCCTGGGGTATCTATCCCGAGGCTGGCGACCCTTCTATCATCGTGGCTGTGCTCGATGAGGGCGTGATGTGGAGTCACTCTGACCTTCGTGACAATATGTGGGTGAATGAGGCCGAAACCTTAGGCTCTAAGGAGGATGCTGACGGAAACGGTTATGCCGGTGACCGCTATGGATACAACTTTGTGAAGAATACGCCTATCATCTGCTGGTCGGAGACTTACGACACGGGCCATGGAACCCACGTGGCCGGTACTATCGCGGCTGTCAATGGCAATGGTAAGGGTGTATGTGGTGTTGCCGGCGGTAACGGACAGCCGGGAACTGGCGTGCGCATCATGTCGTGTCAGGTTATTGACGGACAGTACTCTGTATCGCTTGCCCAGGAGGCGCGTGCTATCAAGTACGCGGCCGACAATGGTGCGGTCATCATCCAGTGCAGCTGGGGTTACAATAGTTCGTTGGCCAATATGATGCAGGGATTCACTCCTGGCCCTGCTTCTGAAGAGGAGTGGGGTGGTCTCTATCCCTTGGAGAAGGATGCTATCGACTACTTCATCCATAATGCCGGTTCGCCCAACGGAGTCATCGAGGGTGGTATTGCCATCTTTGCTGCCGGCAATGAGTATTCGGCTATGCCGGCTTTCCCCTCGGCCTACTCGAAGTGTTTGAGCGTTGCTGCTATTGCTGCGGACTATACTCCTGCGTGCTACACGGACTATGGCGTGGAGGTGGATTTCTCTGCTCCTGGTGGGGATACCGAGTATTATGGTGTTCCCTTGACGGATAATGAGGGTCTGGAGATGGATAAACCCAATGGCGGCATCCTTTCTACGCTTGTAGTCAACGGAAAAGAGGCTTATGGATACTATGAAGGCACTTCGATGAGCTGTCCCCACGTGTCGGGCGTGGCAGCGCTCGGCCTGTCGTATGCGGTCAAGTTACGTCGCCACTTCAAGGCAGAGGAGTTTGTCGAACTGATGAAGTCGACCGCCCGTGACCTGGATAGCAGGTATACAAACCAAACCAAGATTTATCACTACAACCATTCTTCGGCCGGATATTCTACCGTGCAGATGAACCTCAACGACTATCGTGGTAAGATGGGTAGGCTCATCGATGCCGGTGCGTTGTTGCGTGCGATTGACGGTTCTGCTCCTAATGCCAATGGCAAGCCCGCGGGAAGCGATATGCGCATACCTAATGTTACGGTAGCGCCGGGTGAAACGCAGACAATTGACCTCGCCAAGTTCTTTGTGAATGGCGAGAGCCTGACCTATGTCGTAGGACTTGCCCATGCTGCCACTGAGGTCGCTGCGGTCAAGATTGTGGATGATACCCAATTGGTCGTTACTGGCATTGCAAACGGAACGACAATCGCTACAATAACCGTTAATGGAGGAGCGAAGCATGTCGTTGCAATCACCGTACGCAAGGCTGGTGGCAATGGTTGGATGTAAATTGCTGATAAAATTGTTCAGGGAGTGTGTCATCCTGAACGAAGTGAAGGATCCCTCGCTGGGACTTGGTGACTCTCACCGCACACTACGAGATTTTTCGCTGCGCTCAAAATGACAGAAGCATTGGAGTAAAAGTAATACAATATTGACTGATAGGTGAATCGTAGAGTCTACATATTGGCTTGTGTGCTATGGGCCTCGGCTGTTGCCGGTGCGCAAGTGCCGGTGCGCAATCTGTCCCGTGCACAGATAGACTCTCTCGTGCATCCTACGCTGCATGCTGAGGGTAGCAAGATATTGCGTGCCGACAACGTGTCGTACGACTTGGGCAAGATGAGGGAAACCGATGTTGCCGTGAGCCGCACCTTCCGCTTGCGCAACATGAGCAACATGGTGCAGCGCATCAGCCGGGTACGTACCACATGCGGATGCACCGTCGCGGCGTTTGACACCATGGCCATTGCTCCGAATGGAGAGGTTGCGGTAACCCTTACCTATAACCCCAAGAACCGTCCGGGCACGATCGATGTGGACGCTTTTGTCTATCTCGAAGGCTACGATCGCCAGCCTATGGCCCGTCTCTCGCTCTATGGCGAGGTGGTGGATGCCGATGAGTGGCGACACTTGCCCCATGCGATGGGGGCGTTGCGTGTGAAGCGTAAGGAGGTGCACTTTACTGACTTGCCTGCACATGGAAAGCCCTCGATGCGTGTGCTCTGTGCCAATAGCGGGGACAGGCCTTTGCACCTTTCCTCACGTCTGCTTCCGCCTTATGTTACGTTCCATACAGAACCTGCTGTGATTGCGCCGGGCGAAGAGGCTGACTTGGTCATCACTATCGATGTGGACAAGCTGCCGAAAAAGGACGGTACGATTCGCGCTTCGCTGCTCATCGAAGGAGTGAGTGGTAAACCATCAGAGCGTACCTTGCAACTGATAATAGAGAAGAAAACAAAACAAGAATTATAGAATGAATATGAAAAAGATAACCAACCTGCTGATGATACTCGCAGTAGCTCTGTTTACTGCCTGTGACGACCCTATTGACACTACAGTGCCTGCCTTGAAGGTCAATCCCTATAACCTCGAAGGTACATGGCAGCTCTCGGAGTGGAACGGCGCTCCTCTTGCCGACAGCACTTATGTATATCTTGTGCTCGACCGCAAGCTCACGTTCGAGATGTACCAGAATACGGGTTCTATGTATTCCGTGCTGTCTACCGGTACTTACAAGGTTGAGGAAGACTGGCGAGTGGGCGATATTGTCAGTGGCGTATATGACTATGAACAGGGTGCATGGGCGCACGAATATGTTGTCACCGACTTGTATAAGGAGTCGATGGTCTGGACAGCCAAGGACGATCCCGCAGATGTGCAAAAGTTCGTGCGTGTAAGCGAGGTGCCCGATGAGATTGTCGAGGCTGTGCGCTGAACGAATTGTCTGCATCCGATTAAATATGCGTTAAACTCAACAAATAATTCCCTATTTGTTGAGTTTTTTCAATAATAATATTTATCTTTGCTTGCTACTTTATGTGTAGTGTGCATTATTATGGTAGATAAGGTTAAGGAAACCGTTCGCAGTACCTTTGAACAATACCTGCAAAACAAAGGACTTCGCAAGACGCAAGAGCGTTTTGCTATCCTTGACACTATCTACTCCATAGAGGGCCATTTCACAATGGAAGAGCTGCTTGACATCATGAATGCCAGCAAGTTCCATGTGAGCCGTGCCACGCTCTACAATACCATGGAGCTGCTCACTGACGCCCATCTGGTAATCCGCCACAAGTTTGACAACAGTTCGCAGTATGAGAAGTCATTCAATATGACTACTCACTTTCATCGTATCTGTATGTCGTGTGGCAGTGTGACCGAGGTGCGCGACGAGAAGTTGCGTCAGGTCATTGAGAACGCCCATAGTAAGGGATTCTCCATTGCGCATACTTCGTTGTACATGTATGGCACTTGCTCCAAGTGCATGGCTGCCAAGCGCCGCAAGGAGGCCAAAGAACGTAAGTTGAAAGAACTGTTGAAAGAACAAAAAAACGATAAATAACATAATCATGAAAGTAGATGTATTGTTAGGCCTCCAGTGGGGCGATGAAGGTAAAGGTAAGGTAGTGGATGTGCTTACTCCGCGCTACGATGTGGTAGCCCGTTTCCAGGGCGGTCCCAATGCGGGTCACACCCTTGAGTTCGAGGGACAGAAGTATGTGCTTCGCTCAATCCCTTCCGGTATCTTCCAGGGCGACAAGGTGAATATCATTGGTAACGGTGTAGTGCTCGACCCCGCATTGTTTAAGGCTGAGGCCGAGGCACTCGAGGCTTCGGGCCACCCCTTGAAGGAGCGTCTCCATATCTCCAAGAAGGCACACCTCATCATGCCTACCCACCGTGTGCTCGACGCCGCTTACGAGGCAGCTAAGGGCGATGCCAAGGTTGGTACCACAGGTAAGGGTATCGGCCCTACCTATACCGACAAGGTGAGCCGCAACGGTCTGCGCGTAGGTGACATCCTCGAGAACTTCGACGAGGTGTATGCCAAGGCCAAGGCACGCCACGAGGAAATCTTGAAGAGCATGAACTTCGAGTACGACATCACCGAGATTGAGAAGGAGTGGCTGGCTGGTATCGACTATCTCCGTCAGTTCCCCTTGGTGGACAGCGAGCACGAGATTAACAAACTCCTCAAGGCCGAGAAGAGCGTCCTCTGCGAAGGTGCACAGGGCACCATGCTCGACATCGACTTCGGCTCATATCCCTTCGTGACCTCTTCAAACACCATCTGTGCCGGTGCTTGTTCGGGTCTCGGCGTAGCCCCCAACAAGGTGGGCAACGTATACGGTATCATGAAGGCCTACTGTACACGTGTAGGTAGCGGTCCTTTCCCCACCGAGCTGTTCGACGAGACAGGCGACAAGCTCTGTACCCTCGGTCACGAGTTCGGCTCCGTTACTGGCCGTAAGCGTCGTTGCGGATGGATTGACCTCGTAGCATTGAAGTATTCTATTATGGTCAATGGCGTTACTCACCTCATCATGATGAAGAGCGACGTGCTCGATACCTTCGAGACCATCAAGGCCTGTGTAGCCTACCGCATCAATGGCGTGGAGACCGAGGAGTTCCCCTACTCAATCGAAGGCGAGGTAGAACCCGTATATGCAGAGCTTCCCGGCTGGCAGTGCGATATGACGAAGATGACCTCAGAGGACGAGTTCCCCGAGGAGTTCAATAACTATCTCTCGTTCCTCGAAGAAGAGTTGGAGGTGCCCATCAAGATTGTTTCTGTAGGCCCCGACCGCGATCAGACCATCGAGCGTTATAACGACTGATAGCGCGGTAGTTAGCGCGGGATGCCTCGGTAGTTGCTGAAGCGAAACATTAGACGAAGAGAAATCGTTGTAATATATAGGAAATAAAGAAACAATGAGCCTGATTTGGATTATATTTATAGGAATCTCTCTGTTCAGCTTCATCACCCTGCCTGTGGAGATTAACGCCAGCAAGCGTGCCCTCGCATGGCTCGATCGTGCCGGCATCACTACGCACTATACCCATCGCGATGCCGAGAGCGCTCTGCGCTCGGCAGCCTACACCTACGTGGTGGCTGCCCTCAGCTCGTTGGCAACCTTGGTATATTATGTAATGATTTATATGGGACGCAGAGATTAAAATAATAATTGTAACCAAACTATTCCTAGGAATAGTTTGGTTATTTCAGTAAAATAACCAAACACACAGACAATACAATAAATATTAAATAACCAACTTATTATTAACAACTAAACACACAAAACCATGAAGAAAATTACTTTATTGGCAATGAGCCTTCTGATGGCTCTGGTGGTGAAAGCTCAGTATGGCACGGACGTTACAAGTCTGTTGGTCAATCCTGACTTTGAGAGTGGTACCGACGGTTGGACTACCACTGGTGGCGTGAAGATTGCTGCCACTGCAGCGAGCTACGGTTACAATGCAACCAGTTTTATGGAGAACTGGATTAGTTCTGACCAGAACCTTAGCGACCTTGAATGGTCACAAACCATTGAGGTTCCCAACGGAGTTTATGCCGTTAAGGCTTTGGCCCACGCGGTGAAGCAGAGCGACGGTACTGTTGTGCCCTCGGGTGTGGTAATCTATGCAAATGCAGATGAGGTTGCTGTAACAACAACCAACACCAATCCTCCTACGGAATATGCTGTAGCTACAGTCGTTACCAATGGGACGCTGACTATCGGTTATCGCATCAAGTCTGGAAACGTTAACTGGGCTGCGTGGGACAATGTTCGCGTTATGCAGTATATTGCTGACACCGAAGATGCTGCCAAGACTATGTGGGCTAAAGATGAGATGGCACTCTTGGCCGAGGACCTTACTGCTTTGACAGATAACTTCATGTCGGCAGCACTGAAGGTGGAGATTGAGGCTTCTATCGCGGTCATTGAGACAGTGACCGATTTCGCTGCTGCTAATACTCTGTGGACAAAAATGAAGCAGCAGAAGGCTGATGCCACTGTCTGTGTTGAGGCCTACGAACAGCTTATCTTGAAGATTGATGATATTTTCGCAAAAGCTGATGAGTATGGTGCTGATGAACTGATTGATGCAGCCGATGCGGCTCAGGAGAAGTATGATGACGGTCTTTTGGATGCAGCCGGTGCTTTGGCCGAGATTGAGGCTTTGAATGAAACCCTCTTTGAGTATCAGATGTCTATTGCTACTGGTGATATCGCATTTGACGTTACAGAGAAGTATATGACCAACCCGACATTGCGTAAGAATAGCGATGGATGGCAAGGTTCTAAGCCTGGCTTGGAATATGAAGTGATGGAGTTCTATGACTGTGACTTTGATATGTATCAAGAGTTCACCGGTATACCTAACGGTAAGTATGTGGTTATGGTGCAAGGTTTCTACCGCGAAGCAGGAAACGATAGCGGTAATGCATACGCTGCAGGTACCGAGAACATCACAGCCAAGCTGTATGCCAACAATGCATCGACTCCGCTCTTGTCTCTTTACAAGTATACGGCTTCAGAGATGGGCGTTACCAATAATCAGGTGTTGAACGGCTACGTGAATATGCGTGTTTCTACCAATGAAGCGTTCAATTCTTTCAATTCACTGGAAGATGCAAACTACTATACAGAGAATAAGCTTGAAGTAATCGTATTTGACGGAACATTGAAGATTGGTTTGGTTAACACCAACCATAGAGGCGCTTCATGGTGTACATTCCGTGACTTCAAGTTGTATTACTATGGTAACTTCCCCAGCGTGAACCTTGCAGGAAAGATTGCATCTGTCAGAGACTATATTGCCAAGAACGGTGATAAGATCCCTTATGCTGCATGGATGAAGGTCGATGAGTTCTTGTACGAGTATGAGGCATACGCCGAAGAAGACGCATTCTCTGACGAGGAGGTAGATGCTGTAATCATTGCCCTTGACTCTTTGTGGAACGAGACTTTGGATGCTGTTGATTTGTTTGCAGAGTTGAAGACTCAGGTTAACTACATGAAGAATGACTTGATTCCTCTTGACTTTGATGGTAAAGAAGCTTTGTGGGATTTGATTGAAGAGGCTGAGACCTATTTCGATCCCGAGTGTGAAGAGAATACTTATGAGGCATTGCAGGAGCTGAAGGTTAAGCTTGATGCAGGTGTTAAGGAATACTACATGTCACAGAAGGCTACTCCCGAGATTGCTGCTGACTATACCGTATTTGTTCCCAATCCTAACTTTGAGCAGAAGGGTGAGTGGACTTGGTCTGTAGTAGGTGGTGGTACCGACCAGTGGAATGGTGGTTGCCGTCCTGCAGAAGAGGGTGGTGCCAACCGTCAGGGTGTTAACCTCTGGGGTTGGGGAATCACATCTGTGGATGTACACCAGACA
Source organism: Bacteroidaceae bacterium (assembly GCA_045126595.1). Lineage (GTDB taxonomy): Bacteria > Bacteroidota > Bacteroidia > Bacteroidales > Bacteroidaceae > UBA1189. The sequence goes on along the minus strand of JBGVOS010000040.1, from coordinate 31,262 downwards.
TTGACCGGCTTGCCCAATGGTCTCTATAAGGTTAGCGCCGAGATGATTACTCAAACCAACTATGCTACCGACCAGCATGTATATGCTGCTGGTGCCAATACGGCAACTTCTGACTTCCTCACTGCTGAAGGATGGGATAGCTACGAGTGGACAACCTTGACCACAAACGATTTTGCTGTAGTTGTTGATGGTACACTCACCATCGGTGCTGCATCATCTAAGGGTGGTAGCAATTCAGAGGCTTGGTTCCAGGCTACCAACTTCAAGCTTTACTACCATGGCCCCGCTTCTGAGGAGCACTTGAAGGCTGCATGGCAGAGCGTGAAGACTAAGGCTACCGAAGGCGTTGCGATAATGCTTCCCAGCGAGAAGACTGAGCTGAACGCTGCTTTGCAGCAGGCTACTCCCGTTGCCGAGGCTGGCAACTATGCCGAGGCTTGTGCTGTTGTGAACCCCGTTCTTTCAGCTTGGGCAGAGGTGATAACTGCTACTGAGAACTTCTATGATGGCTATTATGGCCGTCTTGACACCCTCCGCAATCGCGATGGCTATGAAGAGTGTGTTGATGTATTCAAGTTCTCTGACGCTGTTGTTGCATTGGCCGATGTAATTCTAGCATCAGATACTACTACTCATAACGCATTCTCTGCTATGAACTCACAGCTCCAGGCCTATGCAAGCTATGCTGCTGCCTTGAGAGATGCCGAGTTGATAATAAAGGATACTGCCGAGCCCATCGAGGCTAAGTATGTAGAGTACTTCACCAGTGAAATTGTTATGCCACAAGTAGAGGTATTGCTCGCTTCATTGTGCACCGTAGAGTATACTAATGATGCTACTTCCGAACTCCAGTCTAAGCTTGAGGCTCTGAAACAATCTAACAATATGAATCGTGAGGTTGAGGAGGGCAATGTAACTTATCTGATTACTAACCCCACAATCGAAACTGTTGAAGGTGAGGACCTCGCTGGTTGGACTATCTTGAAGAACAACGCACAGAACTGTGGTACCAACAACAATGAGCACTACAGCAATGTAGGTGGTGTTACCAATGCATACTTGGATGCTTGGCATCCCAATGCTGGCACTATGAATGCTACATTCTATCAAGAGTTGATCGGTATTCCTGATGGTACTTACAAACTCATTGTAGCTGCCCGTACAGACGGTAGTGGCGCATATATCTTTGCTGCTCCCTCAAAGCATGTGGACTATGAAACCACAAGAACTCTTGAGGTGAAGAACTATGGCGCTTGGCGTGGTGAGATCTGGACAGAAGACAGCCTCGCATGGGAAGCTGCCGATCGTCCTACCGCAGAGGAAGTCGAACTTATTGAGGAATATCCTTACTTCATGGCTCGTCCTGATGCAGAAACAGGCTTGGGTACAGGTTATGGTTGGTCATGGCATGTAATTGATAACATTGAGGTTACCGGTCACTATCTCAAGATTGGTTTCTCTGCAGATAAGGCTCTCCACGGAAAGGATCAGTTCAACGGAACATGGATGGGTGCTGACGACTGGAAACTTGAACTTATCAAGAAGAATGAGGTACAGAGCGAGTTCAATCCGTTTACTACCGATATCGAGGATGTTAAGGTTGAAGCTCCTGCTATGCAGGGTATCTACGATCTCTTCGGTCGCCGCATCGAGGCAGTTACCGCTCCTGGTATCTATATCGTAAATGGCAAAAAGGTACTTGTTAAGTAAATCCTTCCATTCTGTCTTATAATAAGGTCGCGTCCGTTTGTCGGACGCGACTTTTTTTGTACTTTTGCACCATAATTACATAATGCAAAACAACAATGGCAACAAAACCCGGTATTCCTAAAGGTACACGCGACTTCTCGCCTGCCGAGATGGCGAAGCGCAATTATATATTCGATACTATCCGTGAGGTGTTCTACACCTTCGGCTTCCAGCCCATCGAGACTCCTGCGATGGAGAACTTCTCTACGCTTATGGGCAAGTATGGCGAGGAGGGCGACAAGCTGCTGTTCAAGATACTTAACTCGGGCGACTGCTTCGGCAAGGTGTCCGATGAAGACCTGCTCGAGCGCAATGCCCTGAAGCTCGCGGCTAAGGTGTGCGAGAAGGGCTTGCGCTACGACCTCACCGTGCCCTTTGCACGCTATGTGGTGGCTCACCGCGACGAACTTTCGTTCCCCTTCAAGCGTTTCCAGATACAGCCTGTATGGCGTGCCGACCGTCCGCAGAAGGGCCGTTACCGTGAGTTCTATCAGTGCGACGCCGATGTTGTAGGCAGTGACTCACTGCTTAATGAGGTGGACCTCGTGCAGATGATTGATGCCGTATACCAGAAGTTTGGTATCCGCGTGAGTATCAAGATGAACAACCGCAAGATCCTCACCGGTATTGCCGAAATCATCGGTCAGGCCGACAAGATTGTAGATATCACCGTAGCCATCGACAAACTCGACAAGATAGGGCTCGACAATGTGAATGCCGAGCTCGCCGAGAAGGGTATTCCTGCCGAGGCTATTGAGACCCTGCAGCCCATCATCCAGCTCAGCGGCGACAACCGCAGCAAGCTGGCTACCCTGCGCACCGTGCTTGCTGCCAGCGAGACGGGCCTCAAGGGCGTAGACGAGATGGAGCTTGTGCTCGACAGCCTCACGCACCTCGATATCAAGAACGAGGTGGAGGTAGACCTTACTTTGGCTCGCGGACTCAACTACTACACCGGTACCATCTTTGAGGTGAAGGCACTCGACGTGCAGATTGGTAGTATCTCGGGCGGTGGTCGTTACGATAACCTCACCGGCATCTTCGGTATGCCCGGTGTGTCAGGTGTAGGTATCTCCTTCGGTGCCGACCGTATCTACGACGTGCTCAACCAGCTCGACCTCTATCCCAAGAGCGCAGCACGCGGCACTCAGGTGATGTTTGTCAACTTCGGCACTGCCGAGGCCGCCTACTGCCTTCCCCTTGTGGCCAAGCTTCGTGCCGCAGGCATCGCTGCTGAGCTCTACCCCGACAGCGTGAAGATGAAGAAGCAGATGTCCTTTGCCAACGACCACGCTATCCCCTACGTCGTGATGGTGGGCGAGAGCGAGATGCAGAGCGGTCAGCTCTCAGTGAAGAATATGGTCACCGGCGAGCAAAGTGCACTCACCATCGACGAACTTATTGTTATAGTGAAGGAATAATTAAACCTGTTAAATCGAATACACCGCGCTGTCATTCTGAACGAATGTGAAGAATCTCATAGATACAATTTTGGGAGATTCTTCGCGTAGCTCAGGATGACAGCGCGGCTAATATATATATAAATGTTGGTATTTATGAACAAATATATATCCCAAACCCTCAATCTCTCCGAGCAGGCAGTGGCCAATACATTAAAGTTGCTCGTCGAGGGGGCCACCATCCCCTTCATCAGCCGCTACCGCAAGGAGGCGACGGGAGGACTTGATGAGGTGCAGATTGCCGCTATCGACACGGCACACAAGAAGCTCGTGGAGTTGGAGAAGCGCAAGGAGACGGTGCTGGCTACCATCGAGGAGCAGGGAAAGATGACCGATGAACTGCGCTTGCGCATCGCCAAGTGTATGGATGCTACCGAACTGGAAGATATCTATCTCCCTTATAAGCCCAAGCGTCGCACGCGTGCCGAGGTGGCGCGTGGCAAGGGACTGGAGCCGCTGGCCAAGATGCTCATGGCACAGAACGCTGGTGGGGTGGAGTCTATGGCCATGCGCTTTGTCAAGGGCGAGGTGAAGGATGTGGATGAGGCGCTGCAGGGTGCACGCGACATTATTGCCGAGTGGGTGAACGAGAGCGAGCGATCACGCAATGCCGTGCGTAACATCTTTGCTCGCGAGGCACGCATCACCTCCAAGGTCGTTGCAGGCAAGGAGGCCGAGGCCGACAAATTCCGTGACTACTTTGACTGGAGCGAACCGCTCTCGCGTTGCTCATCGCACCGCATGCTGGCCATCCGCCGTGGCGAGAACGAGGGATTCCTGCGGGTGAGCATTGTTCCTGCCGATGACACAGTAGCTATAGAACGTCTCGAACGTCAATTTGTGCGTAGCCATGGTGAGTGTGCCGAGCAGATATCCCTGGCGGTGAAGGATGGCTACAAGCGATTGTTGCGTCCTTCCATCGAAACGGAGTATGCCAACAGTTCCAAACAGAAGGCCGACGAGGAGGCAATCCGTGTGTTTGCAGCTAACCTCAAGCAGCTGTTGCTGGCGCCGCCCCTCGGGCAGAAGCGTGTGCTTGCCATTGACCCCGGTTACCGTACGGGATGTAAGGTGGTGTGTCTTGATGCGCAGGGCAATCTGCTGCATAATGAAACGATATTTCCCCATCCGCCCAAGTCGGACTATGCTGGCGCTGCTCGCAAGCTGACACGCCTGGTGGAGCAGTACAAGATAGAGGCCATATCCATTGGTAACGGTACGGCCAGCCGTGAGACTGAGCAGTTTGTCACCTCGCAGCGTTACGACCGCCCGCTGCAGGTCTTCGTGGTGAGCGAGGATGGTGCTTCCATCTACTCGGCTTCGAAGGTGGCGCGCGATGAGTTCCCCGACTATGATGTTACGGTGCGTGGTGCCGTCTCTATCGGTCGTCGCCTGATGGACCCCTTGGCCGAGCTCGTAAAGATTGACCCCAAATCCATCGGAGTAGGGCAGTACCAGTACGATGTGAACCAGAATGAACTGAAATCGTCGCTGGACCGCACTGTGGAGAGTTGTGTAAACTCCGTGGGTGTGAATGTGAACACGGCGAGCAAACATCTCCTCACCTATGTGTCGGGACTCAATGCCACGCTGGCGCAGAACATCGTGGACTACCGTGCCGAGCATGGAGCCTTCGCTTCGCGCAGTGAACTCAAACGTGTGCCTCGCATGGGCGAGAAGAGCTTTGAGCAGTCGGCAGGCTTCCTGCGTATCCCCGATGCCAAGAACCCGCTCGACAACTCGGCCGTACACCCCGAGCGTTATCGCCTTGTGGAGCAGATGGCTAAGGACCTCGGCTGTTCGGTCGCCGAACTCATTGCCGATGACAAGCGCCGTGCACAGATAGATATAAACAGGTATATAAGCGATGCTGTAGGTTTGCCTACCTTGCAAGATATTCTAAGCGAACTGGAGAAGCCCGGTCGCGACCCGCGCGAGGCCATCGAGGTGTGGAGCTTTGACGAGCGCATCCGCACGATTGACGATGTGAAGGCGGGTATGGTGCTTCCCGGTATTGTGACCAACGTCACCAACTTTGGCTGTTTCGTGGATATAGGTGTCAAGGAGAACGGCCTGGTACATGTATCGCAGCTCGCCAATCGCTTTGTTTCTGACCCCACCACTGTCGTGTCGGTACATCAGCACGTCACGGTGCGTGTACTCGAAGTGGATTATGGGCGTAAGCGCATCAGTCTTTCGATGAAGGATGTGTAAATAAAGAAGGAGTTGGGATACCCAACTCCTTTTTTATTTCTAAAAATACATTGTATTATGCTCATTACCCCACATCTGCTTGTAGTCTTGGGCGAGGCCACCTTCGGAGGTCTCCTTGTAGAGTGAGGGTAGGTCATGTCCGGTCTTCTTCATCACCTCTACCACCTTATCAAATGATACGCGGTGCACACCATCAGTAAACATGGCGTATGAATTGGCGTCCATGGCACGCGCTGCAGCATAGGCATTGCGCTCGATACAGGGAATCTGTACGAGTCCGCATACGGGGTCGCAGGTGAGACCAAGGTGATGCTCGAGACCCATCTCAGCAGCATACTCAATCTGTGAGGGGAGTCCGCCAAAGAGTTGGGCAGCAGCTGCTGCGGCCATGGCACAGGCAACACCTACCTCGCCTTGACAACCCACCTCGGCTCCTGAGATGGAGGCATTGGTCTTGACGATATTACCGAAGAGTCCGGCTGTAGCCAAGGCGCGTATGATGCGTTGCTCGGAGAAGTTGCGCGACTTGTACAGGTGGTAGAGCACCGCAGGAAGTACGCCGCATGAACCACAGGTGGGGGCCGTGACAATCTCTCCACCGGCAGCATTCTCCTCGCTCACTGCCAAAGCATAGGCAAAGAGCAGACCGCGTGTGCGCATCGACTGCTGGTAACCTTCGGCTCGTACATAGTATACGGCAGCCTTGCGGCGAAGGGCGAGCGGGCCAGGTAGTACACCTTCTTGCTCAAGACCGCGCTGTACGGCCTCCTTCATCGTGTGCCACACCTCGCGCAGATAGTCCCATATCTCGGGGCCTTCGCACTCCTCCACATATTCCCAGTAGCTCTTGCCCGTAGAGATACACCATGATAATATCTCGGTGGCAGTGTTCATCGTGTACACCTGCTTGTGCTCAATGGGGGCTTGTCCCTCTTCGGCCAAGGCGCCTCCGCCCACGCTGAAGACGGTCCACTCGGCAGTGCGCTCGCCAACGGCATCCAGTGCGCGGAACTTCATCCCATTGGGGTGGAAGGGGAGGAACTGCTTGGGTTCCCAAACGATGGTGGTACGCTCCTCGCCCAGCACCTCGAGGATGGCAGCGTCGGTCATATGTCCCTTTCCTGTGGCGGCAAGGCTACCATAGAGGGTTACTTCGAAGCGTACAGCCTCGGCATTGCGCGCGAGGAATTGTGTGGCGGCATTGCGCGGACCCATCGTGTGACTACTTGAGGGACCGTGGCCTATGCGGTAGAGTTCTTTTAATGAATACATATCTTGATTTCTGATTTTTGAATACTGAATTGGAGATTACAGTGCAGATAAGGACGATGAGGCTTGTACTATTCTCATCACACGGAGGAAGTTGCCGCCCCATAGTTTCTCTATATCTTGTTCGGTGAAGCCTTCGGCGCGTAGTCGGCGGGTGAGGTTAATGATCTCCGAGGCATCGGCACAGCCGATAATACCTCCATCACCATCAAAGTCGGTGCCTATGCCCACGTGGTTGATACCCGCTACGTCTACCATGTGGCAGATGTGGCGTACGGCATCCTCTATGGTAGCGCCTCCCTCTTTGCGGAGGAAGCCGTCGTAGAGGCAGGTCTGCACCACACCACCCGAGGCCGCGAGTGCACGCAACTGGTCGTCGGTGAGGTTACGCGGATGGTCACAGAGGGCACGTGCTGATGAGTGGCTGCATACGATGGACGTACGGCTTACCTCGGTGGCCTGGTAGAAACTGCTCTCAGCAGCATGCGAGAGGTCCACCATCATGCCTACGCGATTCATCTCATCGATGACTGCGCGCCCCAAAGCGCTCAGTCCGCCATGCTCGGCGTTGCCCCGTGCCGAGTCGCACAGGTCGTTGTCGCCGTTGTGACATAGCGTCATGTACACTACGCCCCGTCGGCGGAAATATTCCACACGGCTGATGTCGTCACCTATGGCGTAGCCGTTCTCTATACCCAACATCAGGGCGCGGCGCCCCTCGCGTTTCAGTCGGTACAGGTCGTCGGGTGTGTAGGCGATGCCTACGCTCTCGGCACTCTGTGCCACCATCGTCTCTATCTCGGAGAGCAGACGGTCGGCCTTGGCAAAGGCTGCATCAAGCGACGCCTTGTCGCGCTCCAACTGGCGCAGATAGGCCACCATGATGGTGGCGTCGAGGCGACCTTCGGTCATCTTATGTAGGTCTACGAGAATACGCGGGTCGCGCTGGTCGAAGCGTATTTGCTGGTCAAACTTCATCGGGGTGTCGCAGTGCGTGTCGAGGGTGAGCAGCCGGTTGTGCAGCTCGCGTGCCTCGGCAAAGGAGCGTGCCTCGCTCACCATCCAATCGAAGAGCGGCATCATGGAACGGTCGCTGCCGAGGATCATACACTCGGGGTGCCACTGCACGCCAATCATCGACTTATAGTGGGTGCTCTCTACAGCTTCGATGAGTCCGTCGGGCGAGAGCGCCGAAACGGCAAAGCCTGGTGCAGCCTCCTTCACAGCCTGGTGGTGGAAAGAGTTGACAGGCAGCACCTCAGTGCCGAAAATTTTGTATAGCAAACTCTCTTTCGTGATGTGCACGGTGTGTGTGCACACATGGCGTTCAGTATCTTGACTATGCTTCAGTGTAGCCGAGGCTTCCTTGTAGATGTCTTGGTACAATTTCCCCCCGAGCGCAGCCGTCATCATCTGTATGCCGCGACAAATGCCAAGGATAGGTATTTGCCGGTTGGCCGCAAGGCGTACGAGCATCAGTTCGTGCCAGTCGCGGGCAGGGTTTACCGAACTGAGTTCGCGAATGGGCTCTTCGCCGAGATAGAGCGGATTGATATCGCCTCCACCCGATAGAATGATTCCGTCCACACGGTCGAGCAGGCTCAGCATGGCATCGGTGTCGTCGGTGGGAGGGATGATAAGTGGCATACCTCCTGCCTCGAGTACCGAGCGGTAGTACCCTTCGAGCAGGGTACACTTGCCGGCATCGTAATTACCCGTGATACCGATGATGGGGCGGCGCTTATATATAGGAAAAGAGGAATGCAGCGCTGCATATCCCTCTTCCATGTCGTATTGTGGCATAGGCCTTAATTTTCTATGGTGATAGGTATCTCCTTCTTGATGCTCTGATCGAGCGAAATCATGGTTTCCGTGTTCATCACACCGGGTATCTCCTGTATGCGCTCGTTGAGTAGGTTCATCAGGTGCTCATTGTCGCGGGCATAGAGTTTCACGATGACGCTGTAGGGCCCTGTAGTGAAGTGTGCCTCTACGATTTCGGGGATCTTTTTCAGTTCCTCCACGGCTTCCTTGTACATCGAGCCTTTGGCAAGGTTCAAGCCCACGTAGGTGCAAGTGTGGAATCCTAACTTCTTAGGGTTGACATTGTAGCCCGACCCACTGATGACTCCAAGGTCTACCATGCGCTGTACACGCTGGTGTATGGCTGCGCGCGATACGCCACATTCGTCGGCAACATCCTTGAAGGGGACGCGGGCATTGCGTGAGATGATGTCCAATATCTTCTTATCTAATTCGTCAATCTTTTCCATCATATCAGATATTCTTTTTTGGCTAAATGAAAGTGGTAGCAAATATAAGCCATTTTTTTGAATTGGCATATATTGCTACCACTTTTTGTCACGCTCAATGGATATATTATAGAATTTCTTCTTTGAATTGCTTTACAGATAGCTCTATCTGCTCGGCGTTTTCCAAATGATTGGCGCAGAAAGTGTGGGCGGCTTGGCTGTAATAGGGAAGACGGTGAGTGAGCATGTCAGTGATGTACTGGCGCAGTTCCTCGGCAGTCTTACCCTTTACCAAGGGGCGCTGCACGCGGGCTATGGTGAGGCGGGTATGGATGACATCGACCGATGCGTCGAGGAATACGGTGGTGCCCATAGAGTTCATGTACTCCATGTTGTCGAAGAAGCAAGGAGTACCACCACCGGTGGAGATGACGATGTCCTCAAACTCGGCCACTTCGTGCAACAGGTTGCGTTCTATCTGGCGGAAGGCCTCCTCGCCACGTTCGGCAAAGAGTTGCGACACTGTGCAGTGGTAACGGTTCTCGATGTAGTGGTCGAGGTCGATGAACTGCAAACCGAGGTCGCGGGCTAGGGCCTTGCCCAAGGTGGTCTTACCGGCGGCCATGAAGCCGAGGAGGAAGAGACGAGTCATAATCGGTTATTTCTTTCGTCTGCGTGGTGAAGCCGGTTTCTCGGCAGCCTTCTCGATGATGGCCATGCAGGCGGCGAGGTCGAGTGAGGCGGGGTCGGTGCCTGCGGGTATCTTGTAGTTCTTGCCACTCATGGCGATGTAGGGACCGTAGCGGCCGTTGAGAATCTCTACGTCGGGATTCTCTGCAAAGGTCTTGATCTGGCGTTGCTGCTCAAACTGACGCTTCTTCTCGATGAGCTCTATACCCTCTTCCAAGGTGATAGCCATGGGGTCAGTGCCTGCGGGCAGGCTCACGTACTGCTTACCCAATTGTACGTATGGACCGAAACGGCCCACGTTGACCACGAGCGGTGTGCTCTCGTATTCACCGAGTGTGCGGGGCAGGGCAAAGAGTTCCAATGCTTCGTCCAATGTAATGGTGTCGAGTGATTGTCCCTTCTGCAACTGTGCGAAGCGGGGCTTCTCGGTGTCGGAGGCTAAGCCTACCTGTACAACAGGACCGAAACGACCAATCTTTACTGATACCTGGCGACCGCTCTTGGGGTCGGTGCCGAGGATGCGTTCGCCCACCTTATACTCTTGCTTGGCAGTCATGGTCTGCTCGATGAGCGGTGAAAAATCCTTGTAGAATGCCCCGATGACTCCGTTCCAGGGCTTCTGTCCTTCGGCTACCTCGTCGAACTCCTTCTCAACGGTAGCTGTGAAGGTATAGTCGAGTACTTGGGGGAAGTTGACGGTAAGGAAGTCGTTCACCACGGTACCTACATCAGTAGGTACAAGGCGGGCTTTCTCCTTGCCGTAGGTCTCGCGAGTCTGCTTGTCGGTGAGCTTGCCGTTTTTGAATTTCAGTACGTTGATGGTACGCTCCTGGCCGGGGCGGTCCTCCTTGACTACGTAGTCGCGGTTCTGTATGGTGCTGATGGTAGGCGCGTAGGTTGACGGGCGTCCTATGCCCAGCTCTTCGAGCTTGTGCACGAGGCTGGCCTCGTTGTAGCGTCGGGGCTGTTGGGTATACCGTTCGGTAGCGGTCACCTCGGTGTAGCTGAGCTGCTGTCCGCGATGCAAGGGGGGCAACATGTTACTTTCCTGATTGTCTTCGGTATCGTCGCTCGAGGTCTCGCGGTATACACGGAGGAAACCGTCAAACTTGACCACTTCACCGGTAGCGGTGAAGGTATAGGGCGAACCGCTCATGCTGATGGTTACGATGGTCTTCTCAATCTGTGCGTCGGCCATCTGTGAGGCGATGGTGCGCTTCCAGATGAGTTCGTAGAGTCGACGCTCTGCCGCGGTGCCCTCTATCGTCTGGCGGTCCATATAGGTGGGGCGTATGGCTTCGTGAGCCTCCTGTGCGCCCTTGGTCTTGGTCTTGAAGTTGCGTGCCTTGTGGTACTCTGCACCCATGTTCTCAATGATGGCCTTTTTGCTGGCACCGAGGCAGAGGGTGGAGAGGTTGGTAGAGTCGGTACGCATGTAGGTAATCTGTCCCGACTCGTAGAGTCGCTGCGCGATGGTCATCGTTTGTGACACCGAGAAACCCAGTTTGCGGGCAGCCTCCTGCTGCAAGGTTGAGGTTGTGAAGGGGGCTGCAGGGTAGCGCAGCATGGGCTCGGTCTCTACGCCCTCGATGGTGAACGTAGTCTCCTTGCACGATTGCAGGAAGGCCTCGGCCTCACTCTTCTCCTTGAAGCGGGTGCCCAACTCGGCTTTCAGTTCCACGGTGTTGCCGTTACTGTCGGGAACGAGGAACACGGCTACTACGCGGTAGGCAGCTTCGGGGATGAATGCTGCAATCTCACGTTCGCGCTCCACGATGAGCCTTACGGCCACCGACTGCACACGGCCTGCCGAGAGCGATGGCTTCACCTTCTTCCACAGTACGGGCGAGAGTTTGAAGCCCACGATGCGGTCGAGCACGCGGCGTGCCTGTTGTGCATTCACCAGATTGATGTCAATCTCACGCGGATGCTGTATGGCATTGACAATGGCATCTTTGGTAATCTCGTGGAATACGATACGTTTCGTTTTATCCGGTGTCAGTCCCAGCACCTCATACAGGTGCCAGCTAATGGCCTCTCCCTCGCGGTCTTCATCGGATGCGAGCCATACCATCTCGGCTTTGTCGGCAGCTTTGCGCAGGTCATCCACCACCTTTTTCTTATCGGTAGGTATCTCGTAGGTAGGCGCGAAGGTCTGCGTGTCGATGCTGAAATCCTTCTTCTTCAGGTCGCGTATATGACCGAAACTTGACATTACCTTATAGTCCTTACCCAAGAACTTCTCTATCGTTTTCGCCTTGGCAGGCGACTCCACTATCACCAGATTCTTTTGCATAATTTCAACGTGGCTTCAAAATTTGGGCGCAAAAGTAGGTAAAAAAATTTAATAGCTATTATATATAGGTATAAAAAGTGCTTTTTTAAGTTTTTTTGCACTAACTTTAGTTTGTTGTCATGTTTTGTATTTAGGCGGCACGGAAAAATCCAAATAAATTTGATATTTCATTCGCCTTGCACTAATTTTGCATTTAATATAGTATTTACCAACATTGCTATGGTACACAAATACGACTTCCTCGTTATCGGCTCGGGACTGGCCGGTATGAGTTTCGCGCTCAAGGTGGCACACAAGGGCAAAGTTGCCCTTATCTGCAAAGCTGGTCTCGAAGAGGCCAACACCTATTATGCACAGGGAGGCATCGCCTCGGTGACTAACCTCAAGGTAGATAATTTTGAAAAGCACATCGAAGATACGATGATTGCTGGCGACTACATCAGCGACCCCGCTGCCGTAGAGAAAGTGGTCAAGGGCGGTCCTGCACAAATTCAGGAACTCATCCGCTGGGGTGTCGACTTCGACAAGAACGAGCAGGGTGAGTTTGACTTACACAAGGAGGGCGGTCACTCGGAGTTCCGTATCCTGCATCACAAGGACAATACCGGTGCCGAGATACAGACCTCACTCATCGAGGCCGTCAAGGCGCATCCCAATATTGAGATTTTTACCAATCACTTTGCCGTCGAGATTATCACCCAGCACCATATGGGTATCATCATCACGCGCCATACTTCGGGCATCCGCTGTTACGGCGCCTACGTGCTTGATGAGGAGACGGGTGTTGTCGACACCTTCCTGTCGCGTGTCACCGTGATGGCCACGGGCGGTTGCGAGGCGGTGTACGGGCAGACCACTAATCCTCTTGTGGCTACGGGCGACGGCATCGCCATGGTGTACCGTGCCAAGGGAGCGGTCAAGGATATGGAGTTCATCCAGTTCCACCCCACGGCGCTGTTCTGCCCCGGCAGCCGTCCAGCATACCTCATCACCGAGGCCATGCGTGGCTATGGGGGCGTGCTGCGTACTAAGGACGGCAAGGAGTTCATGCACAAATATGACTCGCGTCTTTCGCTCGCTCCGCGCGACATTGTGGCACGTGCCATCGACAATGAGATGAAGACTCGCGGTGAAGAGCATGTATACCTTGATGTTACCCACAAAGACCCCGAGGAGACTAAGGCGCACTTCCCTAATATATACAAGAAGTGCCTTTCCATCGGTATCGACATCACCAAGGACTATATACCTGTAGCGCCTGCCGCACACTACCTCTGCGGTGGCATCACGGTCGATCTCGACGGACAGAGCAGCATACGCCGCCTCTATGCTCTCGGTGAGTGTTCATGCACCGGTCTGCATGGTGGCAACCGTCTTGCCTCCAACTCATTGCTTGAAGCTGTCGTCTATGCTGACGCGGCAGCCAAGCATGCTCTGAGCGTATTGGAGCGTTATGACTATAATGACGACATTCCCGAATGGAACGACGAGGGGACCATCTCGACTGAGGAACGCGTGCTCATCACCCAGAGCATGAAGGAGGTGAACCAGATCATGGAGGCCTACGTGGGCATTGTACGCAGCAATACTCGCTTGAAACGTGCTTGGAATCGTCTCGATATCCTCTACGAAGAGACCGAAGCTCTCTTCAAGCGCAGCAAGGCCACCCGCGAACTGTGTGAGTTGCGCAACATGATTAATGTGGGTTACCTCATCACTCGTCAGGCTATGGAACGCAAGGAGAGCCGCGGCCTGCACTATACCATCGATTATCCGAAGAAGTAGGTTGGTGACAGACTGGCTGATACTTTAAGAGGGCGCACCATGGTGTACCCTCTTAAAGTATCTTGTCCTTCTCAGAAGGATTGTCTTACTAAACCTCATTTTCTTCCTTTTCGCTTACTGAAAGACACAAACAGGTTTGACTTTCGCTCAAGTGTCAGCTGTATTACCTTTAATGCTTATTGTCAAGCTTTGAAATTGGACTGTGGCACGGAAATATTCAAATAAATTTAACCCTGTTGAATTTCTACCTCGCTCAGTAATGGAAAAAGTTAACTATTTCATTATATTCACTCGTTGAAATTTGATATTTCTCTCGCCTTACACTACCTTTGTACATTAAAACTTAAAGACAGATGATTACATTAGACCAACTGAAAGATATTAAAGAGCGCACTGAGGCGCTGAACCGCTATTTAGCCATTGAGGATAAGCAGATACAGGTAGAGGAAGAGCAGTTGCGCACGCAGGTGCCTGGATTCTGGGACGATGCCAAGAAGGCCGAGGCGCAGATGAAGAAGGTGAAGGAGCTGCAGGCGTGGATTGATGGCTACAAGAAGGTGAAGAGCCTTGCCGATGAGGTGGAGGTGGCCTTCGAGTTCTGCAAGGATGAACTCATCACCGAAGCCGAACTCGATGCAGCCTATGCTGCCGCCTTGGAGGCCATCGAGGAGCTGGAGTTGAAGAATATGCTCCGCGAGGAGGCCGACAATATGGACTGCGTGCTCAAGATCAATGCCGGTGCCGGTGGTACCGAAGCGCAGGATTGGGCATCAATGCTGATGCGTATGTATATGCGCTGGGCCGAGACCAATGGCTACAACCTCCGCATCTCTACCCTGCAGGATGGTGATGAGGCGGGCATCAAGACCGTGACGATGGAGCTTGAAGGCCCCTTCGCCTATGGTTACCTGAAGAGCGAGAACGGTGTGCACCGCCTCGTGCGCGTATCTCCCTATAATGCCCAAGGCAAACGCATGACCTCATTTGCATCGGTATTTGTGACACCGCTCATCGATGACAGTATAGAAATTGAGATCAACCCCGCCCTGCTCTCGTGGGATACATTCCGAAGCGGCGGTGCCGGTGGTCAGAACGTGAACAAGGTGGAGTCGGGCGTGCGTCTGCGCTACCAATATACCGACCCCTACACCGGTGTGCAGGAGGAGATTATGATTGAAAACACCGAGACCCGTGACCAACCCAAGAACAAGGAGAACGCCTTGCGACTGCTCCGTTCACAACTCTATGACCGCGAACTGCAGCACCGTATGGAGGAGCAGGCCAAGGTGGAGGCTGGAAAGAAAAAGATCGAGTGGGGCTCGCAGATACGCAGCTACGTTTTCGATGACCGCCGCGTGAAGGACCACCGCACAGGACACCAGACCTCGGATGTAGGTGGGGTGATGGACGGCAAGATTGATGGCTTCATCAAGGCATACCTCATGTCGAACTCTTCGGAGGAGGCGTGATGGCTAAATAAAACTTTGCTTTGTTATTTTCGGGCAAAGTGAGAAATCTCGTAGTGTGTTTGGCGATGTTCCAACGCGAGATTCCTCTCTTCGTTCAGGATGACAGAAATGATAATAAACCGATGAAGAACAAACACAGTAGACTCAGTGCCATCCGCATCATCATTGCGGGCGAGCGCATCGGCAGTCAGGATGAACTGCTGGGGCGGCTCACAGCACTTGGCTATGAGTGTACGCAGGCTACCCTCTCGCGGGACCTCAAGGAGTTGGAGGTGACGAAGGAGGTAGTGCCAGGCGGTGAGTGCATCTACCTGTTGCCCGACAGCCCTCTGCGCAATCGCAATGGTGCGACTGGCAATGTGCCGTTGGCGGAAGCTTTCGTGTCGATAGCCTTCTCGTCGAATGTCGCGGTGATGAAGACGCGCCCAGGGTATGCTGCGGGCATCGCTGCGGACATTGACCGGGGCGGGTTGAAGTCCGTATTAGGCACGGTGGCGGGATACGATACTATATTCCTTATTATAAAGGAGGGGTATACAAAGCAGGATGTGTTGCTGGAATTGGAACGCATGGGTGTCGTCCCTGAAACAGAAATATTAAACAGACTATGATAAAGACAGGAATTATTGAAGGTGCTGGATTCACCGGTGGTGAACTTATCCGCCTTTTGCTCAATCACCCCGATGTGCAGCTCATGTTCATCACGGGACGTGGCAACAGTGGACAGAAGATTCACGAGGTGCATCGCGGACTTTATGGCGAGACGGAACTGGAGTTCTCCGAAGAGCCCGAGCTGGACAAGATAGACCTGCTCTTCCTCATCACCACAGCCGAGGAGAGCCGTCAGTTTATGGAGACGCATGAGATTCCCGAGAGACTGAAAATCATTGACTTCTCGCGTAATTATCGGCTCAAGGACAACGACAAGGAATTTATCTACGGCTTGCCTGAACTGAATCGTCGCGCCATCTGCAAGAGCCGCTACGTGGCTAATCCCGGTAACTTTGCCACCTGCATCACGCTGGGCTTGCTGCCCTTGGCCAAGAACCTTATGTTGGGCGATGATATCTATGTGCATGCCATTATCGGCAGTACGGGTACGGGTCACAAGGCCTCGTCGCAGACTACCTTCAGCTGGCGCAACGACAATGTGAGCATCTACAAGCCCTTCGTGCACCAGCATCTGCCTGAGATACGCGAGTCGTTGGAGCAGTTGCAGAGCAGTTTCAAGGCGAACATCCACTTTGTACCCTATCGCGGTAACTTCACGCGCGGTATCTTCTGTACCATCATGGTGAAGAACAAGGTGGCCGTAGAGGAACTCACGCAACTGTATACTGACTACTATGCCAAGGACTCGTTTACACACGTGACACCGGACAATATCGACTTAAAGCAGGTAATCAATACCAACAAGTGTCTGATACACTTGGAGAAGCATGGCGATATACTGCTCATCACCTCGTGCATCGACAACTTGTTGAAGGGTACTAGCGGACAGGCGGTACATAATATGAATCTGCTTTTTAACCTCGAAGAAACTACTGGACTTAACCTCAAGGCGACGGCATATTGATATCTGCTTGCATTATTGGTGAGTTATAAGAATTGACACATAACTTTAAATAATACCACTATGAGACAAAAGAGAACATTATCAGTCATTCTATTGTTTGCATGCTTTTGTTTGGCAGGAATAGCCAAGGCCCCTAAGTATGTATTTTACTTTATTGGTGATGGCATGAGTCTTAATCATGTGATGGGCACCCAATATTTCCTTGGACAGAAAGGAACTTCTCTGGGTGCGGCTCCTTTGTGTTTTACGGGATTCCCCTTTACTGGCTTGGCAACCAGCTTTTCGGCCAATAGTGATGTGACCGACTCGGCAGCAGGTGGTACGGCGCTTGCTTGTGGTGAGAAGACCTTGAATGGTACAATAGGCCTTGCGGTCAATCAAGTGGCCAAATTGAATAGTATAGCGGCTTTGGCGAAGGAACAAGGAAAACGAGTGGGCATTGCTACCAGTGTGACGCTCAACCATGCTACGCCTGCATCCTTCTATGCGCATCAGGCCAATCGCAACGATTATTATGAGATTGGTGTGCAATTGGCGCAGTCTGGCTATAACTTCTTTGGCGGTGGCGACTTTGAGGAGAATATAAACGGTGACGACAAGAAGGCTCCACAGTTGTACGATGTAGCTAAGGATGCCGATTATAAGATTATACGAGGTTATGAAAAATTCCGGAATGGACATCGTGGCAATAAGATTATTCTCATCCAAGAGAAGAGTGCTGTAGAAAAGACACTGCCCTATGCCATTGATGCGACCGAAGATGATCTTTCTTTAGCCGAGATAACCACTGCAGCCATTGAGGTGTTGGATAATCGTAAGGGCTTTTTCCTTATGGTCGAGGGAGGTAAGATTGACTATGCGGCCCATGCCAATGATGCCGCTACGGTATTTCATGAGGTGGCTGACTTTGACAAGGCTATCCAGGTAGCCTATGAATTCTACAAGAAGCACCCCAAAGAGACTTTGATTGTGGTTACGGCCGATCATGAGACGGGTGGACTTACCCTCGGTAACGGCCGTTATGCGCTGAACTTCCCGACGTTGTATGCACAGAAGGTCAGCCATGTAGGCTTCTCTCGTGTGGTCAACCAAATGCGCCACGAGAGTAAGGATAAAGTGACGTGGGATCAGATGCGTGAAGCGTTGAAAGAGAATTTCGGTTTTTGGGATACTGTCTCTCTCAGTCCTTCAGAGGAGCAGGCGCTGCTTGAAGAGTACCAACGTTCTATTGCCAACAATAAGGATGTGCGTATGGCCAAGAGCCTATATTACATGGATGAGCCCATCGCTGCATTGGCGGTAAGAATTCTTGATAAGATTGCTATGGTAAGTTGGCCCGTGGGTAGTCACACGGCAGCCTATGTTCCTGTGTTTGCCGTGGGTAACGGCGCCGAGCGCTTCACCGGACAGATGGACAATATCGATATCCCCAAGCGCATCGCTGAGGTGGCAGAGTATAATAAATAATGTATAAATAGGAATTATGATGGAAATCGGCATCAGAAATCTTGCTCCTGAGTATATCGCTAAGGAAAAAATGGCTTATTTCCCCGAAATAGAATTAGTAAAGCGTATGAAGATATTATTATTAGGCAGTGGAGGACGCGAGCATGCCTTGGCTTGGAAGATTAGCCAGAGTCCGAAAGTAGAAAAATTGTTTATTGCTCCCGGCAATGCCGGAACGGGCGAGGTGGGTGAAAACGTAGCGCTCTCGGCTACCGACTTCGAGGGTATCAAGGCCTTTGTGCTTGCCAACGATGTAAACATGGTGGTCGTTGGTCCCGAGGATCCGTTGGTGAAGGGTGTCTACGACTTCTTCCGCGACGATGAGCAGTTGAAGAACATCCCCGTTATCGGTCCCTCCAAGGAGGGCGCTACGCTCGAAGGCAGCAAGGATTTTGCCAAGGCTTTCATGATGCGTCATAACATTCCCACAGCACGTTATCAGACTTTTACTCAAGATACACTGAACGAGGGTATCGCCTTCCTCCACACTCTTGAGGCTCCCTATGTGTTGAAGGCCGATGGCCTCTGTGCTGGTAAGGGTGTGCTCATCCTCGACACCATCGAGGAGGCCGAGAAGGAGCTCAGCGAGATGCTGGGCGGTATGTTCGGCTCGGCTTCGGCAAGCGTGGTCATCGAGGAGTTCCTCAGTGGCGTAGAGTGCTCGGTGTTCGTGCTCACCGACGGTACCCACTACAAGCTCCTGCCCGAGGCGAAGGACTACAAGCGCATTGGTGAGGGTGACACAGGTCTCAATACCGGTGGTATGGGCTCTATCTCTCCCGTGCCGTTTGCTACTCCCGAGTGGATGCAGAAGGTAGAGGAGCGCATCGTGCGTCCCACTGTGGAGGGCCTGGCTGCCGAGGGTATCGACTACAAGGGTTTCATTTTCTTCGGACTCATCAATGTGAAGGGCGAGCCGATGGTGATCGAGTATAACGTGCGTATGGGTGACCCCGAGACCGAGAGCGTGATGCTGCGCTTGAAGAGTGACATCGTGGATCTCTTCGAAGGTGTGGCTCAGGGCAACCTCGGTGAGCGTGCTATTGAGTTTGATCCCCGCTCAGCTGTCTGCGTGATGCTTGTATCGGGCGGCTACCCCGGCGATTACAAGAAGGGTTATCCTATCACCGGCTTTGATAAGGTGGATGGAAGCTACCTCTTCCATGCCGGAACGACCGTGAAGGATGGACAGGTAGTGACCAACGGTGGTCGCGTCATCGCTGTAAGCTCGTATGGCGAAACCCAACTCGAAGCGTTGGCCATGTCGTTCAAAAATGCACAGGCACTGCACTTTACCGATATGTATTGCCGTAGCGATATAGGTAAGGACATCCTGTAATGAAGAAAATCGTCCATTTCATCGTACACAGTAAGGCGGCAGCATACATTGCCGCCTTGTTGTGTATTGCTGCATGGGTTATGCATGCTGTAGAATGGGGCGGGGGAATCGGTGCAGCCGACAGCCTCGGCCTGATGCTATGTATCCTTGTTGGTTGGCTGTCGGTGAAGGTGGAACGTGAACTCTCGTTTGGCGATGTCAAGAGTGGCTTGTCTGCTACACTCTTCTTCATGGCCTGTACTATAGCTCCTCAGTTGGTTCCGGTAGGAGTGGATGCAGTACATCTGGTGTTGTTGCCCACAGCCTGCTACATCTTGTTGCGCACTTACCGCGACCGCAATGCTATGGGCCGCTACTTCCTCGCTTTTGCTTTGGTGGGGGTGGAATGCCTGCTGGCTCCCTCGCTATTGTTGACACTCCCTTGCTTGGTGCTGTGTGGCGCTTTTATGGAATCGCTGCATGGGCGCACCTTCTTTGCAGCCCTTTGGGGATTGCTGCTGCCTTATTGGGTGGCGGGTAGTGTGCTTTTCCTTGTTGACCGGACCGACTTAATCACCCATTGCTGCGGGGAGATACTCCCTTCGGTGTCTGTAGCACCGGTTTTGGATGGCCCCTTGCTTTGGGCGCAACTGCTGTGGGCTTTGCTACTGGCCGTACCGGGCAGTGTGACGATAATACTTGACCGTACCATGAGGCAGCAGGCCAGCGCGGGGTTCCGCATGCTCATTGCCTTGCTTGTGCTGCTTCTGATCACTCTCTGTCTGTTCCCTAAATTCTATTCGGCGTTGTTCCCCGGCGTGTTGCTCTATGTTTCGCTCCTTGGCTCAATCTTTTTTGCCCGCAATGTTACACGGGCCAAGAACATCTACCTCGTCGTGCTGTTATTTGCTTGGCTCCTCACGCTTGGCTATACTTATGGAACAACTCTTTGACGTACTCGTCAGCTATGGCCCTTGGGGTATGTTCATCGCCGCCTTCTTGGCTGGCAGTGTGATTGCCTTTAGCAGCGAGACGGTAATGATTGCCCTGCTTGCCGTGGGCGTAGACCCTTGGATGCTGCTGCTCGCCGCTTCGGTAGGCAACACCCTGGGTGGCATCTCGTGCTACTGCCTCGGTCGGTTGGCTAATCCCGATTGGGTACAACGAAAATTCAAAATTAAGGAACAATACATGCAGCGTACTCGCCGTTGGGTGACGCGCTGGGGCGCATGGATGGGCTTCTTCTGCTGGCTCCCCATCATTGGCGATGCCCTCTTGCTCACATTGGGTATGATGCGTAGTAACCCGATCCTCACCAATCTCACCATGATTATCGGGCGCACCCTGCGCTATGCGACCGTGCTGCTCTCGGCGTTGGGCGTGGCAAGGTGGGTAGGGTAGTCTGTAAATGTCCCCACTGCGATATTATTTCTAAAGGCTTTTTTAGTCAAGGTGTCGGTAGCTTTGTGTAACTGTCAGAAACTATGGTGGTTATCGACCGATACCCCGTTGCGGAGGGTATCGGTCATTCTTGTTGGCAATAATTATGATTTCTCCCTCTGCGATAGCTATATCGCAGCCTACCAACTTTCAAAAGATGTAGCTGTAATTTTTCATCTCTCCGCGGAGGTTCTATATTCCCTTCGCGGAGACAACTTGTCCCCTCCGCGGAGGGACGAAATCACCTCCGCGGAGGAACGATTTTTTCTCTTTGTCCGTCAGGGGAAAAGCCTTTGTTGATCAGTAGAACTATAGCTGTTGTGCCGAAAATTTATGCCGTTTTTTTTGGATTAGAGATGCTTTTACGCTATTTTCGCACTCCTATTTATATAACAATTATGGCAATCATAAAATCGGTACGAGGCTTCACACCCGAGATAGGGGAGAACTGCTACTTGGCAGACAATGCTGCCGTCATTGGGGATGTGGTGATGGGCCGCGACTGTAGCATTTGGTTTGGTGCTGTGCTGAGGGGCGATGTCAACAGCATACGCATAGGTAATGGGGTGAACATACAGGATGGCAGTGTGTTGCATACGCTGTACCAAAAGTCGACCATCGAGATTGGTGACAACGTCTCTGTAGGGCATAACGTAACCATTCACGGCGCTGCGGTGAAAGATAATGCACTCATCGGTATGGGTTCTACGCTGCTCGACCATGTGGTGGTGGGCGAGGGGGCTATCGTGGCGGCTGGCGCTGTGGTAACCTCGGGGACTGTTGTTGGCCCCAATGAGTTGTGGGCCGGCGTACCGGCCAAGTTTGTCAAGAAGGTGGACCCCGAGCAGAGCCGAGAACTCAACCAACGCATCGCACGACAATACTTGATGTATGCGTCGTGGTATAAGGAGGAAAACGATTGACGAGGGCGATTGACTGTTAATGATGAAGGATAAAATCAAATATTGTCTGCTGTTTGTGGCTGTCAAGGCATTGGCCATTTGGCCCTACTGGGTGTTGCATGCGCTGAGTAGTGTGCTTTATCCTATAGTATATTATATAGTGGGGTATCGTCGCACGGTCACCCGTAAGAATCTCATGAACGCTTTCCCCGAGAAGCCGGAGCAGGAGATTGTGGAGATAGAAAAGCGGTTTTACCGACATTTCTGTGATTATTTGGTAGAGACAATCAAATTGATGCATATCTCAGACAAGCAGATGAAGCGTCGTCTTTGCTTCACGAATCCTGAGTATGTGGAGCAATTGCGAGAGGATGGTCGCCCCATTTTCCTCTATTTGGGACATCACTGCAACTGGGAATATGTCATCTCTATCACGCTGTGGTCACACCCCGACCTTGAGGCCGTGCAGATCTATCATCCGCTTAAAGATAAGGTGGTGGACAGGCTGATGTTCCGGTTGCGTAGCCGTTTCCATTCCGTGGGTGTGCCTCAAAAGCAGGCCTTGCGCTATATCATCACAAGGGTACGTGAGGGTAAACAGATTCTGCTCGGACTCATTGCTGATCAACGTCCGCCTTGGAGGCCTGAACCCGAGTGGATGGACTTTCTCAATCAGGATACTCCGATTATTACGGGGGGCGAGGGTATGGGCCGCAAACTCAATGCTCATTTTGTATATGGTAGCATGAAGTGTGTGCGCCGTGGATACTATGAACTGACGTATCATCCGATAGAGCCCATCGAAGGCGATGAGTATGGCTATAGCAAGAGCTATATGAAGATGTTGGAAGAAGACGTCAAGGCACAACCTCACATGTGGCTGTGGACGCATAATCGTTGGAGCAGAAAAAGAAATAAATGATATAATAAGGTAGTATATAGGTGCTGCTCAAAGACCTATGCATGCTGAACAGCGTGAAGCTTCTCGCAATTGTATTTTGTAAGTCCTGAACGGGATTGCCTTTAACGGCGACTTGAAGGTTCTTCGTTGTGCTCAGGATGACACGGCTGAATTTTGCTTTATTCTTGCGTTTTATAAGGTATGCACTTACGACTAAAAATGTTATACAACACATTTTCTTTGAAAAAAATAGCAAGATTAGTTGGCCAATCGGAAGAAAACCACTAACTTTGCACCCCGAATATGGAGTGGACTGTGTCCGCTCGCATGAAAAAGACAACTATATTAAACTATAAATAATTAAAAATTAACAAAATGCCAACAATTCAACAATTAGTTAGAAAAGGCAGACAGGTGCTTGCAGACAAGAGCAAATCACCCGCTTTGGACAGCTGTCCCCAGCGTCGTGGTGTTTGCACTCGTGTGTACACAACTACACCTAAGAAGCCTAACTCAGCAATGAGAAAAGTAGCACGTGTGCGCTTGACAAACCAGAAGGAAGTTAACTCTTACATCCCCGGTGAAGGCCACAACTTGCAGGAGCACTCAATCGTATTGGTACGCGGTGGTCGTGTGAAGGACCTCCCTGGTGTACGTTATCACATCGTTCGTGGTACATTGGATACCGCCGGTGTTGCTAACCGTCTCCAGCGTCGTTCTAAGTACGGTGCTAAGCGCCCCAAAGCTAAGAAGTAAGCCATAACAGCTTATTGATCAACGCGGCTGCGTAAGTGCGCAGTCTGAGGTTAAAGCCCTCAAAACTTAAAAACACAGTAAATTAACTACGTTTTGGTTTGTTGGATAAGCTATAAAGGTTGAGTAAATGCCCAAGAGTGGGTGTTGAAGAAAACAAAAATGCAGCCCCAAACGAAAACAAAAACTTTTCAAGAAAGAAATGAGAAAAGCAAAACCAAAAAAACGTATGGTCCTTCCGGATCCCGTATTTAACGATGTAAAAGTATCTAAGTTCGTTAACCATCTCATGTACGATGGTAAGAAGAACATCTCTTACGAGATCTTTTACGCTTCACTCGACAAGGTGAAGGCAAAAATGTCTGATTCTGAGCTCTCTGCTCTCGAAATCTGGAAGAAAGCCCTTGATAACATTACTCCCCAAGTTGAGGTTAAGTCACGTCGTATCGGCGGTGCTACCTATCAGGTGCCCACTGAGATCCGCGCTGACCGTAAGGAGTCTATCAGCATGAAGAATATGATCCTCTACGCTCGCAAGCGTGGTGGTAAGACCATGGCTGACAAGCTCTCTTCTGAGATTCTCGATGCATTCAACAACCAGGGTGGTGCCTTCAAGCGTAAGGAGGATATGCACCGCATGGCTGAGGCTAACCGTGCATTCGCTCACTTCAGATTCTAATTTCGGTAAGGACTATTTAATACGTTTTATAAATGGCAAAACAAGATTTATCACTGACGAGAAATATCGGTATCATGGCGCACATCGATGCTGGTAAGACTACCACATCAGAGCGTATCCTTTTCTATACCGGTCTGACTCACAAGATTGGTGAGGTGCACGATGGTGCAGCTACCATGGACTGGATGGCTCAGGAGCAGGAGCGTGGTATCACTATCACATCGGCTGCTACTACCACTCGTTGGAAATGGAATGGTACTCAGTACAAGATCAACCTTATCGACACCCCGGGACACGTTGACTTTACCGCTGAGGTAGAGCGTTGCTTGCGTATCCTTGATGGTGCTGTTGCTGCTTACTGTGCAGTAGGTGGTGTAGAGCCCCAGTCGGAGACTGTATGGCGTCAGGCTGATAAGTACAACGTACCCCGTATCGCTTATGTAAATAAGATGGACCGTCAGGGTGCTGACTTCTACAGCGTGGTAAACCAGATGAAGACCGTTCTCGGTGCTAATCCTTGCCCCGTTGTAATTCCTATCGGTGCTGAGTTCAACTTTAAGGGTGTAGTTGACCTTATCAAGATGAAGGCTATCCTCTGGCACGATGAAACCATGGGTGCTGACTACTCTGTAGAGGAGATTCCCGCTGACATGATGGATGAGGCTATCAAATGGCGTGAGAACTTGCTCGACAAGGTAGCTGAGTTCGACGACGAGGTGATGATGAAGTACCTCGACGATCCCGATTCAGTAACTGAGGAGGAGATCATCAAGTGTGCTCGTATCGGTTGCTTGAAGATGGAGCTCGTTCCGATGCTCTGCGGTTCTTCATTCAAGAACAAGGGCGTACAGACCTTGCTTGACTACGTTTGCGCATTCTTGCCTTCACCCATCGACCAGCCTACTGTAGAGTGCACAGACTCTTCTACTGGTGACGTGGTAGAGCTCAAGACTCAGGAGGATGAGAAAACCACAGCCCTCGCATTTAAGATTGCCGTTGACCCCTATGTAGGTCGTTTGGTATTCTTCCGCGTATACTCTGGTTGCGTAACCGCTGGTTCATACGTTTACAACCCCCGTTCTGGTAAGAAGGAGCGCGTATCACGTATCTTCCAGATGTTCTCGAACAAGCAGACTCCCGTTGACTGCATCGCTGCCGGTGATATCGGTGCTGGTGTAGGTTTCAAGGATATCCGCACTGGTGATACTCTTTGCGATGAGTCACTCTCTGTAATGCTCGAGTCTATGGACTTCCCCGATCCCGTTATCGGTATCGCTGTAGAGCCCAAGTCTCAGAAGGATGTGGACAAGCTCTCTAACGGCTTGGCTAAGCTCGCCGAGGAGGACCCCACATTTACCGTTAAGACCGACGAGCAGACTGGTCAGACCGTAATCTCTGGTATGGGTGAGCTCCACTTGGATATCATCATCGACCGTCTCAAGCGCGAGTTCAACGTAGAGTGTAACCAGGGTCGTCCCCAGGTTAGCTACAAGGAGGCAATCTCTCAGACTGTTGAGCTCCGTGAGGTTTACAAGAAGCAGTCAGGTGGTCGCGGTAAGTTCGCTGATATCATCGTTAAGGTTGGTCCCGTTGATGAGGATTGGACACAGGGTGGTCTTCAGTTCGTGAATGAGGTGAAGGGTGGTAACGTTCCTAGCGAATTCATCCCCGCCGTACAGAAGGGCTTCCAGACCGCTATGCGTAACGGTATCCTCGGTGGCTATCCCCTCGATTCACTCAAGGTTACTCTCGTCGATGGTTCATTCCACCCCGTAGACTCTGACCAGCTGTCATTCGAAATCTGCGCTATCCAGGCCTTCAAGAATGCATGCGCTAAGGCTGCTCCTCAGATCATGGAGCCCATCATGCGTCTCGAGGTTGTTACTCCCGAGGAGAACATGGGTGACGTTATCGGTGACCTGAACAAGCGTCGCGGTCAGGTAGAGGGTATGGAGAGCAGCCGTTCAGGCGCTCGTGTAGTAAAGGCTAAGGTGCCCTTGGCAGAGATGTTCGGTTATGTAACCGCTCTCCGTAGCATCACCTCTGGTCGCGCTACATCAACCATGACTTACGACCATCACGCAGCAGTAAGCCGTCAGATTGCAAAGGCCGTGCTCGAAGAGAACGGTGGACGTGCAGACCTCGTATAAAAATGAAAATGGAAAGGCCGATTAGCGAATGACTCTTAATCGGCCATTCCTTATTATATTATATAATTATTAACTTAAAACACTAATGAGTCAAAAAATTAGAATTAAACTGAAATCTTACGACCACAACTTGGTTGACAAGTCAGCTGAGAAGATCGTAAAGACTGTGAAGGCTACAGGTGCTATCGTTAGCGGTCCTATCCCCTTGCCTACACACAAGAGAATCTTTACAGTAAACCGTTCGACTTTCGTAAACAAGAAGTCACGTGAACAGTTCCAACTCTCTTCTTACAAGAGACTCATCGACATCTATAGCTCTACAGCTAAGACCGTTGATGCGCTCATGAAGCTCGAGTTGCCCAGTGGAGTGGAAGTAGAAATCAAAGTGTGATTAAAACAAACAATTTAAAATTTAACTGAAATGCCAGGATTATTAGGAAAAAAAATCGGAATGACATCCGTTTTCAGTGCCGATGGTAAGAATGTTCCATGCACTGTTATCGAAGTAGGTCCTTGTACAGTTACACAGGTAAAGAGTGTTGAGAAGGATGGCTATGCTGCCGTACAGGTAGGCTTCCAGGACAAGAAGGAGAAGCACACAAGCGCTCCTCTCATGGGCCACTTCAAGAAAGCTGGTGTAACTCCCAAGAGACACTTGGCCGAGTTCAAGAATTTTGAGACAGAGTACAACTTGGGTGACGTTATCACCGTAGATCTGTTCGCTGATGCTGATTATGTATCTGTAGTGGGCACATCAAAGGGTAAGGGCTTCCAAGGCGTTGTTAAAAGACATGGTTTCGGTGGTGTAGGTCAGACTACTCACGGTCAGCACAATCGTGCTCGTAAACCGGGTTCTATCGGTGCTTGTTCATACCCCGCAAAGGTATTCAAGGGCATGCGTATGGCCGGTCACATGGGTAACGAGCGTGTTACAATCCATAACCTGCAAGTGATTAAGGTAATTCCTGAGAACAACCTCCTCGTAGTGAAGGGTTCTGTTCCCGGTTACAATGGTTCAATCGTAATTGTTGAGAAATAATGGAAGTTAGCGTATATAACATTAAAGGTGAAGACACCGGAAGAAAGGTCGTATTGAACGATGCTATCTTCGGCATTGAGCCCAATGATCACGCCATCTACTTGGATGTAAAGCAGTATATGGCTAACCAGCGTCAGGGTACTCATAAGTCAAAAGAAAGAAGTGAGATTTCAGGTTCAACACGTAAGCTCGGTCGTCAGAAGGGTGGCGGCGGCGCTCGTCGTGGTGATATCAACTCTCCTGTATTGGTAGGTGGTGCCCGTGTATTCGGTCCCCAACCCCGTGATTATGGCTTCAAATTGAACAAGAAAGTGAAGAACTTGGCTCGTAAGTCTGCATTGGCTTATAAGGCTCAGGAGAACGCTCTTTTGGTAGTTGAAGATTTCAATTTCGAGGCTCCCAAGACCAAGCAGTACGTAGAATTGCTGAAAAACCTCAAAGTGGCTGATAAAAAGTTGCTTATGGTTTTGGCAGAAGCAAATAAAAACGTATATTTGTCAGCACGTAACATACAGCGTCAGGATATGGCTGTAGCATCTGCTGTGAATACATACCAAGTATTGAATGCAGACGCTATGGTTGTAACTGAAAGTGCGCTGGCTGTTATCGAAGGAACTTTAATGAATAAGGAGGCTTAAAAAATGGGTATTATCGTTAAACCTTTAGTAACTGAGAAGATGACTTCTATCACTGAGAAGTCAAATCGTTTCGGATTCATTGTAAGTCCTGAAGCAAACAAAGTGGAGATTAAGAACGAAGTAGAGGCTTTGTACAATGTAACGGTTGTAGATGTAAATACAATCCGTTATGCCGGTAAGAATAAGGCACGTTGGACAAAGTCAGGCCTCTTGAAGGGTCGTACAAATGCTTACAAGAAAGCAATCGTAACTCTCAAGGATGGCGACACAATTGATTTTTATAGCAATATTTAATAGAAATGGCAGTACGTACATTTAAGCCCACAACACCGGGGCAGAGACACAAAGCTATTGGTACCTTCGAAGAGATTACTGCATCGGTACCAGAAAAATCTCTTGTATGTGGTAAGAACTCAACCGGCGGCCGTAACAACGTTGGTAAGATGACCATGCGTTACATGGGTGGCGGTCACAAGAGAAAATTCAGATTCATCGACTTCAAGAGAGAGAAAGACGGTGTTCCCGCAGTGGTTAAGACAATTGAATACGATCCGAACCGTTCGGCTCGTATCGCTCTGTTGTTCTACGCTGATGGTGAAAAGAGATATATCATTGCTCCTAACGGATTGCAAGTTGGTATGACACTCGTTTCTGGTGAGAATGCAGCCCCTGAGATAGGTAATGCACTCCCGCTCAAGAATATCCCTGTAGGTACCGTGGTACACAACATCGAGCTCCGTCCTGGTCAGGGCGCAGTGCTCGTAAGATCTGCAGGTAACTTTGCTCAGTTGACTTCTCGTGAGGGTGATTACTGCGTAATCAAGCTCCCCTCGGGTGAGTTGCGTAAGGTGCTGAGCGCAGCCAAGGCTACTATCGGTAGCGTAGGTAACTCTGACCACGCACTCGAGAGCTCAGGTAAGGCTGGTCGCACTCGTTGGTTCGGTCGTCGTCCTCACAACCGTGGTGTTGTTATGAACCCTGTTGATCACCCCATGGGTGGTGGTGAAGGCCGTCAGTCTGGAGGTCATCCTCGTTCACGTAAGGGCTTGTATGCTAAGGGCTTGAAGACAAGAGCTCCGAAGAAGCACTCTTCTAAGTATATCATTGAGAGAAGAAAGTAATAACTAGTAAACTTGAGTAAATTATGAGTCGTTCATTAAAAAAAGGTCCGTATATTAACGTATCGCTTGAGAAGAAGGTGCTCTCAATGAATGAAAGTGGCAAGAAGTCTGTTGTGAAGACTTGGGCCCGTGCTTCGGTGATTTCACCTGACTTCGTTGGACACACAATTGCAGTTCATAACGGAAAGAATTTTATCCCTGTTTATGTTACAGAAAACATGGTAGGTCACAAGTTGGGCGAATTCGCACCCACACGTACATTCCGTGGTCACTCTGGTAACCGTAAGAAATAAGCAGGCCATTCTAATGTATAAAAATAAAATAAGATAATGGGAGCAAGAAAACATTTATCGGCTGAAAAGAGAAAAGAAGCCTTGAAGACCCAGTATTTTGCGAAGTTGAACAATGTACCTTCATCACCCCGCAAGATGCGCCTCGTATGCGATATGATTCGCGGTATGGAGGTGAATCGTGCGCTCGGTGTGTTGAAGTTCTCTACAAAGGCAGCTTCAGCAGATGTAGAGAAGCTGTTGCGCTCTGCTATCGCTAACTGGGAACAGAAGAACGAACGTAAGGCCGAGGCTGGCGAATTGTTCGTTACCAAGATTTTTGTAGATGGTGCTGCTACGCTGAAGCGTATGCGTCCCGCACCCCAGGGTAGAGGTTATCGTATTCGCAAGCGTTCAAACCACGTGACTTTGTTCGTTGATACTAAAAGTACTAATGAAAATCAAGATTAAAGATGGGACAGAAAGTTAATCCAATAAGCAACCGTTTAGGTGTAATCAGAGGTTGGGATTCAAGTTGGTACGGACAGTATAGCGACCGCTTGGTAGAAGATACCAAAATCCGCGAATATCTGAACGCACGTCTGGCTAAGGCCAGCGTTTCACGCATCGTAATCGAGCGTACGTTGAAGCTTGTTACTATTACTGTATGCACCGCTCGCCCCGGGTTGATCATCGGCAAGGGTGGACAGGAAGTTGACAAGCTCAAAGAGGAGTTGAAGAAGGTTACCGATAAGGAAGTTCAGATCAATATTTTTGAAGTTAAGAAGCCCGAACTTGATGCCGTGATCGTAGCAAATAACATTGCTCGTCAGTTGGAGGGTAAGATTGCATACCGTCGTGCTATCAAGATGGCTATTGCCAACACGATGCGTATGGGCGCTGAGGGTATCAAGATTCAGATTTCAGGTCGTCTCAACGGTGCTGAAATTGCACGTTCTGAGATGTACAAGGAGGGTCGTACTCCCCTGCATACCTTCCGCGCTGATATCGACTATTGCCAGGCTGAGGCATTGACAAAGGTAGGTATCCTCGGTGTTAAGGTATGGATCTGCCGTGGCGAAGTGTATGGTAAGCGTGATTTCGCTCCCAACTTCGTTCAGTCTAAGGAGTCTGGTCGCGGTAACGGTGGTAAGAACTTCAAGAAAAAGAAAAACAACAATCGTTAATTGATTAAAGACTATGTTACAACCGAAAAAGACTAAATATAGAAGAGTCCAGAAAGGCTCTGCTAAGGGTAATGCCCAGAGAGGTAACCAGTTGGCTTTTGGTTCATTTGGAATCAAGTCAATGGGTACCAAATGGATTACCGGCCGTCAGATTGAGGCTTGCCGTATCGCTGTAACCCGTTACATGCAACGTCAAGGTCAGGTATGGATCCGCATTTTCCCGGATAAACCTATCACCAAGAAGCCTGCTGATGTACGTATGGGTAAAGGTAAGGGTAGTCCCGAAGGCTTCGTAGCCCCTGTAACTCCGGGTCGTATGATTATCGCAATTGATGGTGTACCCTTCGATGTAGCTAAGGAGGCTTTGCGTCTCGGTGCTCAGAAGTTGCCTATCATTACTAAGTTTGTAGTACGTCGCGATTACGACTTCTCTAAGTAATAATCTTGACAAGAAATAACGAACTTATTAAAAAGTAGAGATTATGAAAATTGCAGAAATAAGAGAAATTGCAACAAACGAGTTAGTTGAGAGACTCGCTACAGAGGAGGCTAACTACAAGAATATGGTGTTGAATCATGCTATCTCTCCGTTGGAAAAT
>JBGVOS010000039.1:0-6777 GCA_045126595.1 Bacteroidaceae bacterium | reverse complement strand
ACGGCTAAGGCCGAGTATGAACGCGCCTTGCGATTGGTAGAAGATAAGATCGTGTCGGCCAAGGAGTTTGAGCAGATACGCCTGCGCTATGAAACGGCCAAGACCACCTATGAGGGGCAGGCCGAGGGGATGACCGAGAAGGGTGCTTCGCTCTCATCGCCCATCGCGGGATACTTGAAGCAGTTGCTTGTGCCCAACGGTAGTTACGTGGAAGTGGGGCAGCCCGTGGCGGTGGTGACACAGACACGCCGCCTCAGACTCGTGGCCGAGGTGAACGAGCGCGACTTTGCACAATTGCCCAAGGTGAGCAAGGCACATTTCAGCCCTACCTATAGCGACAAACTCTACAAAACCGACGAATTGGGTGGCCGCCTCCTGGCTTATGGCCGCACGGCCGTGGGAGCCTTCATCCCCGTAACCTTCGAGGTGGACAATGTGGGCGACCTCATCGCAGGGGCGTATGCCGAGGTATACCTGCTCACGCAACCCGAGAGTGGGGTGGTGTCGGTGCCTGTGACGGCACTCACCGAGGAGCAGGGACTCTACTTCGTGTATGTGCAGGTGTGTGCCGAGGAGTTTGAGAAGCGTGAGGTACACCCCGGCCGTCGCAATGGCGAGCGTGTGGAGATTCTGCATGGTCTACACCATGGCGAGCGCGTGGTAACCCGCGGTGCCTACCAGGTGAAACTGGCTTCGATGACCACCGCCATACCGCACGGACACTCACACTAAAATTAAGGGAGCCTCCCCTAACCCCTCCCAAGGAGGGGGATTTCGGGAACCTTCTCTAAACACTGAAATCAAAAGATTCGTGCTCGCATGCTCAACAACGAAGTTATTTAGTCTAAATCCTAAGCAATAAATTCTTCCCTCGATGTCCGAGTCACCCCTCCTTGGGAGGGGCAGGGGGAGGCCCTTCTTACTATTATGTTAAACAAAATTATTCGTTTTTCGCTTAATAATCGCCTGCTGGTGCTGGTGGCCTCGGCGTTGCTGCTGGCAGCAGGTACCTATACCGCCACAACGATGGATGTGGACGTGTTTCCTGACCTCAACGCACCTACGGTGACGGTGATGACTGAGGCCACGGGTATGGCTCCCGAAGAGGTGGAGCGACTCGTCACCTTCCCCATCGAGACGGCCGTGAATGGCGCTACCGACGTGCGCCGCGTGCGCTCATCATCGACCACGGGTTTCTCTATCGTATGGGTCGAGTTTGACTGGGGTACCGATATCTACCGTGCCCGACAGATCGTGTCGGAGAAGATTGCTACCGTCATGGATGCCCTGCCGCAGCATGTGGGCACACCCACACTGGGCCCGCAATCCTCAATCCTCGGCGAAGTGCTGTTTGTGGCGCTTACTATTAACGAAAACGAAGACGAAAACGAAAACTCCCATCCGGAGGGTATGCATAGCGAAGCCCAGTCTTCGTCTTCGTTTTCGTCTTCGTCTACAACCATGCAAGATCTGCGCACGTTGGCCGATTGGACCATCCGTCCGCGCCTGCTTGCTACGGGCGGTGTGGCACAGGTGGCCGTCTTGGGCGGTGAGGTGAAGGAGTATCAGATATTGCTCTCGCCCGAGAAGATGATGCACTACGGCGTGTCGCTCTTCGAGGTGCTGGAGGCCACACGTGGTATGAACCAGAATGCTACGGGCGGCACCATCTACGAATATGGCAACGAATATATCATCCGTGGTATGCTCTCGACCAACAGCGTGGAGGAGATAGGGATGACGGTGGTGAAAAGTGAGGCCTCCCCTAACCCCTCCCAAGGAGGGGAATCTGGCTCCGCGATGTCTGTAGCTCCCTCTCCTTGGGAGAGGGGTGGGGTGAGGCTCCACCACATTGCCGTGGTCAAGATAGGCGACCATCGTCCCAAGTTTGGTGTGGCCTCACTGCGCACCGAGCCCGCCGTGATCATGACCGTGACCAAGCAGCCTCATACAAGCACATTGGAACTTACCGAGAAACTGGATGCTACGCTCGAAGATATCAAGCGCGAGCTGCCTGTCGATGTCGTGCTCACCACCGACGTGTATCGTCAGGAGCGCTTCATCAATAGTTCGATAGACAATGTGAAGCGTTCACTCATCGAGGGTGCCATCTTCGTGGTCATCGTGCTCTTCGTGTTCCTCATGAATGTGCGCACCACGGTTATCTCGCTCGTCACCATACCGCTTGCTTTTGTGGCTGCCATCCTCGCGCTTAATGCGCTGGGGCTCACCATCAATACCATGAGTCTGGGCGGATTGGCCATCGCCATCGGTTCGCTCGTGGACGACGCCATCGTCGACGTGGAGAATGTGTACAAGCGCTTGGGCGAGAACCGCGCCCTGCCTCCCGAACGGCAACGACCCGTGCTCACCGTAGTATATGAGGCCTCCAAGGAGGTGCGCATGCCTATCCTCAACTCTACACTCATCATCGTGGCTACCTTTGTGCCCCTGTTCTTCCTTACCGGCATGGAGGGTCGTATGCTCGCTCCGCTCGGCATCGCCTTCATCGTGGCTCTGTGTTCCTCGACCCTCGTGGCACTCACCTTGACGCCGGTGTTGTGCAGCTATTTGTTAGCCCCCCTTAATCCCCCCCGAAGGGGGAAATTAGGCTCCGCGATGGTTGTGGGCTCCCCCTCGGGGGGAGTTGAGGGGGCCTCTCCTCTTACGCGTCATCTCCAACGCATCTACACGCGTGCCTTGGCATGGGCTTTGCATCATTACAAGCTGGTGCTGGGTGGTACTGTGGCGCTCTTCGTGGTGGCTCTGGTGGCCTTCTTCGGCTTGGGACGCTCGTTCCTGCCGCCCTTCAATGAGGGATCGTTCACCATCAATGTGGCTACGTTGCCGGGCATCTCGCTGGAGGAATCCGACAACATCGGGCGTCGTGCCGAGGAGCTCCTGCTCACCATCCCCGAGATACAAACGGTGGGCCGCAAGACGGGCCGTGCCGAACTTGACGAGCATGCGCTTGGTGTCAACGTATCGGAGATTGAGGCTCCCTTCATCTTGGGCGACCGCCCCAAGGAGGAGCTCGTGGCCGAGATACGCGAGAAGTTGGGCACCCTGCCCGGCACGAACATCGAGGTGGGAGCACCCATCAGTCACCGCATCGATGCCATGCTCTCGGGCACTCGCGCGAGCATCGCCATCAAGATATTTGGCACCGACCTCAACAAGATGTACCAGATAGGTAATCAGATAAAGAATGCCGTGGAGGGTGTCGAGGGTATTGCCGACCTCAACGTAGAGCAACAAGTGGAGCGCCCACAATTGAAGATCATCCCGCGCCGCGAGGTGATGGCGCAATATGGCATTACGATGCCCGAGTTTGCCGACATGGTGGGCGTGTTGCTCGCTGGTGAGCCTGTGTCACAAGTGTATGAGGGTCGTCGCGTCTTTGACCTCACCCTCAAGGTGGGCGACGATAGTCGTGCTACGGCCGAGGACATCAACCGTATGATTGTCGATGCCAAGGGCACGAAGGTGACGCTCGGGCAGATTGCCGATGTGGTGTCGTCGACGGGCCCCAACACCATCAACCGCGAGAATGTGCAGCGCAAGGTGGTCGTGTCGGCCAATGTCGCTGGGCGCGACCTTCGTGGCGTAGTCACCGACATACGCAGCATTGTGGAGGAGCAGGTGGAACTCCCCGAGGACTATCACGTGGAGTATGGCGGACAGTTCGAGAACGAGGAGGCTGCCTCGCGCACGCTGCTCATCGCCTCGCTCTTTGCCATCATGGTGGTGTACCTTTTATTATATAACCAGTTCCGTAGCCTCGCGCAGGCCGCTGTTATCCTCATCAACCTGCCATTGGCCCTTGTGGGCGGTGTGCTCGTGCTGTGGGCTACGGGAGGGGAGATGAGCATCCCTGCCATCATCGGATTCATCTCGCTCTTCGGTATTGCCACACGTAACGGCATGCTCCTCATCGAGCGCTACAACGACTTGCGTGCCGAGGGACACCCGCTCACCTACTGCATCATGCACGGCTCGGCCGACCGCCTCAATCCCATCCTCATGACCGCACTCACCACCGCCCTGGCCCTCATACCACTGGCTCTCGGTGGCGACCTCTCGGGTAATGAGATACAGAGTCCCATGGCGAAGGTCATCCTCGGAGGACTGGCTACATCGACCCTCCTCAACGGCTTCATCGTGCCGGTGATGTATATGATAATCAACAAGAAGTCAAAGACTTCTGAATTATGAATTGTGAATTATGAATTATAATAGATTTGTCATAGCAATAGTTACTACGTTGTCGGTACTGACCGTCAATGCTAAAGAGAACAATCGGGCTTGCCCGCAAGCTGTCCCTCTGTTCATAGAGGGACGAGCGGAGTGTAGCGAAGCGGAGGGAGTTACAAGCGAAGCGCGTAGCCTACTTTCTACCATCGAATCCAACAACACCACCCTTATCGCCCTGCGCAACGAGGCCGAAGCCCGCAAGCTGGACAACCGCACCGGCATCACCTTGGCCGACCCCGAGGTGGGGCTGAAGCGCATGTGGGAGGGAGCCGAGGAGACGGGCAAGCTCACCGAGTTTACCGTGAGCCAGAGTTTCGATCTCGCCACCGTGACAGGACAGCGCAGCCGTGTGGCCCGTCAGCAGAACACGCTCATAGATGAGGAGTACCGTATAGCCCGCATGGAAATACTGCTTGAGGCGCAGCTTGCACTTATCGATTTTGCCTACTACAATGCCCTGATGGCAGAACTTGATCGCCGTCTCGTCCACGCACATCGTGTGGTAGAGGTCGAGAAGGCCCGCTTCGATAATGGCGACACCGATGTGCTCTCCTATAATAATGTGTTACTCAGCCTCTCGGCTCTCGAAGCCGAGAAGGCCCGCGTCGTCATGGAAAGCGACGTTCTCATGGCACAGCTCACAGCACTCAATGGTGGCAAACCACTCTCTGAATTGGACATTAACTCCGTTGAAGTCGCATCGCTCGGCTCTGCTGATGAGCATCAACCGGATGGCAATTCTCAATGTTCAATTCTTGATTCTCAATTAGACTTCGCCTCCTGGTATGCCGTAGCCGAGCCCTACCTTCCTCAATTGGCTCAAGTGCGTCAGCTGCACGAGGTGCGTCGTAGCGAGCTTGCTCTGGCCAAGACTGAGCATCTGCCCTCACTCTCTGCTGCTTACATTAACGAACGCCATACCATAGGTACCCGTT
The DNA here is from genome assembly GCA_045126595.1 of Bacteroidaceae bacterium. Taxonomy (GTDB): domain Bacteria; phylum Bacteroidota; class Bacteroidia; order Bacteroidales; family Bacteroidaceae; genus UBA1189. Next base: position 1,588 of record JBGVOS010000039.1, on the reverse strand, counting down.
CGCAAGGTGTGGCCGTGGGCATGAGTCTGCCCCTTTGGAGCAATAAGAACCGAGTGCGTTCAGCACGTACGGCCCTCGAGGCCGCCGAGGCCCAGCAGGCCGACACCGAGCTGCGCCTGCGCAGCGAGTATGCTCAGGAGTATGCCCGTGTGAAGGGACTGCATCACACTGCCACCCTCTACCGCCGCGCCTTCAATGAAGCCAACAATACGGAACTGCTCGAGCGTGCCATGGACGAGGGATTCATCTCCGTACTTGAATACTTGCAGGGCATCGAGTTATACTACGACTACCTGGACCGTAGTCTTGCTGCTGAACGCGACTATCGCCGTGCTGCTGCTGAGCTGGAGGCTTGGAGGTTGTAAAGGGCAGAAATTAGGCTGCACCTCGGAAAACTGCAAGTAAACTTGCGTTTTCTCTCGGTTTGCACTAATTTTGTCCTCCATTATGATAAGCATAGAGAATCTAAAGGTAGAGTTTGGCGCTACGCCGCTGTTTGAGGGAGTCAGTTACATCATCAACCCGAAGGACCGCATAGCCCTTGTGGGCAAGAACGGAGCGGGCAAGAGCACCATGCTCAAGATTTTGGCGGGGCTGCAGCAGCCTACCGACGGTACGGTGAGCATGCCCAAGGGTATCTCGGTATGTTACTTGCCTCAGGTGATGAAGTTGGCCGACTCGCGTACCGTGCGTGAGGAGACGGAACTGGCCTTCGCCCATATCAGCGAGCAGAAGGCGCTCGTGGACCGTCTGGCTGCCGAGATGGCCGAGCGTACCGACTATGAGAGTGAGGCTTATCACGAACTTATAGACCGCTTCACCCATGAGAACGAGCGTTTCCAAATCATTGGTGGGGCCAACTACCACGCCGAGATGGAACAGACGCTCTGCGGATTGGGCTTCCGTCGCGAAGATTTTGACCGTCCTACCTCGGAGTTCTCGGGTGGATGGCGTATGCGTATCGAACTGGCCAAGCTGCTCCTCCAGCACCCTGACGTGCTGTTGCTCGACGAGCCCACCAATCACCTTGACATCGAGAGCATACAGTGGCTCGAGGAATTCCTCGCCCGCAATGGCAAGGCCGTAGTGCTTGTGAGCCACGACCGCGCTTTTATCAATAATGTCACTAACCGCACCATTGAGATCACTTGCGGAACGATACATGACTATCGTGTAAAGTACGATGAATACGTCGTGCTGCGCCGCGAGCGTCGCGAACAACAGTTGCGTGCCTACGAGAACCAACAGAAAGAGATTGCCGACATCACCGACTTCATCGAGCGTTTCCGCTATAAGCCCACCAAGGCCATACAGGTGCAGAGCCGCATCAAGCAACTGGAGAAGATGGTGCCCGTGGTCATCGATGAGGAGGACCGTAGCACCCTGCGCCTTAAGTTCCGCCCTGCACAGCGCAGCGGCAACTATCCTGTGATATGCGAGGAGGTGGGGAAAACATATAATCATGTAGTTTTCAAGGATGCCACACTCACCATTCGTCGTGGCGAGAAGGTGGCTTTTGTGGGTAAGAACGGTGAGGGTAAGACTACCCACGTCAAGTGCATCATGGGCGAGATTCCCTTTGATGGCA
>JBGVOS010000038.1:0-26787 GCA_045126595.1 Bacteroidaceae bacterium | reverse complement strand
GATATCAAAATTATTCCGTATATTTGCACCAACTAATTTGAAGCAATTCACAATAAGGATTATTCCGTTGTGAGAACATTAGGTTTGTCCCTCGGCCTTTTACGGGGGACTTTTTTATTTATATATATATATATTGGATAGTGGTAGATATTTATGGTATCGGCTATACCCAATTCTGAGACGGAGAAAAATCCTGACAAGAAAAAATGGGGTTAACGGGGTGGGGTAGAGTACGTTATCCCAAAAAATGGCCTCTGAGAATCGCGTAATTCCGTTCGCCCGTCCATTTGGCCGTAAATATCGTCTTTATGAGGTGGTAGAATGCTTTTTCGGGCAGTTTTATATGCTGTATCTCTTGGCGCTGCAAAAAAGCAGCGCCTAATTTTTGCCATGTCGTCAAAAATGTGTAATTTTACACGTTTTTACGTAAAAGGTAGAATTTGGATTAAGATATGAACTTAGATCAAGACAGAATCATTAAGGTCGATATCGAGCAGGAAATGCGTAAATCGTATATCGACTACTCTATGTCGGTAATCGTGGAGCGTGCGCTTCCCGATGTGCGTGACGGCTTGAAGCCTGTGCACCGTAGAATTTTGTACAGTATGATGGAGCAGGGTAACACCTCGGACAAGGGTTACCGCAAGAGCGCCCGTACGGTGGGTGACGTGATGGGTAAATATCACCCTCATGGCGACTCATCTATCTATGGCTCGCTCGTTCGTATGGCGCAGGACTGGGCTATGCGCTATACGCTCATCGACGGACAGGGTAACTTCGGTTCGGTGGACGGCGACAGTCCCGCTGCCATGCGTTATACCGAGGCTCGCCTTCGCAAGATTGGTGAGGACATGATGCAGGACATCTACAAGGATACGGTTGACTTCCAGGAAAACTATGACGGTAAGGACAAGGAGCCTCGCGTGCTCTCGACCCGCATCCCCAACCTTTTAGTGAACGGTGCTACGGGTATTGCCGTAGGTATGGCGACCAATATGCCCACCCACAATCTCCGCGAGGTAATCGACGCTTGTGTAGCCTTCATCGACAACTCCGAGCTCACTACCGAGGACCTGATGGAGTATGTGAAGGCGCCCGACTTCCCCACAGGAGGATATATATATGGTATGAGTGGCGTGAAGGAGGCCTACGAGACCGGTCGCGGACGTGTGGTAATGCGTGCCAAGACGGAGATCGAGACCGACACTAACCACGACAAGATTGTAGTAACCGAAATACCTTATGGCGTAAACAAGGCCGAGCTCATCAAGTATATCGCCAGCCTCGTGAGCGACAAGAAGATTGACGGTATCAGCAACGTGAACGACGAGTCGGACAAGGACGGTATGCGCATCGTAATCGATGTGAAGCGCGATGCCAATGCCAGCGTGGTGCTCAACAAGCTGTTCAAGATGACTCAGCTGCAGACTGCCTTCAGCGTCAACAGCGTGGCTCTCGTGCCCTGTGGTGAGCACAACGACAAGCTTCGCCCCATGGTGCTCTCATTGCGCGACTGCATCAAGTACTTCGTACAACACCGTCACGAGGTGGTAATCCGTCGCACCAAGTTTGATTTGGCCGAGGCTGAGGAACATGCACATATCCTTGAAGGATTGATTATCGCTTCGGACAACATCGACGAGGTAATCCGTATCATCAAGGCTGCTCAGACACCTGCCGATGCTATTACAGGTTTGATGGAGCGTTTCTCATTGAGCGAAAGACAGGCTCGCGCTATCGTAGAGATGCGTCTGCGCCAGCTCACCGGTCTGCAGCAGGAGAAGCTCCGCGCCGATTATGAGGAGACAATGAAGCTCATCGCTCACTTGAAGGAGATCCTGGTCAACGACGAACTCTGCCGTCAGGTGATGAAGGACGAGCTCATCGAGGTAGCCGAAAAGTATGGCGACGACCGCAAGACCGAGATTGTATACTCTTCAGAGGAATTCAACCCCGAAGACTTCTATGCCGACGATGAAATGGTGATCACCATCTCTCACCTCGGATACATCAAGCGTACCCCGCTCAGCGAGTTCCGCACACAGAACCGTGGTGGCGTGGGCTCAAAGGGTAGCGATACGCGCGAGGCCGACTTCGTAGAATACATCTACATGGCTACCATGCACAACACGATGATATTCTTCACCCAGAAGGGACGCTGCTACTGGCTCAAGGTATACGAAATCCCCGAGGGAACGAAGAACTCGAAGGGACGTGCCATCCAGAATATGCTCAACATCGATGCTGACGACAAGGTGAACGCCTTCGTGCATGTGAAGAACCTCTCGGACAAGGACTTCGTGAACAGCCACTACCTCATGTTCTGTACCAAGAACGGCGTGGTGAAGAAGACCTGCCTCGAGGCTTACTCACGTCCCCGCCAGAATGGTGTGAACGCTATCACCATCCGTGAGGACGACCGCGTAATCGAGGTTGTAATGACCAACGGCGACAACGAAATCATCTTGGCCAACAAGAACGGCCGTGCCATCCGCTTCCACGAAGGTGTGGTTCGCGAGATGGGCCGTACGGCAACGGGTGTTCGCGGTATGACACTCGACGAGGACGGACAGGACGAGGTAGTAGGCATGATCGTGATCAACGATGCCGATACCGAGAGCATTATGGTCGTTTCAGAAGAAGGCTATGGCAAGCGTAGCGATGTGGAGGACTACCGCATCACCAATCGTGGTGGTAAGGGTGTGAAGACTCTCGACATCACCGAGAAGACCGGTAAGCTCGTGGCCATCAAGACCGTGACCGACGATAACGACCTGATGATTATCAACAAGTCGGGCGTTGTTATCCGCCTCAAGGTATCTGATGTGCGTATCCAGGGCCGTGCCACACAGGGTGTGCGTCTCATTAACTTGGGCAAGCGCAACGACCAGATCAGTTCGGTATGTAAGGTGACCACAGAGACCGAAGTTCCTGAGGCCGAAGAGGCAGAGGTAGTGATGGAGACTCCCGAGGTAGCCGACAACACCGAGACAACAGAAAACGTTGAACAGTAAGGATATAATTAAGTTAAACAAACGTAATCAATAATCACTAAAATCATTGACATTATGAAAAAGGTATTGTTATTAGTGGCAGCTGCTGTGATGTCTGTGTCAATCACTTTTGCACAGGACGACGCTAAGGCTGCAGCCAAGGCAGCTAAAGCAGCAGCCAAGGCACTGAAGGCTGAGATTAAGGCAGCAAACAAGGTGCTGAGGGAAGCACAGGGCATCCTCAATGTACCTGAGAGCGGTGATATCAACCATGCCAATAACCTTATACAGCAGGCTATGGTAAACGTTCATACCAAGGACAATCCCGACACATGGAATGTAGCTGGTCAGATCCAGCAGCGTTTCTATATGAAGGAAGCTGAGAAATTGTATCTGGGTCAGCCCTATGATACAGTGGCTTTCTATAGAAGTCTGTCTAATATGTGCGACTATTTTGTAAAGTGCGATGCATTGGAACAGCAACCCAACGAGAAGGGTGCTGTGGTGGTAAAGTATCGTCCTGCAAACAAGGAGCAGATATATACCAACCGTCCCAACTTGCTTAATGGAGGTATCTTCTATTATAATAAGGGACAGTTTAAGGAGGCACACAACCTTTTCTCACAGTATATCTCTACTGCAAGTGCTCCCATCCTTGCGGAGTATAATATTTCTCCCGAAACAGATGAGTACATGACCGATATCGCCGCTTACTATTCAGTACAGGCTGGTGTGCAGGCTGAGGATTATGAATTGGCTTTGACCAATATGGAACTTGCCAAGCAATCAAAAGACCCCAAGATGGTTTCAAGCCTTTGCCGTCAGGAGGCTCAGTTCTATCTCAATATGGGTGATTCTGTGAAGTGGATTGAGCTTCTTAAGGCTGGTGTTGAAAGAGCACCGGAAGATCAGTACTATTACAGCAACTTGATTTCATATTATGTAAATAATAAGAAGAACGATGAGTTGATGGCTTTTGCTGATGAAATGGTTGCCAAGAATCCCCAGCCCATCTTCCGCTATGTGAAGGGCTACCTCTATCAGAGCATGCAGCAGTATGAGAATGCTGTAGAGGAGTATAAGGTGGTTATAGAACAGGATCCTACTTATGCAAGCGCCTTTAACAACCTGGGTATCTGCTACATCGAATTTGCACGTAAGGAGAGCGAAGCTTCTGCAAAACTGAATTTCCGCAGCAAAGCGTTCAAGGCTTCACAGGAAAAGATGAGGGATTATTACCGAATGGCTTTGCCTATGTTTGAAAAACTGAGAATATTGGATGATGGCACTGATCCTGAAAGAAAGACGGCTTGGGTATTTGGTCTCCAGGAGTGCTACTACCAGTTGAATATGGGAAAAGAATTGGAGGAAATCGAGAATATCATCAAGAGTCAGTATCCTGATTATATGAACTAATCTGATTCTGTAAATGAATAGTGGGGACGGCAATTGCCGTCCCTTACTTATATATAATAGGTGTATGCCGAATGATTTATTTGTGTAGAGTGTGGAGTTGTAGATTATTCTGCTTATATTTGTTGAATAAATATGGTTTAAGATGGAAGTATATATCATTTTGTTGTTGGCCTTTGTTGCTTTGTTCAGTATTGTTGCATTCGTTCTTTTGATGAGACAGAATCATGGTCGTGGAGCACAGCATGAGGAAGAGCTGCGCCGTCTGCTTGTCGAGCAGGCCGCCGATACAATACGTCAGATACAGCTGGTACGCGAGGAACTGACACGCACGATACGTGAGCAGTTGGCCGAGAACCGTATGGAATTGAGCTGTAGGGTGGAGGAACTACGCAAGGAAATAGCAGGTAATCAAGCTATACAACTACAACAGATACAGGAAACTCTCAATCGGAACTTACTCACGACCAACGAACTGCAACGTGAAAAACTGGAGGCAATGACCCGACAGCAGGAACAATTGGTGAAATCCACCGAGAAACGCCTCGACGATATGCGCCTCATGGTGGAGGAGAAGTTGCAGAAGACACTGAACGAACGCATAGGGCAGTCATTCGAACTGGTCCGTACGCAACTCGAAAATGTGCAGCAGGGATTGGGCGAGATGAAGAATCTGGCCCAAGACGTGGGTGGCCTTAAGCGCGTGCTCACCAATGTGAAGACCCGCGGCACCTTTGGTGAGGTGCAGCTTGCTGCTTTGCTTGAGCAGATACTCAGTCCCGAGCAATACGAGGCGAATGTGAAGACTAAGAAGAAAGGCACTGAGTTTGTGGAGTTTGCTGTCAAACTGCCTGGCAAAGAGGAGGGGTTGGAATGTGTGTATCTTCCTATTGACGCCAAGTTCCCCAAAGATGCTTACGAACAGTATCTCGATGCCTATGAATCGGGCAATGTGGAACAGATTAACACGACTTCGCGTCAACTCGAACTGATTGTGAAGAAGATGGCACGTGACATCCGAGACAAGTATCTCGATCCTCCTTATACTACAGACTTTGGCATCATGTTCCTTCCCTTCGAAAATATCTATGCCGAGGTTATCCGCCGTACAGCCTTGGTAGAGCAGTTGCAGCGTGAGTTTCGTGTTATTGTCACTGGCCCCACTACATTGGGAGCCATTCTCAACAGTTTGCAGATGGGTTTCCGAACTCTTGCCATCGAGAAGCGCTCAAGTGAGGTGTGGACTGTCCTTGCTGCCGTAAAGACTGAGTTTGGCAAGTTTGGCGGTATGCTTCAGAAGGTACAGAAGAACCTCGAGACTGCCGGAACGCAACTCGATGAAGTTATAGGTAAGCGCACACGTGCTATCGAACGCAAGCTTCGTCAAGTGCAGAAACTCCCGGCAGATCAGTCGGCCGATATACTCTCCATAGGCGATACTTTGCAGGATGATGATGCGGAATAATGCTATATCCCCGTTTGCTGTAACTTTAGACACAGCTGGCGTTGCTCTTCGGTAAGTGTAGTAGGGATGGGTATCTGGAAGATAACGATGAGGTCGCCTCGTTCGTTATCTTTCTTGTATCGTGGCATCCCTTTTCCTTTGAGACGCACCTTGCTACCTGCTTGAGTGCCAGCTTTGATTTTTAGGCGCACCTCTCCCGTAAGTGTTGGAACGATGGCATCACCACCAAGCAACGCTGTGGTAAGAGGTATGGAGAGAGTTGTGACAAGGTCATCATCCTGGCGTGTAAAAGTTGGATCTGGAGCTATACGAAAAGTGATATAGAGGTCACCACGAGTTCCACCTTGAGGTGCTTCGCCACCATGTCCACGCAGTTTGAGACGTTGTCCGTCAGCCACACCGGCAGGTATGGTCACGCGGATGCTTTTGTCGCTCACGTTGAGTACCTGTTTATGCGTTTCAGCCACATCGCGCAAAGTAAGGTGCAGCTCGGCCTCATAGTCTTTGCCATGCGGAGATTGATGCCGTGCTCTACGGTAGTTGGTACTACCGAAAAGCTGTTCGAAGAAATCACTGAAACCTCCAGTATTACCCTCGGAGCGGGTGAAGTCGCCAAATCCTCCAAAGTTGAATCCTCCGAAACCACTTCCTGTAAAGTCGTTAAACCCACCTTGTTGCCCATACTGCTGCTCATACTGGCGACGTTGTGCCTCATACTCATCGGCATGTGCCCAGTGTTCGCCATATTCGTCATACTTCTTACGTTTTTCAGGGTCGCTCAGCACTTCGTTGGCCTCGTTGATTTCTTGAAAACGTTCTTGTGCTTGAGGATTATCTTTATTGACGTCGGGGTGATATTGTTTGGCAAGTTTACGGTATGCCTTGCGTATGTCAGCCTGTGTCGCAGTGCGGTCGAGGCCCAGTACCTTGTAGTAATCGATGAAAGCCATGTGGTTATCCTTAAATCTAAAACAATAAAACTACTTCGTGGATGAAAAGGTTGCAGTGTGCCGTTTTTTTTATTTATTTTGTGTGCCGAAATATATAGAATAAAAATAATGAAGTACAATAAACTCCTCCTCGTTTGTTTTGCAACGCTGCTATTCGCGGCATGCCAAGGGCCTCAATCTACACATATACAAATAGTATGCACGGGCGATGTGCATGGGCACCTCTTCCCGACAGATTTTATTACAGGTGACTCTGCCCGTGGTAGTTTGGCGCGTGTCAGCAGTTATCTCAAGGAACAACGGAAGCAAGGAGCACAGGTAGTGTACCTTGACAATGGCGATATGCTGCAAGGAACGCCCGCTACCTATTGTTACACAACCTATGCTATAGGAAAAAAACACGTGGCTGCCGAGGCACTCAACTATTTACAATGCGATGCAGTGGTACTGGGCAACCATGATATAGAGACGGGGGGACCTACCTATCAACGTTACACGGATGAATTGGAAGGCACGGTACTCGGAGGAAATATCTTGTATAAAGATACAGATACCCCTTTCTTGCCACCATATACAATTGTGGAGCGTGAAGGAATAAAAATTGCTATCATGGGGCTCACTACGCCTGCTATCCCTCATTGGGTGCCACAATGCCAATGGTTGGAACTTGAGTTTGCTGATATGGAGCGCCTGGCACGTCGTTGGATGCAGCATATTCATGAGAATGCGGCACCAGACCTCGTCATTGGACTTTTCCATTCCGGTTATGAGGGGGGCATTACTACACCGGACTATGCCGAGAATGCTACACGTGCCGTGGCAGAGCATGTGCCCGGTTTTGATGCAATCTTCTATGGTCACGACCATCGTGCATACTGTTCTAAGGTGGTGAATGTGGTTGGCGATACGGTGATGCTGCTCAATCCTGGCAGAGATGCCCATCACGTCGCTACGCTTAATGCTGTGTTTGATAAGGAGGGGAAGGTGTCGCTTGATGCTGCATTGGTAGATATGGACAGCTATGTTCCCGATCCAGAGTATATGGTGGCTCTTGCACCCCATGAAGAGCGTATAAATAAGTATGTAGATCGTGTCATAGGCACTTCCACCTGTTCAGTTGCTGCACATGATGCTCTTTGGGGAGCATCGGCATATATGGATTTCATGAATCAGATGCAGCTTGACATTTCGGGAGCCAAAGTTTCTTTTGCAGCTCCACTCGTGTATGACGGAATATTGCCCGAGGGGGATGTAACGGTGCGTGACATCTATCGTCTATTCCCTTACGAGAATACCTTATATATTCTATGGCTTACAGGATACGAGATAAAGAACTATTTGGAGTATTCGTATGCGCTATGGACCAATCAGATGACTTCTCCTGCCGACCATTTATTGTTGCTTGATGAATCGGAAGAGAAGTTGAAATATCCGTATTGGTATTTCGACTCTGCTGCTGGCATTATCTACGAGGTAGACGTGACAAAGCCCACAGGCCATAAGGTAATCATTAAGAGTATGGCTGATGGTAGGCCTTTCCGCATGGATGAGCGTTACATGGTGGCAATGAACTCGTACCGTGCTCATGGTGGCGGAGGACTTCTAACTGAAGGGGCGGGTATAACTCATGAACAAATGCTTGAGCGTATAGAATATACGACTACTGCTGATTTGCGTTTCTATATGTTGAACTATATTGAGATGCACAAGACCATCACACCACAATCTTTGCACCAATGGCACTTCGTGCCCGAACGATGGGTAGTTCCGGCAATACAGCGCGACAGTGCGTTAATTAGTAATACAAGGTAACCTCAGGTCCGCAGAATATACTACAATGTGATTTCTCCCGCAAGAGAGTTGTTCATGTAGTTACGTATCTCTTCGCTATCAAAACCCTGTCCCAAGAGGAACATCAGTTTCGTAAGCGCTGCCTCCACGGTAGAGTCGCGCCCACTGATAATCCCTGACTCCAATAGCTGGCGCCCGGTTTCGTATAGACTCATCTTTACACTGCCCGTACTGCATTGTGTGATGTTTACGATTGTTTTTCCCGAGCGTGTGGCACGTGTCAATGCTTTTACCAGCCATTCCTGTTGTGGAGCATTGCCGCTACCGAAGGTGCGGAATATCACTCCGCGCAGCTTTTTGTCGCGCAATATTTTCTCCACTATGTTGGGTTGCATGCCAGGGAATAGCGAGAAGATAATGATGTTGGGGTCCATTGCGTAATGGGGAGTGAACACTGCATCGGGGCGATAGGGGAGTATGTTCTGCTCGTAGAACTGTAGCTCGATACCCGAGTGTGCCAGGAGCGGATAGTTGTTCGACTCGAAGGCATCGAAGTTTTCAGCACTTATTTTTGTAGTACGGTTACCGCGCATCAGTTTCTCATGGAAGAATACGCACACCTCGGGTACTATGGGGGTACCGTCCTCGTGTTTTGATGCTGCAATCTCTATGGCTGTCAGTAAATTCTCCTTGCCGTCGGTACGCAATGCACCGATAGGTAATTGGCTACCTGTGAGAATGACCGGTTTCGTCAGTCCTTCGAGCATAAAGCTTAGTGCCGAGGCGGTAAAGGCCATCGTGTCAGTACCGTGCAATATCACGAATCCGTCATACTGTTCATAGTTGGAGTAGATGATTCTTACCAATTCACTCCACGATTCGGGTGAGATGTCCGATGAGTCTATGGGAGGCTCGAAGGCTATGGAGTATATATTGAGGTTGAATCCCTCAATTTCGGGCACATACTTGAGCAATTGGTCGAAGTTGAAGTTTTCCAATGCCCCTGTCACGGGGTTCTTCATCATACCGATTGTACCACCAGTATAAATCAGTAGTATTGAGGTCTTTTCAGTAGTATGGCTCATAGTATTGGGTGAGGGATTAGTAAAGTTGTTATATTTCGCGAAGATAGTGAAAAGAATGGTTATGCCCAAATCTACAGACGACTTTTTGTTTTGATGGCCCCAATACGTATGGTGATGTTTGTTCTTTTTCTTAAAGGAAACTTAAAAACTTACAGAATCTTCGCAGAGTCGAAAAAAAGCACTATTTTTGCCTATTATATAATATAAGGTGATGAAAAGAAATCTTTTATTGCTATATGTGCCTTTATTGGCGTTGTTCAAAGTATATGCTAACACTGCTCCTGATCGGTATCCTGCGGTGACTGAGGCAACAGCTACCTTCATCAATCATGATGGGGAGGAGGAGAAGATAGAGGCGGGAAGTACCTATGATGCACCGCTTACGGTGACCTTTTCGGCCAATCCTACGGATACGACAGGTTACGATATCTTTTATGAATGGAAAATCGAGCAGGTAAAGAATAATGTGACTACATTGCTGACTAAACGTAATGAGGAAACTACGGTGTATACGTTCAATGAAGGCGGTGTCGATGTGAGTTATCTCATATCTTTAGCCATTACCTATCGCCATCGTGAAACAAACATTGAAGGTGAGGGTGAGGCAGATCCAATCACTTTCACTTTGCGTGGCTCTTCGCTGCAATTGTATAATGCCTTCTCGCCCAATGGCGACGGCACCAACGATGTATACCGTGTGAAGACGCAGTCACTGTTGTCATTTCGTATGAAGATATTCAACCGTTGGGGACAGGAGATAGTATCGGGAGACCATACTACACTTACAGCGGAGTATCAGGACAATTTCACCTACTATGTCTGCTGGGACGGAACTTACCACGGTAGCAAAGTCGAGGATGGCGTGTACTTTATTCTTGTCGAGGCAGAGGGCTCCGATGGTGTCAAGTATGTACGCCGTGGCGATATCAATGTATTGACACGTTCGAGAAAGGAGGGAAGCCATGAGTAATATTGATGTATACGGTGCCCGCGAACATAACCTGAAGAATATCGACGCTACCATTCCCCACGGCTCACTCACAGTGATCACCGGTCTGAGCGGAAGCGGCAAGTCATCGCTCGCGTTCGATACGCTCTTTGCCGAGGGACAGCGACGTTACATAGAGACCTTCTCGGCCTATGCCCGTAACTTCCTTGGCGGCATGCAGCGTCCCGATGTGGACAAGGTTACTGGCCTGTCACCCGTAATCTCCATCGAGCAGAAGACTACCAATAAGAATCCGCGCTCTACCGTGGGCACCATTACCGAGGTGTACGATTACCTGCGCCTGCTCTTTGCCCGAGCTGGTGAGGCCTATTCCTATGCTTCGGGGGAGAAGATGGTAAAGTATACCGAGGAGCAGATCATAGAACTCATATTAAGGGACTATAAGGGAAAGCCTATCTTTATCCTCGCCCCTTTGGTGAAGGGACGCAAGGGACACTACCGCGAGCTCTTCGAGCAGGTGCGCCGCAAGGGATTCCTCTACGTGCGTGTCGATGGTGAGGTACAGGAAGTGCTCCACGGCATGCGTCTCGATCGCTACAAGAACCATGACATCGAAGTGGTGGTAGACAAGCTCAAGGTGGACGACAAGGACGACCGCCGTCTGCGTGAGAGCGTAGCCAATGCCATGGTGCAGGGCGATGGACTCATCATGATTCTCGACAAGGAGAGTGGTGAGGTGCGCCACTACAGCAAGCGGCTCATGTGCCCTGTCACGGGATTGGCCTACAAGGAGCCTGCCCCGCACAACTTCTCCTTCAACTCACCGCAGGGTGCCTGTCCCAAGTGTAAGGGCTTAGGTCACGTGACACAGCTTGACATCGACAAGCTTATCCCCGACAAGACACTTTCAATACACAAAGGGGCCATTGTGCCGTTGGGTAATTATAAGAACATCCTTATCTTCCGCCAGATAGAGGCGCTGCTTGCCCGCTACGAGTACACCTTGAAGACGCCCATTGAAGAGATGGACGAGAGCATCATTGAAGAAATCTTCTATGGTTGTCCTGAACGCATCAAGGTGAAAACCACCATCCTCGAGGAGTCCGATATGTTTCTCTCCTACGATGGTTTGGTGAAGTATTTCCTCAGTGAGCACGATGCCGAACCTACGGCAGCACAGCAGAAGTGGATAGAGCAGTTCTCGGCCACTACCGTGTGTCCCGAGTGTCACGGTGCCCGCCTCAATCGTGAGGCCCTGCACTACCGTATCCTTGGCAAGAACATTCATGAGCTCTCTTCAATGGATATCAGCGAGCTCTACGAATGGACAACCGAGGCTATCAATTCTCTCACAGGCAATCAGAAGAAGATTGCTTATGAGATACTCAAGGAGATCAATACACGTCTGAAATTCCTCCTTGATGTAGGGCTCGACTACCTGTCACTATCACGCTCTTCGATGACCCTCTCGGGCGGTGAGAGCCAGCGCATACGCCTTGCCACACAGATAGGTTCACAGCTCGTCAACGTGCTCTATATCCTTGACGAGCCCAGCATAGGACTTCATCAGCGCGACAACCAACGTCTTATCGACTCGCTCAAGTCGTTGCGCGATATAGGCAATACCGTCATCGTCGTCGAGCACGACAAGGATATGATGATGGCTGCCGACCATATCATTGACCTCGGGCCCCATGCCGGTCGCAAGGGTGGGGAAGTGGTCTTCATGGGCACTCCCGAGGAGATGCTGCGTACCCACACCCTCACCTCACAGTACCTCAATGGAGAGATGAAAATCGAGGTGCCTGCCGAGCGCCGCAAGGGCAACGGCAACGTATTGCGCCTTACAGGTGCCACGGGCAACAACCTCAAGGGCGTGGATGTGGACTTCCCTCTCGGCACCCTCATCTGTGTCACCGGTGTCAGCGGAAGTGGCAAGTCGTCGCTCATCAACGACACCTTGCAGCCCATCCTCTCCAAGCATTTCTACCGTTCGCTGCGCGAACCGCTGCCTTACGAGAGCATCGAGGGCTTGGAGCATATCGACAAGGTGGTCACTGTAGACCAGTCGCCCTTGGGCCGTACGCCACGCTCCAATCCTGCTACGTATACCGGTGTGTTCAGCGACATACGCAACCTCTTCGTTTCGCTTCCCGAAGCCAAGATACGCGGCTATAAGCCCGGTCGCTTCTCTTTCAACGTGAGTGGTGGTCGCTGCGAGGCCTGCGGTGGCAACGGCTACAAAAGCGTAGAGATGAACTTCCTGCCCAATGTGCTCGTACCTTGTGAGGTGTGTCGCGGCAAACGCTATAACCACGAGACCCTTGAGGTGCGCTTTAAGGGTAAGTCTATAGCCGACGTGCTCGACATGACCATCAACCGCGCTGTAGAGTTCTTTGAGAACGTCCCCACGATACTCAATAAGATTAAGGTATTGCAAGAGGTGGGCCTTGGCTACATCAAGTTGGGGCAGCCCTCCACCACACTCTCGGGTGGTGAGAGCCAGCGCGTGAAGCTCGCTACCGAACTCTCGAAGCGCGACACGGGCAACACCTTATATATATTGGACGAGCCCACCACGGGACTCCACTTCGAAGACATCCGCGTACTCATGAGTGTGCTCCAGCGCCTCGTCGACAAGGGCAATACGGTCATCGTTATCGAGCACAACCTCGACGTCATCAAGATGGCCGACTATATCATCGATATGGGACCCGAGGGAGGTCGTGGCGGAGGACGACTGCTTCAGGCCGGTACGCCCGAAGAGATTGTGCGTAACGAGGAAAGCTATACGGCACGCTACCTCAAGGAGTACCTTGAGTAAATATATAACGCAGATTTAAAAGAACAAAAACTTCGTTTATCCCATTCATTCCTATATGACCCCTCAAGAACGTATAGCGCAGTTGCGCAGTGAGTTGCACCGCCACAATCATAGTTACTATGTGCTCAACACTCCCGAGATATCGGACTATGAGTTCGACCAATTGATGCGTGAGCTGCAAGAACTCGAAGCACAGCACCCCGAGCTGTACGACCCCACATCGCCCACGATGCGTGTGGGCAGCGACCTCACCAATGAGTTCACGCAGGTGGCACACCGCTATCCCATGCTGTCGCTCGGCAACACCTATTCGTTCGAGGAGGTGACAGACTTCTATCATCGTGTGCAGAAGGCACTCGGCAGCGAACCCTTCGAACTGTGCTGCGAGATCAAGTACGATGGCGTATCCATATCCTTGACTTATGAGGAGGGACGCCTGGTGCGTGCCGTGACTCGTGGCGATGGTGTGCAGGGCGACGATGTGACAACCAACGTGCGCACCATACAGAGCATACCCCTCGTATTGCAGGGCGACGATTACCCTGCCGACTTTGAGATACGTGGCGAGATACTCATGCCGTGGGAGCAGTTTGACCGCCTGAACCGCGAACGCGAAGCACAGGAGGAGGCGCTCTTTGCCAATCCGCGCAATGCAGCCTCGGGCACATTGAAGCTGCAGAACTCCTCGGTAGTGGCCTCGCGCAAGCTCGATGCCTACCTATATTATATGTTGGGCGACGAACTGCCTGACGCTGGGCACTACGAATGCCTGCAGCATGCCGCGCAGTGGGGATTCAAGGTGTCGCCTGCCATGCGCAAGTGCAGCACGTTGGACGAAGTGTTCGAATACATCACCTACTGGGACACCGAACGCAAGAACCTCCCCGTGGCTACCGATGGTATTGTCATCAAGGTCAACTCCTTAGCACAGCAACGTTCGTTGGGCTATACTGCTAAGGTGCCGCGCTGGGCCATTGCCTATAAGTTTCAGGCCGAGAAGGCCGTGACACGTCTCTGCGAAATCACCTATCAAGTGGGGCGCACAGGCACGGTGACTCCTGTGGCTAACTTCGAGCCCGTGCAACTCTCGGGTACCATGGTCAAGCGTGCCACGCTCCACAATGCCGACTTCATGGATAATCTCGACCTTCATATCGGCGATATGGTATTTGTGGAGAAGGGTGGGGAGATTATTCCCAAGATTACTGCCGTAGATGTTGATGCTCGCTCCTTCATGATGGGCGAGAAGGTGCGCTTCATCACGCGCTGTCCCGAATGTAGCACACCGCTCATGCGGCTCGAGGGCGAGGCAGCCATCTTCTGTCCCAATGATGTGTCGTGTCCGCCACAGCTCAAAGGTCGCATCGAACACTTCATCTCGCGCAAGGCCATGAATATTGACGGCCTGGGTGCCGAGACGGTGGACCTTCTCTATTCCGTGGAACTCATCCGCGATGCTGCCGACCTCTACCAGTTGAAGATTCCTCATATCTGTCGCCTCGAGCGCATGGGTTACAAGAGTGCCGAGAATATCGTGCGTAGCATAGAACGCTCGCGCGAGGTGCCCTTCGAACGTGTGCTCTTTGCCATTGGAATCCGCTTTGTGGGCGAGACTGTAGCCAAGAAACTGGCCCGCGCCTTCGGTTCTATGGAACGTATCGAGAATGCTACCTTCGAGGAACTCATTGCTGTAGACGAAATAGGCGAGAAGATAGCACAGAGCATCCTGCGCTTCTTCTCTAACGAACAATGCCGCACCCTCGTGGCACGCCTCAAGGAGGCTGGCCTGCAGATGGAGATTGTGGTGGACGAGAGTATCGAGCGCACCGACAAGCTGGCTGGCAAGAGCATCGTCATCAGTGGAGTCTTCGCACAGCACTCACGTAATGAATACAAGGCCATGATTGAGCAGCACGGCGGCACCAACGTATCATCCATATCGAGCAAGACCAGCTTCATCCTCGCCGGACGCGACATGGGCCCTGCCAAGCTCGAGAAGGCACAGAAGTTGGGTGTTCCCATCGTGAGCGAAGAGGAGTTCCTGACGATGATAGAGTGAGTAAAGAAGAAGGATAGAGGGAATTCCCTTTATCCTTCTTCTTTATAATATATGTCGAAACGAAATTTATAATCGGTTCCTCAGCCGCTCTATCTTGCGGATATTGGCCAGTGTCTCTTCGCGCACTTGATTGACGAAGCTGTTGTCTTCGACCTTGCCAAAGACGGCCAGGGCCTCTTCGGGATTGTCACAGGTGGCGGTGCGGAAGGGGTTGTCGTGGTCTTTCTTGCGTGAGAGGTACACCTGCTCGCTGATGCGGCGCTGTATACGCTCCTCGTGGGCGAGGGCTTGCAACCACAGGTCGTCGGTCATAGTTTCGGTACCGAGCACGGTGCATAGGGCATGCAGAGCGTGGTGTAGCTTGTCTTCGGGGTAGCGTGCCCACAACTCATCGTAGCGGTGATGGATGGCTTCCCACGAGTCGAGGGTACCGTTGCAGATGTCTTGGCGCAGGGTGTCGAGGTCCGACTTTCTTACGAGCTGGCCACCGAGGTTAATCCAGTCGGCTTCTGATGAAGACTGGCTCGCTGCGTCTCTGCCATCCTGAGCGTATGCGAAGGATCTCGCAGCGTACAAGGGATTTTCCTGATCCTTGCGCGGGATCCTTCCGGCGCTACGCTCTGTCAGGATGACACTATCGAGTTTTTCATTATGGCTTTCGTTGTAATTGAGCACACAGCTCATCGCATAGTGTATGAGCATATCGCCATAGGCGTGGTAGGCATCGTAGGCTTTGAGGATATGTACAGGGCGTCGGCTGTTCTCCATGCCTTCGCCCAGGATGGTGAGGCTGTCTACCACCTTGCGATCGCCATGGAGGAGTTGACGGCCGAGAACGGCCTCTCTCCAGCCCTCTCCCGATGGAGAGGGGGCTTCAAGCATCGCGCTCTCCGTAAGCTCCCCTTCGGGGGGAGTTGTGGGGGCCTTCGTTCTCAGATACGCCCTTGCCACCCATGTCTCGAGCAGTGTGCGTGCCTTCATCACCTCCTGCATGGTGTCGGGTGCGAAGGTGTCGAACTCGATGTTCTGCACCTTGGTACGGCGCTTGTCGCGGGTGCGGTACTTCCAGGTGTTGCGTGCCAGGGCATACATATTGTACATCCACCAGTAGGCAGGCATCACTTCGAGGCGGTCTTCGGCCACGTTGTTGTTCACGAGGGCGAAGGGTAGGGTGATGTTCATCTCGGCAGGGTAGTCGCCCTTGGCCAGTAGGGTGAACGAGGCGAAGCGACTCGAGTGTTTCACCGATGAGCACAGGCCCGGCCAGAAGCCGCGTCCTGCGACGAGCTCTCCATCGTTGGTGCGGCTGTTGTGGTTGCTGCCGATGGTCGCTCCGGCCGCCATGTTGCTCTGTCCCATGATGACCGAGGCGATGAGGAACGAGTTGTTGTGGTGCTGCTCGTGGCTGGGGAAGATGAGGTTGTTGAGCACCTCACAGCACGAGATGGTGCTGTTGTCGCCCATGATGGAGTTGATGAGTCGGGCGCCGTACTTGAGGTTCGAGTTGTTGCCGAGGATAAACTTCACTGCCGTGCAGGAGTAGAAGATACGGCATCCATAGCCCACGATACCGTTGACAAGGATGACGTTTTCGCCTATCTGCGAGGGCTCCTCGTTGGAGGAGTTGATGGTGATGTTCTTGAGTTTCGAGGCCCCCTTGATGTAGCAGTCAGTGCCTATCTTCACATCCTTGATGATGGACGAGTTCTTGATGACGCAGCGTTCGCCTATCTCTCCGTAGTAGCCGCGGTGATGGTCTACGGTGTGCTGGGTGATAGTGGCCAATCGCTCTTGCAGCAGTTTGTCGTCCACATGCTTGGCCCACAGATAAGCATCGGCAGGTATCATGCCGTCGAAGGGCATCACTGAGCGTGCTCCCGTCTCGTTCATGATTTCTATGCGTACACGCACGGCTTCAGGCTCACCCTCCTTGACGATGCCGTTACCAAACTTGGCATGGTCGGTGGTGGACATCTCCTGTATGTTGAAGAGCATCGTGTGTGCCCCGATGATGTAGTGTGACAGGTAGTGTACATCGTGTATGGCGCAGTCATCGCCGATGTCACAGGAGTGGATACTTGAATTGGTGATGCCTACGGGCAGGCGAAGGTCGTGATACTGCAAGGCTCCGTTGCTCACGCGGCCTATGCGCACGGTGCCGTAGAACTTGTTGTCCTTGATCATGCCCGGATTGAACTCCTCGGTCACCCATACGGTGTCCCACGACGAGGCGGTATTGTTGTTCTTCACCAGCAGCTCTATCTCCTCGCTGCGCAAGTGTCGCCACCCACCTATGGGTTCAGTCACCTGACGGTTGCGTATATAGTATTTGTCCTCGCCCTTGGGCAGGTATTTGGGGTCAATCCATCCGTCGCTCAGTGCGGTCGGGGGCAGTAGGGTCACACGTTCCATATCACCTATTTTATATATATGAGTAAAACGTATCTAAAGTTGATATATTGTTTATTGTCGGGATGATTATTGAATGTATCAGCTTAGTCCTTTGCGGCGGCTCATGATGACGTAGATGATGACGGGCGCGCCGATGATGGGGGTGATGGCATTGAGGGGAAGCAGTCCATGGTCGCCTGGGAGAATGCTGATGAGATTACACAGCAGGGCTATGAGACTGCCCGTGAGCAGTGTGGCTGGCATGAGGGTACGGTGGTTGCCTGTACCGAACATAAGGCGGGCTATATGGGGCACGGCCAGACCGATGAAGTTGATGGGACCGCAGTAGGCAGTGGTAACAGCAACGAGCAGTCCGGTGGCAAGAAGCAGTAAGGTGCGCGTTCGGTGTATGTTGATACCTAAATTGCGGGCATAGCGGTCACCAAGCAGCAGGGCATTGAGGGGTTTGACAAGGCTGACGGCAATGGCCAGCCCCACGAAAATGAACACACAGAATAGAGGCAGCTGGGCACGCGATACACCACCGAAGTTGCCCATACCCCACATCATGTAGGACTGTACGCCTTCGGCCGTGGAGAAGAAGTTGAGCAATGACACGATGGACGACACCACGTAACCTACCATCATGCCAATGATGAGCAACATGGAGTTGCTGCGCAAGCGCGAGGCAAAGAGGAGGATAAGTGCGGTGACAGCCAGCGCTCCCACGAAAGCGGCAGCCACCAGGGCCAGCGAGCCACTGAAGAGCAGACTGCCAGCAGGCATAATACCACCAAAGAGAAGCAACACGATGGCAGCACCGAGTCCGGCACCGGAGTTGATGCCGAGGATGTCGGGACCCGCCAGAGGATTATTGAAAGCGGTCTGCAACATCAGTCCCGAGGCTGCCAGGGCGGCACCTGTGAGCAGAGCCGTAATGGCTTGGGGTAGGCGTGATTCCCAAATGATGTAGCTCCATGAGACGTGTGTACTCTCTCCACCGAAAAGGATGGTGAACACTTCGCCAGCGGGAATCTTCACCGAGCCATACAGAAGGTTGGCGACAAAGAGTGCTACAATGCCGAGGGTTAATGCGAATTGAAAATTCTTACCAGTATGTTTCATATCTTGTGATTCTCTCATTGGCTGTCATCCTGAGCGAAGCGAAGGATCTCATTGCATTGCGCGAGATTCTTCACTTCGTTCAGAATGACAAACTATTTTGTTAATTTATGGAAATAGCGTAGTGTGTCATCGGGCAGCAGCTCAGGGTGCAAAATACGGATATAGTCGCGCAAGAGACGTTCGGGGTGAAAGGGGGTCTCCTCATAAAAGATGAGCTCGGCCGAATTGCAACCATAGACATTGCCTTTGCGATAGGCATTGAAGAGGGTGTAGGGCTCGTACACTTTGCCAAGGTCGGGCAGAGTCATACGGGTGCGACCGTTGTTGTAACGAATGAGCCAGATGTCAGCATTCTCGCCACGGCTGAGCACCGTTTCAAAGGAGAGAGGTACCGAGCCACTCTTGGTGTTGTCGTCGAAGATGTAGTGTCCTCCGGCATCGCGGATAAGCTGTGACATGGTGCTGCGTCCTCCGGGAACGTACCATGCCGAGCCGTTGCGTGTGTCAAAAAGTATGGTGGGGCGATCAGTTTCGGAAATGCTGTTGGTGAGAGCCTTTAGGCGATTGTACTCGGTCTCTATGGCAAGGAAAAGCGAGTCAGCCTCATGTCCCTTGCCGAACAAGCGACCGTAGAAGCGTATCCACTCGGCACGGCCCAGTGCCGAAGTCTCCATATAGTCGGCACACTGGATGATGGGGATGCCCAACGCCTTGAGGTTTCCGTAAGTGGAGGCGTTCTCGTAGGGCGAGATGAATAGGATGTCGGGATTGAGGTTTGCGATGCGCTCGCGGTCGGGAGTCATGGCGCTGCCCATTTCCTGTATCTTGCCGGCGGCTATCGCCTGGAGCAGTCGCGGATTGGCTATATACTCCGTTTCGCAGATGCCGGCAATGGCATCGATACAGCCCAGTTCTTCGATGAGATTGCTGTGGGTGGTGGTGAAGAAGAGAGCACGGGAGGAGTTAGGGGAGGACACCTTTACCGTCTGCAATAACTTCCCTCTGTTCCAAGGACTATGTATCTGCACCTCGGTGTAACCTTCATGCTCGATGAGGGTGAGGTATTCGGCATGGCGCAGAGCTATGGTGTCGCCCGCTGTTGTGGCGGTGCGTGGCTGCCCTCCGTGACAGGCGGTGAGAGTACAGGTGGCAATGAGTATAATATAATAGATAAATTGTTTCATCATACGTTACAATTTTATGGTGAGCGATAGTCTGAACTGGCGGCCCGGCATGGGGTAGTATTGTATCACCTCATACTGGGCATTGGTGATGTTGATGGCTTCGGCCTGTGCCGTAAGGCTTGTACTATGTAATATAAAGGTGTGCGAGAGGGTTAGCGTATGTTCGGCATAGGGCGCTATGCGGTAACGGGCAATCTGCTCCGACATGCTGTATCGTTCGCTCGCGGCAATCATCGAGTAGCCCACGTTGACCCACGGTGTGGCCAGCAGCAGACGGGCACTGCCACTATGGAGTGGGGTATAGGGCAGTTGCACGCGGTAGCCCTGCGCCTCGGGGGCAGTGACGTCAATGGCATGCTGCAGAGTGTAGTTGGCACCGAGGTTTAAAGCCCACTCGGGAGCGATGCGTAGCAGGGCCGACAGTGTGGCGTCGAGTCCCGTGATGTGTACGTGTCCATAGTTGGCCATCTTCCAAACGTAGGTGCTGGGGAAGGCCACAATCTTATCGGTCACATCGTTGAAATAGCCATCGGCAGTGAGCGTGAGTTCCTCAACGAAGCCCATCTGTGGAGCCTGCCAAGTGATGCCTGCATTGTACTCGTGGGCACGTTCGGGGCGCAAGTTTTTGTTGCCACTACGATGGTAGTACAGATCATTGAAAGTGGGCATGCGGAAGGTCTCCTTGTACATCAATCGAAGGAACAGCGGCATGCAGCTGAAGGGACGCACCGCGGCGCTGAGGGTGGGGGTGAGATTTTGAGTTGAAAGTTGAGAATTAAAAGTTGAAAGTTCTCCAACACTGCTTGTCTTCTCTCTGACTACCGTCCCCAGCAATATGCCGCGCAGGCGGAGCCACTCGTTGCGATACTGCGCTTGCAGTGCCGTGAGCGAGGTGTAGCGCACGGGGAATGGACATGATGGTAGGTTGCTCTTGAGCGTGTTGACCAATCCGTCCTGTGCCAGCGAGAGGCTCCATGTCGTGGTGGGGCGGTAGAGCAGAGTAGCTGCAGCATAATATTCATGTTGCAAGTTCTCGTCCACCTGCTTGCCGTCGGCATACTTCACGTTGATGTCGGTGTAGCGGTTCCATCCGTAGGTATACTTGGCAGTCGCTTGCAGCTGCCACTGGTGTCCCCACAGCTTGGTGTAGCGTGCTTGGGCAAAGGCGTTGCGGTCGGCCAGGCGCTCGGTGCTGTTCTTATTGTAAAGGATGACGGCCCCGGGTAGTCCACGCTCCGAGTCGTAATAATAGGCCTTTGTGTCGAGGCGGCTGCCATCGCCAAACTCATGATGCAGGTTCCACTCTCCTGTCAGTTGGGTGATGTCGGTATTGTGGCGTTGCTCGGTAGTTACCTTGGTACCGTTGGTCAAGGTGTAGGGGTAGCGTCCGTGGGCATAGGAACAGGTGTAATTGAATCCTGTCCATGTGTGTTCACTGAGTTTAAACTGCATGTTGGCTGAAGGTTCTATATATCCCAAAGAGCCCACCCTCCAAGTCTCCTCCACCTGATATATCTTCTCGCCCCAGCGGGGATTGGGGCTGCTCATGCTCACCAAGCTACCCGAGGCCAGTGCACGCGCCGTAGAGAGCAGGTCGTCGCTCTGCCCCACGTGGAGTGCTATGCTTCCTATACTGCTCGATGAGAATCGCCCAAGGTCAATCTGCCCGGCTTGGCAGTTGCCCATCACCACGCCGTCGTAGCTCACGGCCGTATGTGTAGCACCGAGGCCGCGCACCGACACCGTCTTCAGTCCGCCTATGCCGCCATAGTCCTTCACCGTGGTGCCGGCAAAGTGGCGCATGGCATCGGCCGCGTTCTGTATGGCCAGTGCTCGCATCGTCTCGCGCTGCATCGTTTGTGCCGGTGCTGTGGCCGACACCTCGCGCGAGAGGCGACGCGCTCTCACCTCCACCTCCTCGATGGTGTGCTCGAGGGAGTCTTGCGCCATGGCTCTGCAGGGTGCAGGTACAAACGATGCCAATAAGCCAGCGAGGGCTACGAACAGCAGTCTATTCACGTTTCTAATAGCGGTATAAATAACCAACATGGCCAAGCTCTCTTTCCTCGAAAGAGCAAAGCATTATCTTCTCTCTCTGCGTTTTGCAGGTCTTCTGACTTACTCTGGCTGTTCGCCTTCCCACCTTCATCGTAAGGCAGTGGCAAAGTGAATGAACAGCACTCAATGTGTGAGCTCACAGCAGCGGGACTGTTCGGGACTTTCACCCGATTCCCTTTTCATCCTACACCCTGCATAGGGCTTCGGAACAAAACGCAGGGACAAAATTAGTGCAAGGCGAGCGAAAACGCAAATTTCAACGAGCGAATGTGATGAAATAGTTTACTTTTTCATTACTGAGCGAGGCGGAAATTCAATAAAGTTAAATTTATTTGCAGTTTTCCGAGCTGCAGCCTAATTTCTGTTTGCATAGCAAGCTAAAGGTAGAATATAACCATAAAACATTATTTGTATGGTGAATGATAGAAAAGGGATATGAAAGTACTCTATATCTACAAAAATGGTAGCATAGCAGAAGTGAAACGAGAAGGTTAAGATAATTTATAAATGTGTAAAATTAGAAGTTATGAAGCATTATTTGTTTATTGCCGTATTGGCATTGTGTAGCTCTTGTGTGCAGAAGAAATCTGAAAAGATGGAGCAAACGGAGAAGGAACGGTATAGCATCGTCTATAATGGAGAGAAGTATGGTATATACGACAATGCCGCAGATAGCCTTGTTGCCGCATTGAAATATGATACTATCGTATATAGGAAAACTACTATAGTACAAGATATAGAAGTCGTACAATGGGACTATATGATAGATGGCAGTATCGGATTGCTTTCAATTACTCCAGAGGCAAATGACAGAATGGAAATGACTATGTCAAACTGATTCGGAACTCTTGATATTTTAATGTTGTGAGGCAAAAATAAAAGAGGTAGGAAAACGCGTCTTCCTACCTCTTTATTATAGGTGTGTTTCGTATTACTTGATTACACCGAGCTCCTTGCCCACCTTGGTGAAGGCGGCGATGGCCTTGTCGAGGTCTTCGCGGCTGTGAGCAGCAGAGAGCTGTACGCGGATACGAGCCTGATCCTTCGGTACTACGGGGTAGTAGAAACCGGTTACGTAGATGCCCTCTTCGGCCATGCGGTTGGCGAAGTCCTGTGAGAGCTTAGCATCGTAGAGCATCACAGCGCAGATGGCTGACTGTGTGGGCTTGATGTCGAAGCCTGCAGCGAGCATCTTCTCGCGGAAGTATACCACGTTCTCCTGCTGCTTGGTGTGGAGTTCGTTGCTCTCCTTGAGGATCTTGAACATCTCGAGTGATGCACCAACAACAGTGGGAGGAATAGAGTTTGAGAAGAGGTAGGGACGTGAGCGCTGGCGCAACATGTCGATAATCTCCTTGCGGCCTGTGGTGAAACCGCCGATGGCACCACCGAATGCCTTACCGAGTGTACCGGTGTGGATGTCGATGCGGCCGTAGCAGTTGAACTGCTCGCTTACGCCGTGACCTGTAGCACCTACTACACCGGCTGAGTGACACTCGTCGACCATCACGAGGGCGTCATACTTCTCGGCGAGGTCGCAGATCTTGTCCATGGGAGCCACGTTACCGTCCATAGAGAATACACCGTCGGTTACGATGATGCGGAAGCGCTGCTCCTGAGCCTCCTGAAGACAACGCTCGAGGTCAGCCATGTCGAGCGATAGCGCTTGGCCTTGCAGAGACGTACACCGTCGATGATAGAGGCATGGTTTAGGGCATCAGAGATGATAGCATCCTGGTCGGTGAAGAGGGGCTCGAATACACCACCGTTGGCATCGAAGCAAGCGGCATAGAGGATGGTGTCCTCGGTCTTGAAGTAGTCAGAGATAGCAGCCTCGAGCTCTTTGTGAAGGTCCTGAGTACCGCAGATGAAGCGTACTGATGACATACCGTAGCCGTGGGTGTCCATAGCCTTCTTGGCTGCGTCGATAAGGCGCTGGTTGTCTGACAAGCCAAGATAGTTGTTGGCACAGAAGTTGAGCACGTCACGACCGTCGTTCAGCTTGATGTTGGCACGCTGAGGAGTGGTGATGATACGCTCGTTCTTGTACAAACCGGCTTCCTTGATGCCGGCGAGTTCCTGTTGCAGGTGGTCTTTAATCTTTCCGTACATAGGTTTATGATTTATGTAAAAATAAGTAAAGTCTGTCAGTAATGTCTGAATTTTCGGACAAAGGTAGCTATTTCTGTTGAGATAGCATCACGTAGTGATATAAAAAATTCAGCAATATTATATAAAAAAGAGAAAGGCGCTACGGAATGTAACGCCTTTCTCTCTTGTGGAGCATGCGAGACTCGAACTCGCCACCTCTTGACTGCCAGTCAAACGCTCTAGCCAGATGAGCTAATGCCCCGTTTCCGCTGTATGTTTAGTGCCAAAACTCGCGTTGTCATTTTTGACAGCGCAAAGGTACGAATAATATTGGAATAATTACTATCTTTGCACAAGTTTTTTTCAGAAAAATGTTACAGCCGGTCAAAGAAAAGATAATTCTGGGTATTGACCCCGGTACAAACCTGATGGGTTACGGGGTAATCAAGGTCGTGGGTACCAAGGCTTCGATGATAGCCATGGGTGTGATAGACTTGCGCAAATATGGCGATTCGTACCTGAAGTTGGGTCGTATATTTGAGCGAGTGCGCGGTATCATTGACTCGTACCTGCCTGACGAAATGGCTATCGAGGCTCCATTCTTCGGTAAGAACGTACAGACGACGCTCAAACTGGGCCGTGCACAGGGGGTGGCTATGGCGGCAGCCATCAGCCGCGAGGTGCCCATCACCGAGTATGCGCCCACGAAAATCAAGATGGCAATTACGGGTAACGGCTCGGCGGGTAAGGAGCAGGTGGCCGACATGCTGCGCCGTATGCTGAACCTCGACAAAGAGGAGATGCCCCATTTCCTCGATGCGACCGATGCTCTCGGTGCTGCCTATTGCCACTATTTGCAGATGGGGCGTCCCGAGATAGGGAAGGGGTGTGCCAGCTGGAAGGAGTTTATAACCAAGAATCCTGGTAGGGTAAAGGGTGGCAAATGAGTGTTAGGGTTAGTTAAGACAAGCATTTTTTATTATTTTAAGGAAAAGCCTTCTCCAATTGAACATTATTGCGTACCTTTGTGGCTAGTTAACACATAAAACACATCATCATCTATAAATAATGAATACAAACAGACCTTTTATGGTATTCTCAGGCACAAAGTCGAGATACCTCGCAGAGCAGATTTGCGACGAGTTGGGTTGCAAGTTGGGTAACATGATTATCACTCATTTTGCTGACGGTGAGTTTGCCGTTTCTTATGAGGAGTCAGTACGTGGTAAGGATGTCTTCCTTGTGCAGTCTACCTTCCCCAATTCGGATAACCTCATGGAGCTCCTTCTTATGATTGATGCTGCCAAGCGTGCTTCGGCACATAGCATCATCGCTGTAATGCCCTATTTCGGTTGGGCACGTCAGGACCGTAAGGACAAGCCTCGTGTATCTATCGGTGCCAAGCTCGTAGCAGATATCCTTAGTGTAGCAGGTGTAAACCGTATCATCACCATGGACCTCCATGCTGACCAGATCCAGGGCTTCTTTGATGTTCCTGTAGACCACCTCTATGCTTCTAACGTATTTGTGCCTTATATCCAGTCGCTCAATCTTGAGGATTTGGTAATCGCTACTCCTGACGTGGGTGGTAGTAAGCGTGCCAGCAGTTATGCCAAGCATCTGCATGTACCCCTCGTGCTCTGTCACAAGACACGTGCCAAGGCTAATCAGGTAGAGTCTATCCAGATTATCGGTGATGTAGACGGCAAGAACGTGGTACTCGTAGACGATATCGTAGATACAGCAGGTACCATCTGTAAGGCTGCTGATGTGATGTTCGAGGCTGGTGCCAAGTCTGTACGTGCTATCGCTTCACACTGCGTGATGTCTGGTCCCGCTCCTGAGCGTGTGACAGCTTCTAAGCTCGAGGAGATTGTCTTCACCAACAGCATCCCCTTCAGCAAGGACTGCCCGAAGCTCAAGCAGCTCTCTATCGCGCCTATCTTTGCTGAGACCATCCGTCGCGTGATGTCTAACGAGTCTATCAGCTCGCAGTACATTATTTAATATTTATAATAATAGTCTCAATGTGTCATTCTGAGCGTAGCGAAGAATCTCGTGATTTTTCAGTTTGAGATTCTTCGCCTTGCCCAGGATGACATTTACTTTTTATCTCACTAAAAAACTAGAATCAACATGAAGAAATTTGGAATGATGGCAATGGCTTCCCTTATGATGGTAGCTTGCCAAAACAAGAATGCCTATACCATCAGCGGTACAATCGAAGCTGCTGGTGAGGGCGACTCAATCAGCCTGCAGCTCATAGAGGGCCGCAAGCTTGTAGACCTCCAGAAAGTGCCCGTAGTGAACGGCAAGTTCGAATTCAAGGGCGTGGCCGACAGCGTGCAGATTGCAGCTATCACCTTGGGTGATGCTTTCTGTCAGTTCTTCCTCGAGCCCGGACAGATT
>JBGVOS010000037.1:0-5985 GCA_045126595.1 Bacteroidaceae bacterium | reverse complement strand
GAAGTGTCGCTCTACGACCCCGCAGGCAAGCAGGTTGCCAAGGAGGTTATCAATGCCGAACTTGTTGCCGACAAGAAGGAGGTAGTCGTAGTGGCTCGCATGGAGCTTGCCAATCCTATGATGTGGGATGCCGAGAATCCTCACCTCTACACCGTTCGCGTGGTGCAGAAGGATGCTGAGGGCAATGAGGAGATGGCCTTCTCTACCAAGCACGGTTTCCGCACCATCGAAATCAAGAACTCGCTCATGTATGTCAACGGTGAGAAGGTGCTCTTCAAGGGTGTCAACCGTCATGACTCTCATCCGCTCTATGGTCGTGCCGTTACTACTGAGTCAATGCTCGAGGATGTGTTGCTCATGAAGCGCAACAACATCAATACCATCCGCACCAGCCACTATCCCAATGCGGCTCGTATGTATGCCATGTTTGATCACTACGGGCTCTACTGCTGTGATGAGGCGGACCTCGAGGACCATGCCAACCAGAGCATCTCGAACATGAAGTCATGGATCCCCGCCTTCGTAGACCGTATTGAGCGTATGGTACTGCGCGACCGCAATCACGTCTCAGTCATCATGTGGAGCTTGGGTAACGAGGCTGGCTATGGAAGCAACTTCGCCGATTGCTACGATGCAGCCCGCCGTTGCGACATGGCTGCTCAGGCATTGAGCCGTCGTCCCATCCACTACGAGGGAACACGCGGTGGCCGCGACTTTGGTGGTGAGGACTACTCGGACTTCTACTCCAAGATGTACCCCGGTATGGCTTGGATGAAGCGCAATACCAATGATCTTGACAAACCGATGTTCCTGTGCGAGTATGCTCATGCCATGGGTAATGCCATCGGTAACCTTCGCGAGTACTGGGACTATATGGAGGCTTCGAACGCCTGCATCGGTGGTTGTATCTGGGACTGGGTAGACCAGGCCATCTACGATCCTCAGGAAATCAAGCAGGGTGTATATCGTCTGCACACCGGTTACGACTATCCCGGTCCTCATCAGGGCAACTTCTGTTCTAATGGTGTCATCCCCGCTACCCGTCACGAGAGCGCCAAGCTCAAGGAGGTGAAGGCTGCCCATCAGTTTGTGAAGTTCGATGTGAAGAAGGTGAACGTGAAGAAGAACCGCGCTACCGTATCTATCTATAATGACTACGACTTCACTCCGCTCAGCGCATTCAACCTCGTGTATGAGGTGGTGAAGGAGGGCAGGGTAGTGGCTACTCGCACCGTGAAGCTCCCCGCAGTAAAGCCTCACGACACTTGGACAGGTGATATCAAGCTCCCCAAGGTTACGTTGAAGAAGGCCAAGGCCAATAACGAAGAGACCATGCTCAATCTCCGTCTTGTACGTCGTAACGCAACAACATACAGCGAGGCCGGTCACGAAGAGGCGTTGGCACAGTTCACCCTCGTAGAGCGTGGCCAGCTGGCCAAGGTAGAGGCCAATGGCAATCCTCTGCTTGCTACATCAAGTCTCCACGAGGTGATGGTAGGCAACGATAAGGTGCAGGTAACCTTCGATGCTGCTACCGGTCGCCTCACAGCATTGGCATTTGACGGACGAAACATCATTGCCGATGGTCAGGGCTTCCTCTACGACAATCATCGCTGGATTGAGAACGACCGCTATGGTAACGTGTCAAATGGCTTGGAGGCCGAGAGCGCAATCGAAGTGGTTGAGGAGAATGGCAACACCGTCATCAAGACTCGCCGTAACGGCAGTCTCTGCGATACCGAAATTAACTACATCATCTATCCTCAGGGTATTGTTGATGTAGAGGCTACTTTCGTGCCCAAGAGCGGTAACCTCCGTCGTGCCGGATTGGTTTGTATGGTCGACTCTTCGCTCCATAATGTAGACTACTACGCGTATGGTCCTTGGGAGAACTACTGCGACCGTAAGGATGGTGCCATCGTAGGCCGCTATGCTACCACCGTGGCCGAGATGCCCGAGCGCTACGTGAAGCCCCAGATGACCGGTGGTCGTGAAGGTTTGCGCCAGCTTACTCTGCGCGATGAGCAGGGCTTCGGCATCACCATCGAGACCGAGGGTGACGTGTCGTTCTCAGCATTGCAGTACACTGACGAAGACCTGATGAATGCCCGTCACTTCTGGGAGATGCAGGCCCGTCCCTACACCGTGCTGCACCTCGACGCATGGACCCGCGGTGTCGGTAACGCCAGCTGTGGTCACGATGTGGATACATTGCCCGAGTACCGCGTGCCTAACAAGAAGATGACCTATACATTACGTATCAGCAAGGTAAAGTAATCAATAAATATTATTAATACAGTTAATGAATATGAAATTAAGTAAACAATGTTTGGCATTCATGCTTGCGTTCGTATGCACTTTGGCTACGTATGCACAGCAGATGCCGCCTATCCCCATGGATCCGAATGTGCGTGTGGGAAAACTTGCGAATGGACTGACTTATTACATCCGTCAGAATAACTATCCTGAAGGACAGGCAAACTTCTATATCGCACAGAAGGTGGGCTCGGTTATTGAGGAGGAAAACCAGCGTGGTTTGGCACACTTCCTTGAGCACATGTGCTTCAATGGTACAGAAAAGTTCCCTGGTAATGGTGTAGTGAAGTATCTTGAAGGTATCGGTGTGAAGTTTGGTGCCGACCTGAATGCTTACACCTCCATTGATGAGACTGTATACAACATCGACAACGTACCCGTAAGTGTGGTTGGTGCCATCGACTCATGTCTGTGGATTCTGCACGACTGGGCAGGTGGTCTTCTGCTTGAGGATGAGGATATCGACAAGGAACGTGGCGTTATCCACGAAGAGTGGCGTCAGCGCAATACAGCGCAACAGCGTATGATGGAGGCTTTGGCTGTAGAGATGTATCCTGGCAATCGTTACGGTGAGCGTTTCCCCATCGGTACATTGGAGGTGATAGACAATTTCCCTTATTCAGCGTTACGGGACTACTATGAAAAGTGGTATCGTCCCGACCAGCAGGCTATTGTAGTTGTAGGTGATATCAATGTGGATGAGGTTGAGGCTAAAATCAAGAATATCTTTGCTGATCTTCGTATGCCTGAGAACCCCGCCGAGCGCGAATATTATCCTGTAGCTGACAATAAGGAACCCATTATTGCCATGGCTCAGGACAAGGAGCAGCAGTATGGTGTCGTATACCTCATGGCCAAGCACGAAATTATTCCCAGTGAGTTTAAGAGCAACATGCAATATCTTCTTCTTGACTATGCTGGAGCGATGTTTGCTCGTATGATGGGAGGCCGTATGTCTGAACTGGCGATGCAGCCCGATGCTCCTTTTGTTCAGGCTTCAGTAAGCGATGGCGAATACTACTTGTCCAAGACCAAGGGCGCTGTGTCTGGTGTCGTTGTGCCTAAAGAGGGACACTTGAAAGAGGCTCTATCTCTACTTTACCGTGAGATGTTGCGTGCTCAACGTAATGGCTTCACAGAATCGGAGTATGTACGTGCTCGTGCCGAGTACCTCTCTAGCTTGGAGTCGGCCTTCAACGAGCGTGATAAGGTGAAGAGTCAGCGCTATTGCAAGGAGTATGTGCGTCACTTCATTGACAATGAGCCCATCCCTGGTATTGAGAATGAGTATGCCATCATGAACCAGGTTGTTCCCAACATCCCTGTGGAGATGGTGAACCAATATGTGCAGAGTCTCATGAGCGACTCTAACCTTGTGGTAATGGCTATGCTTCCCGAAAAGGAAGGACTTGTGCATCCGACAAAGGAGGAAATAGCCCAACTGCTTGTTGATGTGGCAGCAGAGGATATCGAAGCATACGTAGACAATGTGTCTGATGAACCTCTTATTGCTAACGAGCCTGTCGGTGGCAAGGTAGTGAAGACAAAGGAGGCTAAGTTCGGCTACAAACAACTGACTCTTTCGAATGGTGCAACAGTGATGATTAAGAGCACTGAATTCAAGGCTGACCAGATTATGATGAGTGTTGTCAGCAAGGGTGGTCAGGCACTCTATGATGCCAGTGAGGTTATCAATCTTGGCCAGGCTATTGATGTGATAGAGAACAATGGTATCGGTAGCTTCAACACCACCGACTTGCAGAAGATATTGGCTGGTAAGAAAGCCGGTGTATCACCTTTCATGAATATGTACACCGAGGGTATGAATGGTGGTAGTACTCCGAAGGACTTTGAGACCTTGATGCAACTCACCTACCTGCAGTTTACCGCTCCACGTCTTGATGCCGAGGCTTTTGCTTCATATAAGAACAAGATGAAGGCCATGCTTGAGAATCAGGAACTCAATCCTTCGACAGCAATGAGCGATACCATTAGTAGTGTACTTTACAACAACCATCCCCGTACTGTACGTATGAAGGTGGCTGATGTGGAAAAAATCAATGATGCTCGCATCCTTGAAATCTACAAAGAACGCTTTGCTAATGCAGCCGACTTTACCTTTATCTTTACCGGTGCTATCGATGAAGCTGTCGTTGTTCCTCTTATCGAGAAGTATATAGGAAGTCTTCCTGCCAATGGTAAGAAGGAGAAGTTCGTAGATGCTAAGGTAGATATGAGAAAGGGTAAAATCAAGAATGTATTTGAGAAGCAGATGGCCACACCTTCCGCTAATGTATTGGTGGTATATAATGGAAAGATGAAATATACCTTGAAGAATAACCTCTTGATGAGCATTACCAAGCAAATTCTCGACATTATCTACACTGAAGAAATTCGTGAAAAGGAGGGTGGTACCTATGGAGTAGGTGTAAATGGTAGTCTCAACAGCATTCCTAAGGAGAAGTTTACATTGCAAATCATGTTCCAAACAGATCCTGATAAGCGTGAACACCTCACTCAGATGGCCATTGATCTTCTGGCAAAATATGCAGAGGAGGGTCCCCGCCAACAGGATCTCGATAAGGTTCGCGAGTATATGTTGAAGAAGTTCACAGAGAACCAAAAGGAGAACAGCTATTGGGATAGTCTCATGTATAACCAAGTGGCTGTAGGTTACGACAAGAACAAGAATTATGAAAAGATACTCAACAGCATCACCACTAACGATCTCAAGAAGTTTGCCAAGAACTTGCTCAAGCAAGGTAACCAGATTGAGATTTCAATGGTAGGTGTGGAATAATCACATTGCTGTCATGACAAATAGAATGGCGCGACCGTAAGGTACGCGCCATTTTATTTCTTCTTATTTATATAATCTCCCTTGCCATGTCTCACGCTTTTTCATGCGTTGTTTCAGACGTTCTACAAACTGGTAGTTCTTCAGTCCCCAGTCAGGGGCTATGAGTAAGGAACGGGGCGACTGAGAGATGAAACGTTCTACGACCATAGTCATAGGTAGTCGCTCTATGTAGTCAATGGCAAGGTCTATGTATTCGTCTGCTGTATATAAATGGAATAGGTTGGGCGTCTGTTCATACTCATGCGCCATACGTGTCCCCTTGATTAGCTGTAACTGATGCAGCTTGATCATATCAAGAGGAAGCGATGCTATAACGTCGGCTTGTCTCATCAGCTCGTCGTGGTCTTCACCCGGGAGTCCGAGGATAAGGTGTCCGCCTACTAGTATGCCTCTTTCGTGAGTCCTTTGTATTGCATCTATAGCTGTAGTAAAGTCGTGGCCACGGTTTATACGCAGTAAGGTTTGGTCATTGGCGCTCTCTATGCCATATTCCACCATGACGAATGTTTTGTGGCTTAACTGCTCAATGTAGTCGAGTAGGGCAGAAGGCATACAGTCTGGTCGTGTTCCTATGACCAACCCGACGACCCCTTCAACGGTCAGGGCCTCTTCGTACATCGCTTTTAATTGCTCTAATTCTCCGTAGGTGTTGGTATAGGCCTGAAAGTAGGCAAGATAGCGCATCGTCGGATACTTGCGGGAGAAAAAACTTATACCATCTTCCAACTGTTTGCGTATGCCATATTTCGGATTACAATACTCCGGATTGAATGTTTGGTTGTTGCAGTAGGTGCAGCCACCTATGCCTT
>JBGVOS010000036.1:0-4118 GCA_045126595.1 Bacteroidaceae bacterium | reverse complement strand
ACGGCATAGAACAGATGCGCAAGCCCAATGAAAAGTTACAGATAAGCTCCTTCCTTTGGGTATACTACGGTTTCCCCAATTCGTGCTACGAGGGTAAGAATGTAGAGGACGCACGTTACTCCACCGGCTACATGATGGCACAGCAGGACTCCTCAGAGGTCGACTGCGTCTGCGGTATTCCCGACTCGGGCGTAGGCATGGCACTCGGCTATGCCCACGGCATGCATGTACCCTACCGTCGCGCCATTTCGAAGTACACCCCCACCTGGCCCCGTAGCTTCACCCCCGAGAATCAGGAGATGCGCTCCTTGGTGGCCAAGATGAAGCTCATCCCCAACGGCACCATGATGGACGACAAGCGCGTACTCTTCTGCGACGACTCCATCGTGCGTGGTACCCAGCTCACCGACAATGTGCAGGAGCTCTACGACTACGGAGCCAAGGAGGTGCACATGCGCATCGCATCGCCCCCCATCATCCACAGCTGTCCCTTCCTGGGTTTCACCTCATCGAAGAGCGTCATGGAGCTGCTCACCCGCCGCATCATCAAGGAGTTTGAGGGCGACGAGAATAAGGACCTCGACAAGTATGCAACCCCTGACACTCCCCAGTATGAGCGCATGGTAGAGGAAATACGCAAGCGGTTCAACCTCTCTTCACTGAAGTTCAACACACTGGATACGCTTGTCGAAGCTATCGGCCTGCCCAAGTGCAAACTCTGCACCCACTGCTTCGACGGTTCAAGCCATTTCTAAGGCTACAAACATTCTTAAATAAAGACAAAGCAGCCCTCTCCGCAATGAAGAGGGCTGCTTCGTACCATATATATTCGCTATGTTTTTCAAGTATTTTCATTGGATTGAAAAAAATTATCATAGGCTTGAAAAAGTTTTTTCACTCTATCCAAACACGAGTTTGGACAAAGGGAAACTCCAGTTTGGAGACAGACAAACCGGATCCCCACCCTTTTGTTTCAAGATGCGCAAACTACACCTTTATTATATAGTATTAGCAAAGAATAATAGGCAAACACAGGCGGTAAAATGGAAATTTATTCCAAACATTGAATCTTACTAATCGAAATTAGATTGCGACTCGGAAAAACACCAAATAAATTTGGTATTTCGTTCGGTTTACACTAATTTTGTACGAAATTAAGTAGAGTAGAGTTATGAAGTCACACACGTTAGGACATTGGCTATCAAAATGGGCTCCGATGGAGGCTATGAAGCAGTATCCTCAGTGGTGTGATGCTATCGACGACAAACAGTCGGTATCACAAGTTTCTTTGCTTTTTTTATTGTTGAGTGTTATCCCTTTGCAGTCGTTATTGTCGCTGTAAGGGGATGTTTTTTGTTAAGAGAAATAGAAACTAATATAAATATATAAACTGAGTATAACAATGAAAGCGACGTTAGTATTGGACAACGGAATGCGATTCGAGGGTACCGCCTTCGGCTGCGAGAAGCCGGCGGTAGGCGAAGTGGTATTCTGTACAGCAATGACTGGCTATCCCGAGAGTTTGACGGATGCCGCGTATGCTGGTCAGCTCGTGGTGCTGACCTATCCGTTGGTGGGCAACTATGGTGTGCCCTCACACGAAGTGAAAGAACTGGGCTTGGAGAAGTTCTTCGAGAGCAACAAGATACAGGTGAGCGGACTCATCGTGACCGACTATAGCGAGGAGTACAGCCACTGGAATGCTGCCGAGACCCTCGATGCCTGGATGAAGCGCGAAGGTGTGCCCGGCATCACTGGCGTTGACACCCGTGCCATCACCAAGGCACTCCGCGACGGTGGTGTGATGGGCGGACAGATCATCATCGGCGACGCTGCCGAGCAGCCCAAGGGTGAGGCTTATGACACCATCAACCTCGCTGCTACCGTTACTTGCACCGAGCCCGTTACATATGGTGAGGGTGAGAAGAAGGTGGTAGTCGTTGACTGCGGTGTGAAGTACAGCCTTATCCGCAACCTCGTGACTCGTGGCTTCGAGGTAGTACGCGTACCTTATGACTACGACTTCTCAGCACTTGCATACGATGCAGTGGTAGTGACCACAGGTCCTGGTAACCCTAACCTCTATGGTGCTACTGTAGCCAATATCCGCAAGGCGATGGAGACTGGCAAACCTATCCTCGGCATCGGCCTTGGCAACCAGTTGCTCGGTTTGGCAGCAGGTGCACAGGTGGAGAAGCTGAAGTTCGGTCACCGCGGTGCCAACCAGCCCTCACGCCTCGCAGGTACCAACAGCTGCTACATCACCAACCAGAACGTAGGCTACGCTGTAGTGGCAAGCACACTTCCCGCAGGATGGAACGTGATGTTCACCAACCTCAACGACGAGGCTGTCGACGGTATCCGTCACGAGGAGAAGCCCTGGCTCGGCACACAGTTTGCCCCCGAGGCTTGCAGCCGTGGCTACCAGAAGGATAACCTGATGGACGATTTCGTGAAACTTATCTAAGAATAATATATAAGGAGTACATCTTGTCATCCTGAGTAAAACGAAGGATCCCGCGCAGGGACTTAGCAAGAGACTTTGCGAGATCTTTCACTACGTTCAAGAAGACATTACTGGACTACTAAAACAAAATAGAATATGGAAAAGAAATTCAATAAAGTATTGCTCTTGGGTTCAGGTGCACTGAAGATCGGTGAGGCTGGTGAGTTTGACTACTCTGGCTCACAGGCGCTCAAGGCATTGCGCGAAGAGGGCATCAGCACGGTGCTCATCAACCCTAACATCGCTACCGTACAGACAAGCGAAGGTGTGGCCGACAAGATCTACTTCTTGCCCGTAACACCCTTCTTCGTAGAGAAGGTAATCGAGAAGGAGCGCCCCGACGGCATCCTCCTTGCCTTCGGTGGACAGACCGCCCTCAACTGCGGTGTGAAGCTCTACGAGAGCAAGGTGCTCGAGAAATACAACGTGCAGGTACTGGGTACTCCCGTACAGGCTATCATCGATACTGAAGACCGCGAACTCTTCAACCGCAAGCTCGAGGAGATCAACGTGAAGATCATCAAGAGTGAGGCTGTAGAGAACATCGCCGATGCTCGTGCTGCTGCCGAGCGCTTGGGCTACCCCGTCATCATCCGTGCCGCATACGCACTCGGTGGTCTCGGCTCAGGCTTCTGCGACAACGAGGAGGAGCTCAACAAGCTCGCTGAGAAGGCATTCTCATTCTCTCCCCAGGTGCTCGTAGAGAAGAGCCTCAAGGGTTGGAAGGAGATTGAGTACGAGGTGGTGCGCGACAAGTATGACAACTGCATCAC
This sequence comes from Bacteroidaceae bacterium, assembly GCA_045126595.1. Taxonomy (GTDB): domain Bacteria; phylum Bacteroidota; class Bacteroidia; order Bacteroidales; family Bacteroidaceae; genus UBA1189. The sequence continues at coordinate 839 of JBGVOS010000036.1, read as the reverse complement.
CGTATGTAACATGGAGAACTTCGACCCCCTCGGCATCCACACCGGTGAGAGTATCGTAGTAGCTCCTACACAGACCTTGACCGCCAGCGAGTGCAACAAGCTGCGCGAGCTCGCCATCCGCATCGTGCGCCACGTAGGCATCGTGGGTGAGTGTAACGTACAGTTTGCCTTCGACACCGAGTCTGAGGACTACCGCGTCATCGAGGTGAACGCTCGCTTGAGCCGCTCTTCTGCTCTTGCTTCTAAGGCTACCGGTTTCCCCTTGGCCTTCGTAGCTGCTAAGATCGGTCTCGGCTACGGCCTCTTCGAGCTCAAGAACTCGGTAACCAAGATTACCACATCGTTCTTCGAGCCCGCCATCGACTACATCGTATGTAAGATTCCTCGTTGGGACCTCGGTAAGTTCCGTGGTGTAGACCGCGAGATTGGCTCAGCCATGAAGTCTGTAGGTGAGGTGATGTCTATCGGCCGCACCTTCGAGGAGGTTATCCAGAAGGGTCTCCGCATGATCGGTCAGGGCATGCACGGCTTCGTTGACAACAAGGAGCTCGAGATTGCCGACATCGACAAGGCCCTCCGCGAGCCCACCGACAAGCGCATCTTCGTCATCTCTAAGGCTATGCGTGCTGGCTACACCATCGACCAGATCCATGCACTCACCAAGATTGACCGCTGGTTCCTGCAGAAGCTCATGAACATCATGAACACCTCTAAGGAACTTCACACATATAATGGTATTGCTGATGTACCCACCGAGCTTCTCCGCAAGGCCAAGGTACAGGGCTTCACCGACTTCCAGATCTCTCGTGCCGTAGGCCTCGAGGAGCAGTTGGGTACCG
>JBGVOS010000035.1:0-10372 GCA_045126595.1 Bacteroidaceae bacterium | reverse complement strand
GGTGAAAGGTTAAGGGGAAAGGGGGCTTCTTCGCTAACCGCTAACCATTAACCGCTAACCGTTCTTCATTATTCTATTTCTACAAAGGTAGTGTATTTTTTCTTGTGCGAACCTACGTTTTAACTTTTTTTCAACGATATTTCCTTACTTTGGTAAAAAAACAGGTTAATGTTGGTAGCTAATCGGCAGAAAATTCTTATTTTTGTAAAACTTTCGCATAATAGGTTACTATGAATACAATAAAGGTAAAGGACAAAGAGTTTGCCATCTCTATCCCTGAGGAGAGAATCTTGACCGAGGTCGACCGTCTGGCGGCACGCCTCAACCGCGACTTGGAGGGCGAGAACCCGCTCTTCTTGTGTGTACTCAATGGCAGTTTCGTGTTTGCTGCCGACCTCTTCCGTCGCATCGACATCCCTGCCGAGATTTCGTTTGTGAAGCTGGCATCGTATGAGGGCACAGCATCGACAGGCAAGGTGAAGGAACTGGTGGGACTGGCCGAAGACATCACCGGACGCACGGTGGTCATCATTGAGGACATCGTGGACACTGGACGTACCATGCAGAAACTCGTTGCCGACCTCAAGAGCCGCGGACCCAAGGCGGTACATGTATGTACACTGCTGCTCAAGCCCGAGAAGCTGAAGGTGAAGCTCGACGTGGAGTATGTAGCACTGGAGATCCCCAACGACTTCATCGTAGGTTACGGACTCGACTATGACGGCTATGGACGTAACCTCAGAGACATCTACACGGTAGTGGAATGACAATCGGAACGAATCATTATATATAATAATATAGAATAGTATGTTGAACATTGTAATTTTCGGAGCCCCCGGCTCAGGCAAGGGTACCTACAGCGCCCGTCTGGTAGATACATTCAAGTTGGATCACATCTCTACCGGCGATGTTTTGCGCGGCGAGATCAAGAACGGCACAGAACTGGGTAAGATTGCCCAGAGCTATATCGACCACGGCAACCTCATCCCCGACGAACTGATGATCGACATCCTTGCCAGCAAGTATGACAGCTTCAAGGGCAGCAAGGGCGTCATCTTCGACGGATTCCCCCGCACCATCGCCCAGGCCGAGGCACTGAAGAAGATGCTCGAGGAGCGCGGAGAGAAAATCTCTGCGATGATCAACCTCGAGGTGAGCGAAGACATCCTGATGGCCCGCCTGCTGCGCCGCGCCACACTCGAAGGCCGTGCCGACGACAACGAGGAGACCATCAAGAAGCGCTTTGCCGTATACCACAACCAGACGGCTCCGCTCATCGAGTGGTTCAAGGGAGAGGGCGTGTTCAAGGGCTTCACCTACACCGACGAGATTGGCCTCGAGGGCATGGTGAAGAACATCACCGAATACGTGAATACGATTGTGTAACTAATTAGGAATCCCTAAATCCTTACTCTTTATTCGTGGCTGAAACAAATTTCGTCGATTACGTAAAGATCTATTGCCGCTCGGGCAAGGGTGGACGTGGCAGCACACACATGCGCCGCGTGAAGTACAACCCCAACGGTGGTCCTGACGGCGGCAACGGTGGCCGTGGCGGACACATCATCCTGCGCGGAAACCGCAACTATTGGACGCTGCTGCACCTGCGCTACGACCGTCATGCCTTTGCCGGCCATGGCGGCAATGGCTCAAAGAACAAGAGCAGCGGCAAGGACGGCGAGGATAAAATCATAGAAGTACCTTGCGGAACGGTAGTGTACAATGCCGAAACGGGCGCTTACCTGTGTGACATCACCGAGCATGGACAGGAGGTAATCCTGCTGCGTGGCGGTCGCGGCGGATTGGGCAACTTCAACTTTGCCACCCCCACCCGTCAGGCACCGCGCTTTGCCCAACCGGGCGAGCCGATGCAGGAGCTCACTGTCATCATGGAGCTGAAGCTGCTGGCCGACGTGGGTCTCGTAGGTTTCCCCAATGCCGGAAAATCAACGCTGCTGGCTGCCGTGTCGGCTGCCAAGCCCAAGATTGCCAACTATCCGTTTACCACGCTGGAACCCAACCTAGGTATCGTGTCCTACCGCGACAGCAAATCGTTCGTGATGGCCGACATACCCGGCATCATCGAAGGAGCCAGTGCCGGCAAAGGACTCGGACTGCGGTTCCTGCGCCACATCGAGCGTAACTCGCTGCTCCTCTTCATGGTGCCCGGCGACGCCGAGGACATACGCAAGGAGTACGACATCCTGCTCAACGAGCTGGCGACATTCAACCCCGACATGCTCGACAAGCAGCGCGTGCTGGCCATCACCAAGTGTGACCTGCTCGATGAAGAGCTCATCGAAATGCTCGAGGAGACGTTGCCCGAGGGTATACCCCACGTGTTCATCTCGTCGGTAACGGGACTGGGCATATCTGTCTTGAAAGACATCCTGTGGAACGAACTCAACAAGGAGAACATCACCGCAGAGCTCAGCAAGGACAGCCTCGTACACCGCGCCAAGGACCTGAACAAACTGCAGGACGAGCTGCGTGCCATGGGGCAGGATGACGACATCACCGTCGAGTATGAGGATATTGACGAGGTGGAGGACTTTGAGTACGAGTTTGACGATGACTTCGAGTTTGACGACGCCGAGGAGGAAGAGGAATGATTTTAGATTAGTGTCATGCAGAACAACGTGAACCTTTAGGTCGCTGGCCCGCAGGGGAAAAGCAAGCATCTCGCAGGCGTGTCTGGCAAAGTTCGTGCTAACGAGCGAAATGTAACTTGTTACAATTTCTCTGCGAGTGCAGCCGAACTAAATGGTAACATAAAGTCCCTGCGCGAGATCCTTCGTTTCACTCAGGATGACAGAACTCTATAACCTAACTGTATGAACAGCGAAGACATTTTCACCAAAGGCATCATGTTCAAGAAGGTGGCCTCGGACCGTCCCAAGGAGGAGAAGGTAAAGACCAAGGCCAAGAAGAAGGCCTATATCACCGGACAGCACCACTCGGCATCGGCCAAGATGAAGGCCGAGATACGCCGCAAGCGGGCCAACCGGCACAAAGGACAATAAACACAAGGATAAGTAGAGGGAGTGCAGCTGCACTCCCTCTACTTTTATATATAGGCCAAACGGATACAGGCGCCGTACACCGCCAAGGCTACTTCTTGAACTTCACACTACGTGCCGTGGCTCCCAGGCTCCATCTTACAAGATATGTACCACTGGGCAGTTCGGTCAACGACTGCTGTTCCGAAGCCTTGAAAGTATAGAGCAAACGGCCTCCTACGGTATAGACCTGCACATTCACCTCTGAGAGTACACTCATATCGGGAGAGACAAAGCGCAAAGACTCTGTATCCTTATCGTAGACAACCACATAGTCAATGAGTGCTGCATAGTCCTGCGGAGCAAGACCGTTATCTACAATCGCGTTAGTCGCCTTTACAAGTTTCCAGCCCAAGTTGGTGGTGAGTCGCTCAGCATCACCCACACATGCATCTCCTGCTTCCACGGCCGTAGTCTCTGAGCCCAAGTAGCCCGAAGCGCCCTGCAGAGTAAACGCCGTAGCCGAGACTTGGCTTGCCACAAACTGTCCCCACTCGTCGCGCGGGGTCTCGGTCAGAGCAAGTGTGGCGCTTTCGGCATCGGTCACCGTCACATACAACCCGTTCGTATATATATAATAGGTGTTCACGGCATCGGGTACAGGCAGCAGTTTGAAGCGCTGTGCCGCATCCAACGTATCGGGCTCGGCAAAAACCAAACCATCGGCACACGAGAGGTTATATCCCGACTGATGTGAGAGATAATACTCGGTATCCTCGTCCGGAACGTTCAGTACCTTCATCGCCTCCATCGCTTCAGAGAGGCGTTGCATCAGATCTTCATACTCCTCGGCCGAGGTGTATGCACACGATTTGGCTTCGGCCAGCACCTCCTTCAACGCATTGTAGTTCTCGCGCGAATACTGCATAGGCTTGCTGCCGGTCCAACGGACAGAGAGAGTCCCCCAATCGTCCTCAGCCTGAGCGAGCATCTCGGCCAAGGCTGCTTTCACATCGGCCAACACATCTACATATTCCTCAATGAGCCACGCCGAGCAATGCAATTCTTCGGGAGAGTCGGCACTATTATCGGCATAGACCCTACCATCAGACATTGAGGGATTAGTACCCATAAGTCCAGCTATCGTATGTATATAGTAGCAACCATCGGCCACAGAGATATTACATGTGCTCCATCCTCCGTTCGTAACAGACTCGCGTCCTATCATGGCACTGTTCTCCGTGGTGCCAAGGCTCACGTACAGATTGTTAGCAGCCTTCAAGTAGACACCATTGCCGCCATCCACAGTAATAAACTGATAATGCTGTCCTTCGTTGATCACACCGTCCTGCATCACAACAAGCTGGTCGGTCGATACGGTCAACAATAGTCCTGAACCCTTGTGGCGTATCACATATTTCTTATCGGACGACGGGAGCTGCTGCTTTCTTGCTTTGTCCAGCTGCCCGGCAAGGTTCACATTGGTCAAGATATAGTCATCGGGCACGGTAGACTCGAATATCTTGGCATCGGTCACCATCTGGCGCAGTGCACTGACCTGCTCCTGCGAATAACAGAAGATGCCTGTCCCCACCTGCGAGTCGGTTAATCCTTCTAAGAAAGCTTCGGCCTCGGCAATCGTGGCCGCCAATGCTGCCTTCACCTCTTCGGGGATATAGTCAGGTATCAACTCTTCGGGAGTAATGCGCCATTGACGGTTGCTGCTCACGGCGTTGCGGTCGTCGTTAGTGTAGCTGAGAATATTGTTTCCGTCCGAAGCGCCGCCTCCGGAGTTGTTGATGGCATGGTCGGTATATGCGTTGACGATATTGTAGTTGTCATTTTCATTTACGGTCACGAAGCTCCACAGCTGACGGGTATCAGCGGTATTGGGAGTCGCCACATCGAGCGGTGTGCCTACGGCCGATGAGGGTGAGGGGTCGTTGAAGGCCATGCCCGTGCCCTTGTTCACGAGATGGTAGTATTCGCCCACCTGGACAATCTGCCACAGCTGTGTGTCGCGGTCATACGCAGGCGACCATATCACCACATTGCTTCCTCCGTCGGCTATATCGAGCACCTTGTTGGTACCTTTATTATATATGCGGTAATAATAGTCGTCGGTCAAGACAAAGGGCTTCAAGGGCTCTGTCGGCTTGTCCTCCCCACTCACCTCGTTGACCCGCTCGGCAAATCGGGCGGTGAGGAACTCCATGTGGTCACCGATGAACTGCTTCAGCTGGTCTATATAGTCGGCATAGGTCGAGTAGAGATATATCTCGTTGTACGTCCGCGAAGAGATGGAGTATTTGCCGTAGTTCTTCCGCTGCGAAGCATCGAGCTGTGCAGCCATACTGTCTATATAGTTATAGAGATACTGCTCCAGTCCCTCGCCAACCTTTTGCTTCCAGGCATCGTTCACGGCTTTGTTGAACCAAGGGTCCTGTATCATTCTCTTCATCCACACTTTGGTGAGGTCATCGCCAAACCCGGCCTCTATCATGTCGCGGTTGGTGACATCGCCCACACGATTGCAATTATTGTAGGCTATATCGTAATCCCACAGCGGGCCGAAGTAGAGCTTGGGGTCGTCTCTATCCTTATACAGATAGGTGCTCCAGAAACCATCCACATTAGCGCTCAGTTCGGTGGCGATATACCAACTCACGAGCGTGGCCGAGTCGGCAATGGCGCGGTAGCCATACTCAGGGTCGGTAAAGGAGGTACCGAAAAGCGACGACTCGAAATTGTTGAGATACTGCTTTATGTAGTTGCGCTGGGCCGTGTTGATAACATCCTCGTCGGGCGACTTTACCGACACTATCAGGTTCTTGTTCGTGCGGAAGTATACCTCCTCGCTCGTGCCGAATCCGTCGACCTCCACGAGATAACCACCGGTAATGTTCGTCGTATCTGTAGCTACCTCCTCCTGTTCGTAGACTTCCACACGCTTGTTGTCTACATTCACCTGGTCGGACACCTGATAGTTACCCAAGTAAGTCCCATTGAGAACAAGGTCGACAAAATGGGCCGCCGGGCTGAACGGCTGTCCCAAGAAATCGCCCATAGTGAAGGTCACCGCATTGCGCAACAACGACTTGTCGCCATGATTGGCCAGCAGTGTCCAGCTCTTGTTCTTGGCATATCCTTTGCCGAGGAATTTGGTCGATTCATGAAACTTGAGACGATAGGGTTTCTTGGCCAAGTTCCAGGTAGAGTTACCTCGTCCGCGTATCTGCAGCGAGTCGTACTGTACGATGTTGGAACCATCGACATAAGTCAGTGTGGCATAGATGTAGGTGGTCTTGCTCGTCACCGATTTATTGCCATACGTTTCGATGTATACCGTAGGGATGTTGGTCAGCTGGTCATACTGCGCCATGCAGACTACCGAGACCAAACAAAACAATATGCCAATAAAGAAGCGCTTCATAGTATCCTTAGTCCATTAGTTCTGAAATATTGATACAAAGTAACATTTTTTTATCCGAACACACAAATATTGTCCGATGGTTTTATTCCATAACCCACTAATTCCCTTTCATTTGAACAGAAAAGGAAGAGAGGCGACATCATGATGCCGCCTCTCTCTGCAATAGACTGTTATCAGCAGGGATTCTTACTTGACAATCACCTTGAACGCCTTAGCATCCAACGCTACGATGTATATTCCCTTGTCCACTATGATGTCCTTGTTGCCGTCAACCAGCATTTCCACTGACTGCTGGCCCACTACGTTGTGTACCTTCACACGTCCTGCATAGTTACGAACAGCGATGCCAGCTGCCGAAGCATAGACTTTACCTTCGGACGGCTCCATTGCCTCGACACCCGTGTCCTTCTTCACGTTGAATGTATAGGCCACGCTCTCACTCAACAGACGGATACCTTCCTGTGCAGCAATCTTGACGGTATATTCGCCTTCAGCCTCGGGAGTCCACTCGATGACACCGTCCTTCACGCTTGCCGAAGCCATGGTGGGCTCTGTACCATCAAGTGTGTAGTATACGTTGTACCATCCGGGAGCTGCAACACCCACTTTCACTGCCTCGCCCAGTGTCACCTCTTCCTTCAAGGTCTCAGCTTCAAAGGCGGGAGCAAGCGTAACGGCCTCGGCCGAATGGGTCACTTCACGATAAGAAACGTAGGGCTCCAAGTCCTTATTGACAGTGATGCCGTTGATTGTACCGCTTTCGCCATAATTCTTCATCTTGAGTTCCACACGGTCGGGGTATACATATACAATCATGGCCTGGATGATGCGAGAGTCGTTAACGGTAGAGCCGCCAGCCTCAATCGTATTGTTGTAATAGCGCATCGAACCCATGAAGGCCGAGAAGAAGCTCTTCGTACCGGGTTCAACAGGAACAATCTCCTTCTCATCGATGGTCCACAATACAGACGAAGTCCCCTGAGTAAAGGTTATAGTACCGTCGGTAATGGTAACGGGAGCACCTACCATGCGCTGACCAGCAGCATCTCCCTCCATATACATCTCATCGGTAAGAGCATAATAGGCTCCGTTCTTCACACCCACCAACAGATAGGTCTTACCAGCGGTAACCGCTGTCACCTGCTTTGCTGCAACAGTCGGTGAATTGGGGTCCTCTACCTCGAATGCAAGAATCTGCGAAGAGGCATTGGTCATACTCGTATTGCCCGAGAAGCGGCCGCTGCTGCCGCAATACAGATACTGACCACAATAACCCGAAACATAGCCCGTAAGGCTGAAGTTCAGTGCACCGGCAGTCACAGTCGAGGGTGTAATGGTCACATCGGACTTTTGCTTGTCGGTTGTAGCCAAGTTAACAGAGTTGTAGCCCAAATACTTGGAAGTCTTGTAGTTCTGAATATAGTAAACGGTGCTTGGGAGCTCCTCTTCCTCAACGGTAGCCTCCTCTATTGTCCATACAGGAGAGTAGTCTTCATCTTGTGTAAAGGCTATCTCATCACCGGGAACGTCGTCCGAAACCTTCACGCCATCCAAGCGCAGTCCGGTACCCGAGCTGTAGGGTTTGTTGGTGAGCATCCAGTAGCCACCCTTAGTAGACAAAGAGACAAACAAGTATGACTCACCGTTCTCAATAGCATCCACACGAGTAGCCTTTCCCTGCTGTGCACTGCTATCCTCCACCTTGTATACATACAGGCTCGAGTTTGCACTATGTGCAGCGTTGCCCGAGAAACGGCCATTGCTACCGCTCTGTGTATAGCGGCGACCACCCGCGCCATCGGGATAAGAGATAGAGTAAGTATTTGCAACCAACGACGAGGGCAACACCTCGGCAACCGCCTTATCAGCCGTAGTGGTAAGGTTCGATGCTGGGTCATAGTTCAGATACATGCCGCTGGCAGCATTCTTCACATAATACTCTGTGATGGGCTCCACCGCATTGGGGTCCACCCACTTGTTGCCATAGCTGTCATATACGGTCACGCGCTGCTCGGTCTTTTCACGGATATAGGCCGTGTCCTTACCATGGTCGTGGCCATAAAGCATAATCAAGTTGGGATACTTGGCCAAGATAGGCTTTAACAACGCTGCGCAGTCGGCTGTCATGCCCTTGCTTGCAGAACTGATACTGTTGGAGTCTCCAAATGGAAGGTGTATCAGGAAGAACACCGTCTTGTTGGGGTCCTCGGCATAAATCTCCTCCAACTTGTTGCCTACCCATTCTATCGACTCGTCAGAATAGGTATAGTTCCAAGCATATTGGAAGAAGTTCTTGCCCGTGTTCAATACCACGAAATCGAAGCCCTTGATTACATAATGGTAGGCAGCCAAGAGCTTTACGGAATCCGAAGAGCCATTGCTGGCCATCTCGTAGAAACAATCCTTCTCGGCAAGCGAACCGATATCGGTCTTCATCGGCATTTCATAGTACTCGCCGGCATTGTAGCCCTTGGGGACGTTATCAAAGTTAGCCACTTCGTACTCATGGTTACCAGTCATATAGATAACCGGAGTCTTGGAGCCCTCGGGGAACACACCACGTGTAGCCTCGATGAGCAGTTCGCGCATACGGAGATAGTTCTTCTCGGGGATGGTCACATCACTCAGATAGTCACCACCGAGCACAATCAAGTCGAGATTCTCCTCTGCCTTCATCGCGTTCAGGGTAGTCGTAATGGTACCGCGCAAACGCACGCTTTCCACATCACCGCTGATAAGCGTCTGCTGGGAGTGAAGGTCAGAAAGGCAACCGAAGGTCAAAATCGGCTTCTCCTCCTGCGCAAACACAGTGTTCATTACAAACATAGCCATCAAGGCCATAAGAGTAAAGCATTTTTTCATAATAATAAATTTTATAATTGGACAATAAAGAAATTTTGTTTGTATTCGTAGTACAAATGTAAAAAGAAAATTTCTACGACAAAAGATTTATGCCTCTCTTTTTTTTGCAGATAAAGAAAAAACAGACCAACCTACCCATAAAAGAATAAGGACAAGAGTCCAGAGACTCTTGTCCTTACAAAATATAAGAAGTATGTCTTAGTCTTCAGCCTGCTGCTTAGCCTCGAACTCCTTAACCAGCTTGTCCTGAACATCCATAGGCACGAGTTCGTAGCTTGCGAACTTCATGTTGAACGATGCACGACCGCCAGTAAGTGAACTGAGAGCGGTAGAGTATGATGACATTTCCTTCAAGGGCACCTTGGCTTCGAGCTTCTCGTAACCCTTTTCGCTGTTCATACCCATAATCATACCACGACGGCCCTGAAGGTCACCCATCACATCACCCATCTTGTCAGAGGGCACGAGCACCTCAACATCGTAGATAGGCTCAAGGATCTTCGGACCTGCATTCTTGAAGGCCTCGCTGAAGGCGTTGCGGCCGGCGAGCATGAAGGAGATTTCGTTAGAGTCTACCGGGTGCATCTTTCCGTCGTATACGATAACGCGCACGTCGCGAGCGTATGAACCGGTGAGCGGACCTTGTTCGAGGCGGCTCATGATACCCTTGAGGATAGCGGGCATGAAGCGTGCGTCGATGCTACCACCCACGATAGAGTTGATGAAGACGAGCTTGCCGCCCCACTCCAGTGTGTGCTCTTCCTGACCCTTCACGCTGATCTTGAACTCCTGGTTACCAAACTTATAAACGTCGGGCAAAGGCATACCCTCGTAGTAGGGTTCCACGATGAGATGTACCTCACCGAACTGACCTGCACCACCTGACTGCTTCTTGTGACGATAGTCGGCACGGGCAGCCTTAGTGATAGTCTCACGATAGGGGATGCGAGTCTCCTCAAAGCGGATGGGGAGTTTCTCGTTATGTTCGAAACGCCATTTCAAGGTACGGAGGTGGAATTCACCCTGACCATGAACGATAGTCTGGCGCAATTCCTTAGACTGCTCAACTACCCATGTG
>JBGVOS010000034.1:0-18277 GCA_045126595.1 Bacteroidaceae bacterium | reverse complement strand
GTAAGAACGTTTTCTATAAAACGGATGAAAACCTTCCAAAATCTTGCTTAATTCAAAAAATAGTAGTACCTTTGCGGGGCTAAATCATCAAAAAATACACATTATGAAAAAATATCTATTACTATCACTGCTCCTCTGCTGCATGCTCGGCATGGCGCAGAACCGTGTCATCGTAACACCCGCGACTCCTCTGGACAATGCCGTTTCGGGACATTATGCCAGTTGGACAAATGGCGGACTCTCCGTATGGGGCGGCTGCAATTTCCCCGACGTGCCCTGTGCCGATGGAGGACAAAAAGTGTATTATCCCAAGGCCTACGGAGCCAGCGTGGCGGTGCCCGGTGGAGCTGTGTATCTTGGCGGTATGGATGCCGAGAGCTCGCGCAGCGAGTGTGTGTTCATTAGTGCTACCGACGGTACCCCGAGCCCCATCGCTCCGCTGCCCAAGGAGCTGGACAACTTTGCAGCCACCTACTACGATGGCATGCTTTGGGTGGCTGGCGGACAGACCGATGGCGTACCCAACAGGGAGGTGTATACCCTACCCTTCCCCAGCAATGACAAGGCATGGAGCACAGCTGCCACCCTACCCGACACATGCCGCCTGCAACCTTGCGTGGCGGTGCAGAACACCGCATCGGGCTATGCCCTATTCATCTTCGGTGGCTACCAGCCCAAGGCTGAAGGTCAGGAAGCGAAGGTGCATACCGATGGCGTGTATATGACCCTTGCCGAGCTCAAGAAGGATGGCACCCAGTGGAGACGCACTGCCCCCACACTGGCATGGAACGACGATGCCGCCACAGACACTCGCACCCAGCAGATACAGGCCATCGTGGGAGGCACCTGCAGCCCCATGGGGTATAGCCACGTGCTGTTCTTCGGTGGTGTAGATCACGACATCTTCCTCAGCGCCATTGAGGGCAAGCAGGATAGCCTCTATCTGCGCCACCAGCCCGAGTGGTACCGCTTCCGCAGCGATGTGCTCACTTACCACACCATCACTGACTCATGGGGACTGCTCCCCGGCGACAGCCTCCTGGCGCGTGCAGGTGCTTGCCTCACCCCCGAAGCGGGTGGCAAGGGATGGAGCTACAGCGGTGGCGAACTCATGCCTGGTGTGCGCAGCACCGACGTGAGCCACGTGGAGGTCACCAACGAGAAGCGCTTCGGATGGCTCAACTGGACCGTCCTCGCCTTCTACCTCCTCGGTATGCTCGGCATGGGTATCTACTTCATGCGTAAGGAGAACGGTGCCGACGACTTCTTCAAGGGAGGTGGCCGCATCCCCTGGTGGGCAGCGGGTATCAGCATCTATGCCACCATGCTCTCGGCCATCACCTACATGACCATCCCCGCCAAGGCCTACACCACAGACTGGACCTACTACCCCATGCTGTGGATGATTCTGCTCATAAGCTTCCCCGTCATCAAGTACTATCTGCCCTACTTCCGCAAACTCAACGTGACCAGTGCCTACGAGATTCTGGAGCAGCGATTCAACCTCTTCACGCGCCTTCTGGCCTCAGCACTCTTCAGCATCTTCATGATTGTGCGCATGGCCATCGTACTCTACCTCCCCTCACTGGCACTCACAGCCGTGACGGGTATCGACATCTACCTATGCATCGTGCTCATGGGCTTGGTGACCATCATCTATTGCACCATGGGGGGTGTCGAGGCCGTTATTTGGGGCGACGTGGTGCAGGGCCTGATACTCGTATGTGGTGCCCTCTTTGCCGTGGTATACCTTGCCATGGGCACCGAGGGTGGCATCAGTGGTTGCATCAACATAGCACTTGAGAACGACAAGCTGCGCCTCTTCGACTGGAGCAATTCATGGTCGCAGGCCACATGGTGGGTCATCATTATCGGCGGCTTGGCCAACAACCTCATATCATACACCTCGGATCAGACGGTCATCCAGCGCTACCTTACCACTCCCGATGAGAAGTCGGCCGGACGCGGCATCCTGGTCAATGGTGTGATGAGCGTGTTCGTGTCGGTAGCCTTCTACATGATTGGCACAGGCCTCTACACCTTCTACAAGACACACCCTGCAGAACTTGATGTCACCATGGGACAGAGTGATGCCATCTTCCCCTTCTTCATGATGAGCCAGATGCCCGCAGGTGTTGCCGGAGCCCTCATCGCAGCTATCTTTGCCGCTACCATGAGTACCATCTCGAGCAATATCAACAGCGTGGCCACCGCCTTCAGCATTGACTTCTGGAAGCGCTTCCGCCGCACCACCGATTCGCAACTCGTCGTCGTAGCCCGCTGGGCCAGCGTAGTGAGCGGATTGGTAGGCTTGGCTCTTGCCCTGTTCATGGCCACATGGAACATCCAGTCGTTCCTCGACTTCTTCAACGAGGCCTTAGGCCTTCTCACCAGTGGTTTGGGAGGCTTGTTCTTCATCGCTGCCTTCATGAAGCGCGTCAAGGGCAATGCTGCATTGGCTGGTTTCGTAGCTGGCGAGATTGTCGTATTCTGGATGAGCGAGTTCACCACAGCCAACTTCCTCCTGTTCGGAGCTATCGGTATGGTGGTGAGCATCGTAGTGGCATGGCTACTCTCGCTGGGGTCATATTTCAAGAGGAGCGAAAATAGAAATAAGAAGCAAGCAGCAGGTTTGTAACTCCGCTTCAAAACTTCAACAGTAACGACTATCACTATTCATTAGCATCATCACTTTAATCAACATATATAAGGTACGTGCGTATATGCGTACCTTATTTTATTGAGGTAACATAACGAAAGGGTCTGCTCCAAAGGAGCAAACCCTTTCGTTATTGAGGTTGTATCGTATGCGATTAAGCCTCTTCCACAGCAGCCTGAGCCGCAGCGAGACGTGCGATGGGCACGCGGAAGGGTGAGCATGATACGTAGTTGAGACCTACCTTGTGGCAGAACTTAACTGATGAAGGCTCACCACCGTGCTCGCCGCAGATACCGCACTTGAGTTCGGGACGTACTGCGCGACCACGCTCTACGGCCATCTCTACGAGCTGACCTACACCGTTCTGGTCGAGAACCTGGAAGGGGTCTACCTTCAAGATCTTCTTCTCGAGGTATACGGGAAGGAACGAAGCGATATCGTCACGTGAGTAACCGAAGGTCATCTGTGTCAAGTCGTTGGTACCGAATGAGAAGTACTCGGCACGGCTTGCGATGCGGTTAGCAGTAAGAGCAGCACGAGGAATCTCGATCATGGTACCTACCTTGAAGTCTACGCTTACGCCTTCCTCAGCGAAGAGGGCAGCAGCAGTCTCGCGGATTACCTTTTCCTGAGCCTCGAACTCATAGAGAATACCTGTGAGGGGCACCATGATTTCGGGGATAGGGTTGAAGCCTTCCTTCTTGAGCTGTACAGCAGCACCGAGGATAGCGCGTGTCTGCATCTCAGTGATTTCGGGATAGGTGTTACCCAAGCGGCAACCGCGGTGACCGAGCATCGGGTTGGCCTCGCAGAGGCTTTCAACACGCTGCTGGATGTACTCTACAGTTACACCCATAGCCTTAGCCATCTCTTCCTGACCCTTTGCATCGTGGGGTACGAATTCGTGCAAGGGAGGATCGAGAAGACGTACGTTCACAGGACATCCGTCCATAGCCTTGAAGATACCGTAGAAGTCAGCCTTCTGGTAAGGCAACAACTTGGCGAGAGCAACCTTGCGGCCTTCAGCATCCTGTGAAAGGATCATCTCACGCATAGCAACAATCTTCTCAGCCTCGAAGAACATGTGCTCTGTACGGCAGAGACCGATACCTACAGCACCGAAGTCGCGAGCAACCTGTGCATCGTGGGGAGTATCAGCATTGGTACGTACAACGAGCTTTGTATATTTTTCGCAGAGAGCCATCAAATCAGCGAAGTCGCCAGAGAGCTCAGCTGCCTTGGTCTCAACCTGACCGTTGTAGATTTCACCAGTAGTACCGTTGAGTGAGATGAAATCACCCTCCTTCAGTACGATGCCGTCAACCTCTACGGTACGGTTCTTGTAGTCAATATTGAGAGCGCCTGCACCTGATACGCAGCACTTACCCATACCACGAGCCACAACTGCAGCGTGTGAGGTCATACCACCACGAGCGGTCAAGATACCCTGAGCAACGGCCATACCAGCGAGATCCTCGGGAGAGGTCTCGATACGAACCATGATAACCTTCTTGCCATCCTCAGCCCACTTAGCAGCGTCGTCGGCGAAGAATACGATCTGACCTGTAGCAGCACCAGGTGATGCGGGAAGACCGCGTGTCAACACCTTAGCGCTCTTGAGGGCAGCCTTGTCGAATACGGGGTGGAGCAGCTCGTCGAGCTTGTTGGGCTCGCAACGCTTGATAGCTGTCTTCTCGTCGATGAGACCTTCGCGGAGGAGGTCCATAGCAATCTTCACCATAGCCGAACCGGTACGCTTACCGTTACGTGTCTGGAGGAACCAGAGCTTGCCTTCCTGTACGGTGAACTCCATATCCTGCATGTCGCGGTAGTGGTTCTCAAGCTTGTTCTGCAGTGCGTCGAGTTCCTTGTAGATCTCGGGCATAGCCTCTTCCATAGAAGGATACTTAGCTACGCGCTCCTCTTCGCTGATACCTGCACGCTCGGCCCAACGCTGTGAACCAATCTTGGTGATCTGCTGAGGTGTACGGATACCTGCTACTACGTCCTCACCCTGAGCGTTGATAAGGTACTCACCGTTGAAGAGGTTTTCACCGTTACCAGCGTCACGAGAGAAGCATACACCAGTAGCAGATGTGTCACCCATGTTACCGAATACCATTGCCTGTACGTTTACAGCGGTACCCCACTCTGCGGGGATGCCTTCCATCTTACGATAGAGGATAGCGCGCTCGTTCATCCAGCTGTCGAATACAGCGCAGATAGCGCCCCAGAGCTGTTCGTAAGCGTCGGTGGGGAAGTCCTGACCGGTCTGAGCCTTAACGGCAGCCTTGAACTTCTTAACCAACTCCTTGAGGTCCTCAACCTCGAGCTCATTGTCAAGCTTCACGCCCTTAGCTTCCTTCACCTCTTCGATGATAGCCTCGAACGGATCGATATCTTCCTTGTTCACCGGCTTCATGCCCAATACTACGTCACCGTACATCTGTACGAAACGACGGTATGAGTCCCATGCGAAGCGTGCATTGCCGGTCTTGCGTACCATACCTTCCACTACTTCGTCGTTCAAGCCAAGGTTGAGGATAGTATCCATCATACCGGGCATTGAAGCGCGAGCACCAGAACGTACTGATACCAAGAGAGGATTCTCTACGTCACCGAACTTAGAGTTCATCAAGGTCTCAACGTGTGCAACAGCTGCATGCACGTCGTCCTTCAACAACTCTACTACTTCAGCCTTGCCAAGACGATAGTAATCGTTGCAAGTGTCTGTGGTAATGGTGAAACCGGGAGGTACGGGTACACCAATCAGGTTCATTTCAGCCAGATTGGCACCTTTACCACCAAGCAGATTTCTCATGTCCGCCTTACCTTCGGCCTTACCGTTACCGAATAAGTAAACTCTTTTTTCGCTCATAATTTTAATTAATTATTAAGTGTAAAATATGATAGTGTGTCTTAACAGTCACATATAATATAGGTATATACAGCCATTAACAGAGCAAAGATAGAGCATTTTTGCGAAACTATGAAATTATCGGGCGGAAAAGATTATCCTATTACAAGTTTTTTTCCACACAAAACACAAAGGGGTATCACACACCCTTATGCTTGCTCATACGACACGGCAAACTCCACGAAGTATTCAAAGCCAACGAGTCCACACTTTGCTGATGGAACAAATCCGTGGGACAGGTGCGATAAATAACCAACGAGCCTGCGATAAAACCCGGACGTACCGACGAAAAAAAAGATTGAATGCACTCCATAAAATTATCAGACAGAACCAATGGAGAAATCAGCTTTACCCATTCCCTCCATTAGGCATATCCATTTGAGTCCAACTGCTATCGAAGTGGACGTAAAATCGTGGTTAAGAATTACTTTTCCATGACTTGGTATATTCGCACTACAGAAAATGCTTGTCATATAATCCAAAGGTATTATGCGACATATTCAACAAGAAGCGTACAATAATCCACGCAAAGAAACATGCCAAGCGACAAACACATAATTGTCTCGAACGATTTTACAAAAAAGAGAATACTTGTCCTTATTATTCTCGTTATCTTCTTCGTCATAATAATCCATACCCAACCTAATAAAATTCACTTACAGAAAAAGCGCCAATATGGCATTTTTTTTCGTAACTTTGCACTTTATTTTATTTTCACAAAAAAAATACGACAAGACACAACTATGAAAAGAGGAATATTGGCTATCGCACTCGCAGCAGCGTTCACTTTGGGAGAAACCTCCAGCATCAACGCTGCCCCCTCGGCAGAGAAAAAAGACCGTAAGGAGCTCGTAAGAGAAAAGAAAGAGCGCAAATCCAAGAAAAAAAGTAAAAGTGAACAGTCCCAAACCATATCGGCATACAAACGATTTACCGGACGCGACTCACTGACAGTATCGGGAGTGATGAATGTCATCCAAAAGGGAGATACCATCTATCTAGAGATTCCGACATCCGTACTCGGCAAAACTTTCTTAGTATCCAACAAGCTGCAGCAAGTACCCATCGAATTAAACGAGGCCAGTGCCAACAAAGGCATCAACTATGCCAACCAGATGGTACGTTTCGAGTGGGACAAGCAAGCCAAAGCAGTGAAGATGCGCCAACAGCGTGTGACACCTGAAGTACCTAAGAATGCGAACATCGCCCGCTCGGTAGCCGACAACTACATTGATCCTCTCATCGCTTCGTTCAAAGTGGAACAAGTGTCCCCCGATTCGGCAGCCGTCATCGTTAAGGTGAACGACCTCTTTAACGGCAAGAAAAACATATTGAACGATGTGTTCAATGACATCAACCTTGGCACATCACCCGTCAGCGAACTGTCACGTATCGTTAGTGTCAAAGCATATGACCGCAGCGTGGTAGCCCTCTCCGAACTAACCACTACAGTAAGAGAAGGATTATCCAAAGTGAACGTAACCGTGGTGGTGAGTACCGCTATCAGCTTACTCCCCGACGAGCCTATGGCACGCCGTCGCGAAGACTGGCGCGTAGGTTACTTCTCTACCCCCACCACTATCTACAACGACGAGCAGCAGAAGGTAGAGCGCGCCAACTACATCACCCGTTGGCGCCTAGAGCCGAAGGATACTGCTGCTTATCTGCGTGGAGAACTGACTGAACCCGTCAGACCCATCACCTTCTACATCGGGCAAGCGGTCCCCGAACACCTCAGACCCTATATTATAAAAGGTGTGAACGACTGGAACAAAGCATTCGAATGTGCCGGATTCAAGAACGCGATACAGGGAATCGTAGCTCCCGACACACTGGATGTAGATGGAGACGACATGCGCTATTCAGTATTGACATACGCCGCATCGGAGAAAGCCAATGCAATGGGGCCCTCGACCATTGACCCAAGAACAGGAGAGATCCTGGAGGCCGATATCATTTGGTGGCACAATGTGCAATCGCTTATCAGCGAATGGATTGTGGTACAAACCGGCGCCGTAGACCCTCGTGCCCGCTCGTTGGAACTTCCTATCGAGCTCATCGGTGACGCCGTACGCTTCGTGGCATGCCACGAAGTGGGGCATTCGTTGGGATTGCGACACAACATGATGGCCTCAGCCGCCTATTCCACTGATTCTCTACGTTCCGAATCGTTTACCTCTCGTGTAGGAGGCACCTCGGCCAGCATTATGGACTATGCCCGATTCAACTATGTAGCACAACCGGAAGATGGCGTGAAGGTTATGTCGCCCAATATCGGAGCCTACGACCTAATGGCTATCGAATGGGGTTACCGTTGGTATCCTGCAGGAACAGACGAAAACAAAGCTCTTAACGAGCTCTTAGCAAAATATCAAGGAAAGGAGTATCGCTATAGCGAAACCCAGTCGCAACGCTCAGCCGTAGATCCACGCGCCTTAAGCGAGGATCTTGGCGACAACCCCGTGGAATCAGCCCGTCTGGGCATTGAGAACTTGAAGCGTATCATGCCCAATCTCATCGAATGGACACGCAACAACAAGGTAGGACAAAACTATGACGAAGCAGCCCGCCTCTACTCAGCCATCCTCGCCCAATGGAGCCTCTATCACTACCACGTGATGGCTAATATTGGCGGCATCTACATAGATCGCCCCACCATCGATTGGATAGATGACCCCGAGAAGTCCGCATACACTTTCGTAGAGAAGGAGCGTCAGCGCGAAGCCGTAGAGTTCTTGCTTGATGAGGTACTGTGCTTCCCCGAATGGCTGTTTGGCAACAATTTCGCCACACAGGTCTATCCTTTGCGCAATACTCCGTTCGGAACCACAGAGCAAGAGCCAGCCATGTTACTCAAGAACCAGCAGAACTACATTCTTTGGGACCTCTTGGCCAACGACCGTTTAGTAAGAATGTTCCAGAACGAGTGGTACAACGGCAAAGAGGCATTTACCGCTGTTGAAATGATGCAAATGCTACATGAGTCCATTTTCAAGAAAACCATTGCTGGCAAGAAACTTAATGTTATGGAACGCAGTCTGCAAAAGAGTTTTGTAGATGCCCTCATCACAGCCGCAGCCGAGTATGAAGGTGTAAAAATCAACAAGCATTTGACCGAAGAGCAACAGGTGAGCAGCAGCCGATCGCGTACCATCGACATGACAATGACACAGATTACCCGAACCAGTGACGCCTTGAGCGTGAAGCGCAGCGAATTGATACGTATCATGAAACTTCTGAAGAGCCGCGCTACAACGGGAGACTTGAGCACACAGATGCATTACGATGATGTAATACTGCGCATACAGACCGCACTCGGGCTTCAGAAGTGAATTTCGAGAGCAACACATACCTACTGATTATTTATGAAAAGATTATTCATATTTATAACCTTTGTAACATGCATCTTGATTGCATCTGCTCAAGAACGCACCATCACCGGGGTTGTAATGGATGGCGAGTACAAGGGCGAGCCGTTGGTGGGAGCCACCATAACCATCAAAAGCGACGGCTTGGGTAAGGGTACGATAACAGACATCAATGGAAAGTATACGTTAACCATCCCCTCAGACACCAAAACGCTCATCTTTGGATACTTGGGTTACAAGGACATAGAGGTAGCCTTGAAGGAAGGAGTAAACGAATACAACGTCACATTGTCGTTCGACAACAATCGCTTGGACGAGTTCATCGTAACAGGATATCAACAAATCGACCGCCGCAAGTTAACAGCTGCCGTAACGACGGTGAACCTATCCGAAGAAACGGTTGGAAGCGTCAAGAACCTCGACCAGGCATTGGCCGGACAGGTGGCCGGACTATCCTCCACATCGGCTAGCGGAGCACCTGGAGCGCCAATGAAGATACGCATCCGCGGCACATCGTCCCTCAACGGAGTACAAGAGCCGCTATGGGTACTTGACGGCATCTCCATGGAGGGCAACGAGATACCCGCTATCGATGACCTAAACGACATCGACGAGATATACCAAACCAGCATTGCAGGCCTCAACCCCGCTGACATCGAGAGCATCACCGTACTGAAAGATGCCGCAGCAACGGCCATCTATGGTGCACGTGCCGCCAATGGCGTCATCGTCATCACGACCAAGAAGGGTAAGGAAGGCAAGCCTGTAGTGAATTTCAATTCCAAGATGTCCTATAGTCCCAAGACAGACATCAGCCCTCTGAACCTCTTGAACTCTGACGAGAAGGTAGACTTGGAGCTCGACCTGCTCGGCAGCGATTATGACTACCGCCCATACAAGGGAAGCGTGCCCACCATCCTAGACGAATTGGACGAATATAACACCTTCAAAACGGGTGGATGGGAGAGCCTCTCTAGCGAAGCTCAACAGCGCATCAATAACCTGCGCACTATCAACACCGACTGGAACGACATCCTTTTCCGCGATGTATTTAACCAAGAATACAACCTCAGCATTGGAGGAGGTACCGATAAGGCACACTACTACACCTCCGTAGGCTATTACAACGAGCAAGGAACGGTGACAGGCGTAGAGAACGACCGCTTCAACATGACCCTCAAGACCGACTTCAAGCTAAGTGACAAGCTCACCGTAGGCGCCTCAGTCTTTGCCAACCAACGCAAGCAACAAAGCTACATGACCGACGCTGGCGGCTTCACCAATCCGGTATTCTACTCACGTATGGCCAACCCCTACTTCGAGCCTTACGATGCAGAGAACAATTACATCTATGACATAAACGTGCAAGGACGCGAATCCGAGGTTCCCAACTTCAATATCTTCGAGGAGCGCGCCAACACAAACAAGGAGCGCAAGGACCGCGCCGTCATGGCCCTCTTCGATGCAACGCTGAAGTTCACCGACCACCTGAAGCTGACTACACAATTCGGTCTGCAACATGACAACTACACCTTGACCCGCTATGCCGGCCACAACAGCTACGCCATGCGCAAAGTCAAGGAATATGCCATCTACCTCATCGACGGCGAGTACAAATCCATATTCCCCGACGGAGGCATGAACAAACAAACTGAAGCCCACACCGACCAATGGACCTGGAAAGCCATGTTGGAATGGGACAAGAATGTGAACGACATCCACGAGTTGGAGCTCATGGGTGGTACGGAAATCCGTCATACCGAGACAGGCATGGTAACCTCTACGGCATATGGATACGACGATCGCATGCTGACCACACAACCCGTACTGTTCCCCAGCGAGAGCATTGCCCGCCGCTATCCCCTCTACGAGGAGACACACCGAGAGAGTGCTTATGCCTCATGGTTTGCCACAGGTTCCTATACCCTACTCTACCGCTACACCTTGGGAGCCAGCGTACGATTCGATGGCAGCGACGTCTTCGGAGTGGCCAAAGAGTACCGCTACCTACCCCTCTACTCGTTCAGCGGCATGTGGCGCATCAAGGAAGAAGCGCTACTAAGAGATGTACAGTGGCTCGACGTGCTCTCTCTGCGCGCTTCGTACGGATTGCAAGGCAACATCGACAAGGACACCTCGCCCTACCTCATCGGAACGATGGACAAGGTTGCCGTATTGCCAGGAAACTTTGAGACGATTATCAAAACCGAAGATGCGCCCAACCCCTCTCTGAGATGGGAGAAGACCAAGAATATCAATGCAGGACTTAATGCCGAGATGTTCCAAAGTCGAATCCGCTTGAACCTCGACTACTACTACCGCCTCAGCACCGACCTGATAGGTTCTCGACAGCTCCCCTTGGAGACAGGCTTTGCCAGCACCACCATCAACTGGGCCTCTATGGAGAACAGCGGATGGGAAGTTGCACTCAGCACACGCAATATCGCAACCAAGAACTTTTCATGGACCACCACACTGAACCTTGGATTCAACACCAATAAGGTGCTCAACGAGTCAGTTGCCGAGAATGCCACCTACCCTAGTCGTGAGGGATACTCCGTAGGAGCAATCTTTGCCTACAAGACTGCAGGCCTTGACGAAGATGGCTATCCCCTCTTCCTGGCTAAAGATGGTAGCAAGCAAACGGCCGAGGAGTTCTTCCAACTCAACCGCTTCGGTGCGAGTACCCTCTCGGCCGAGGAGCAACGTAACCTATATACCTACGTCGGAAGCACAGAGCCTCTATGCTCAGGCGGTTTCATCAACACCTTGGAATGGAAAAACTGGAGTCTCAACACCAACTTCGCCTTCAACCTCGGCATGAAGGTACGCGTACAGCCCTCCTACTCACCCACCTACTACGACCGTGGACAAAATACCAATCGGGACATACTAAACCGATGGACACCAAGCAATAAAGATACCTATCTGCCAACGCTGATGGGCAGCTCAACCGAGCGCATCGATGCCTATACTCACTTCTCTGAGTATAACACCTACAGCATGCTCGACACCTGGGTGCGTTCGCAAAACTACTGCCGCCTACAGAGCCTGCGCCTGGGATACAAGGTTCCACAGAAAGCACTGACACGATTGGGCGTCAACTCCGCATCGGTATCGCTCGAGGGACGCAACCTATGGGTCATAGCAAGTGACTATACCAATTTCCTCGATCCCGAGACCATGGGCAACCCCTATGCTCAGCCCATTGCAAAGAGTTTTATCCTTGGACTGAACCTTACCTTTTAATGTCACCGAACAATGAAAACAAGAATATTACTGATAACCCTCCTCGGCCTCCTCACCCTGACGAGCTGCGACGACTTCCTCGACATTACCCCCACAGGAAAGGTCATTGCCCAGACGGGAGAAGAGTTCCGCGCACTCCTAACCTATGAGTATCACAACTTCGCCAAGGACCGCTATATGACCACCCTGAGGACCGATGAGATACAGATGGATGTGACCAAGACTTCCAGCACCGACAAGGACGCCTACTTGGATCTTTGGCGTTGGCAGGACGACACCCCTGCCCCCACGACATCCTATTTCTCATGGCGAACCTACTACCACACGCTTTACATAGCCAACTACGTCATAGAGCATCAGAGCGAGATTACCGAGGCTACCTCGGCCGAGGTTAACCAGCTCGTAGGAGAAGCCTACATGTTGCGTGCCTACTGTCATTTCCTCTTGGTCAACCTCTACGCCGAGCCCTATACCCATTGCGTCCCTGAGACGACACGTGGCATCCCCATGCAGTTGGAGGCTGACGTGACTGCCGTCCTTGGCTGCAGCAGCGTAAAGGCAGTCTACGAACAGGTGCTCAGCGACCTTGACAAAGCCGAGCAGTACCTACAAGTAGAGACTTGGGAGTTAGGAAAGAACTATCGTTTCAACAAGCCATCGGCACAGGCCCTTCGTGCACGTACCTACCTTTATATGGGCGATTGGAAGAATGCGTTGACAGCAGCTACCACCTTGCTTGAGACCTACAACAAGTTGGAAAACATGAATAGCAGCAAGATTCTCCCCAACAGCTACAAATCGGTCGAGAGCATCGTCTCATTGGAGAGCTTCAGCAGCAATCTCTACACAGCCATCAACACGCCCTCCTTCGATTTTATCAACACATACCGCACAGGCGACCAACGAAAGTCTAAATTCTACAAGAAGGTAACATCATCTTCATACACCCTACAGAAAGGCGGAGGCGACGAATTCGTCTCTTCGTTCCGCACGGCCGAATTATACTTGACGGCAGCCGAGGCGGCAGCCCGATTAGGCGACACAGACGCGGCTATCAGCCACCTCACCCCACTCTTAGAGAACCGCCTCAACAAATCGGCCCTCGCCACAGCAACTACACTCATCGGCGAAATGTCCGAAGAGGAACTCATCCAAGAAATTCTCGACGAGCGCGCTCGCGAACTGGCCTTCGAGGGACACCGTTGGTATGACCTCCGACGCACCACACAACCCACATTAACGCGCGACTACAACGGAGCCACCTACACGCTCACTTCTCAGCAATACACCATGCGTTTTCCCTCCGAGGCCGTTGCTGCTAACCCAGAGATTGAGCGTTGGGAACCCGATACAAAGGAATAACTAATATTAAACACCTATATTTATTAACTAACAAAAAAGTGATTATGAGAAAATTTTTACTCACACTGACGGCATTCGCTGCCACCCTTACTGCATCAGCAGAGTGGACAGCTTCGTTCGAACCTGTCAATGACGTTAAAGAATTGAAAGGCATCCAAACGGTTACCGCTGCTGACGGTTCTGTGTATGTATCTAGTTCTTACAACCAGGGCTTTACCTTCGCTGGTAAAGACGTTACAGACCCCGAGGGTTTGACCTCTGCATGCGTTGTGAAGTATAGCGCAACAGGCGAAGAGTTGTGGGCTGTAAGCATGGAAGGAGCTGCTACCATATATGCTCTTGACGCTGATACTGACGGCACATTGTACATTGCTGGAAACTTCACCGATGCTGTTAAGTACACTGGTACTGACGGTGTTACTTCAGAGATGACCAGCGAGACTGTTTATTCTGCTTTCGTAGCTAAGATTAGCGCCGATGGTAAGGTAGAGGCTATGGAGGTTATTACTCCCGCTGCAGATACTGAAATTGAAGGTAGTTTCTTATACGACCCCACAGCTAGCGACATTCACGTAACTCCGAGCAAGCTCCAAGTTGAAGGCGACAAGATTTACGTATCAGCCATATTCTGCGGTGATGTAGCAGAACTCTCTTGGGAGGGAGCCTACTTGAACGTTTGGGACTTTATGTATATGGATAACAGAAGTGCTGGAGTTTTCTCGCTAAGCAAGAACGACTTGTCTGAAGCCAAGAGCATAGCTACAGTACAGAATACAGAAAGCGTATCTTACAACCAATATGCCCCTGAGGCGTTCAGTTTCGTAGCAGAGAATGGCATCGTATATGTTAGCTTCATCGGTCTCGGAAACTTAACCCTCACAACAGCTGAAGGCACTAAGGATTTCACTTTCTCAACGGATGGTAATGGAAGCAACGAACACGCATTCGTATTGGCGACTATCAGCGAAACTACTGCCACCAAGACCTTCAATACTGCCGCACACAGCAGTCTGGCAGCTACATACGACCTTTTCATGGAGTCTGATGGCAACAACCTCATCATCGGTGGTACATACTTTGGTGAGCTCCCCTTCAACACTGAGATTACAACAGAAAACAATGATATCTTCGTAGCTTCAGTAAAGAAGGTCGACAACACCACCAACTGGACATACACCAGCGAAACCGAGTCAGAGGCTATCTGCATGACCACTACCGATAAGGTATTCGTTGCCGCAACAACTGGCACCTACACCGTAGACCTTGCAACAGGAGAGGCTACTGTAGCCGAGCAGGTTCTCTGCGCTGCCAATGGCGGGACCACCATATACACCGACGAGGCAAAGGTTTGCATCAGCAGCAACGGCACACCCGCAAGCATCGAGAACACCCTCGCCACTGCTCAGAAGGATATCAGATACAACCTCGCAGGACAGGTTGTTGACAAGAGCTACAAGGGCTTTGTTATCGCTAACGGCAAGAAGCTCTTTGTAAAGTAATTCGGCCTCACAACCTAAATTACAACAAAAACTCTCAAGGAGGTGTATCCCGCGGGACACACCTCCTTTTCATTTAAATGCAACTAGAAAAAAAATATCCTATTTTATTAGCACGTACGGGAATTTCTCTTTACATTTGCGGGAATTTCAAAACAAAACATAAGGTAAAAAAGATTCTATATGAAACACGCATTACGTAGCGCTACCAGCACCGAGGGTCGCCGCATGTCGGGAGCCCGTGCCTTGTGGATTGCCAACGGCATGAAACGTGAGATGATGGGCAAGCCTATCATCGCCATCGCCAACTCGTTCACCCAGTTCGTACCAGGTCACACCCACTTGCACGAGATTGGCCAGATTGTAAAGAAGGAAATCGAAGCTCTCGGCTGCTATGCCGCTGAGTTCAACACCATAGCCATCGATGACGGCATCGCCATGGGTCACGACGGCATGCTCTACTCACTGCCCTCGCGCGACATCATCGCCGACAGTGTGGAGTATATGTGCAATGCCCACAAGGCCGACGCTTTGGTATGTATCAGCAACTGCGACAAGATTACTCCGGGTATGCTCATGGCATCAATGCGCCTTAACATCCCCACCATCTTCGTATCGGGCGGTCCCATGGAGGCAGGCGATCTGAATGGTCAGCACCTCGACCTCATCGACGCCATGATTAAATCTGCCGACGAGAGTGTCTCAGACGAAGAGGTAGCCGCTATCGAGTGCTGTGCCTGCCCCGGTTGTGGTAGCTGTTCGGGCATGTTTACTGCCAACTCGATGAACTGCCTCAACGAGGCTATCGGCCTTGCCCTCCCCGGCAACGGCACCATCGTGGCTACACACAAGAACCGCATCGAGCTCTTCAAGCAGGCTGCCCACCGCATCGTGGAGAACGCCTATAAATATTATAATGAGGGCGACGAGAGCGTGCTCCCCAAGAGCATCGCCACACGCGACGCGTTCCTCAATGCCATGACGCTCGACATCGCCATGGGTGGATCGACGAACACTGTGCTCCACCTCCTCGCCGTAGCCCACGAGGCAGGCGTTGACTTCACCATGGACGATATCGACGCCCTCTCACGCCGCGTACCTTGCATCTGTAAGGTGGCTCCTACGACACAGAAGTTCCACATCGAGGATGTAAACCGTGCCGGTGGTATCCTCGGTATCATGGGTGAGCTCGCTAAGGGTAACCTCCTCAACACCGACCTCAAGCGCGTGGATGGCCTCACTTTGAGCGAAGCGATTACCAAGTATACCATCTGCAACGAAACTATTGATACTGATGCCCAGCGCATCTACACTAGCGCTCCCGCAAGACGATTCAGCAACGTCATGGGTTCACAAGAGACCTACTACAAGGAGCTCGACACCGACCGCGCCGAGGGTTGCATCCGCGACCTCGAGCATGCCTACTCCAAGGATGGCGGACTTGCCGTGCTCAAGGGCAATATTGCCCAGGATGGTTGCGTGGTGAAGACAGCCGGCGTAGACGAAAGCATTTGGAAGTTCTCAGGCCCCGCCAAGGTATACGACTCACAGGATGCAGCCGTAGAGGGTATCCTCGGTGGCGACATCGTAGCTGGCGACGTAGTAGTCATCACCCATGAAGGTCCCAAGGGAGGCCCCGGCATGCAGGAGATGCTCTACCCCACCTCATACATCAAGTCGAAGCACTTGGGCAAAGCCTGCGCCCTCATCACCGACGGACGCTTCTCGGGCGGTACATCCGGGCTTAGCATCGGGCACATCTCTCCAGAAGCGGCTGCAGGCGGCAACATCGGCAAGATTGTGACGGGCGACATCATCGATATTGACATCCCGAACCGCACCATCAACGTGCGCCTCAGCGATGAAGAGCTCGCCGCACGCCCCATGACTCCCGTAACCCGCCAGCGCGAGGTTTCGAAGGCGCTCAAGGCATACGCCTCACTCGTAAGCTCAGCGGACAAGGGTGCAATACGACTCATTGACTAACGCGACGCTTCACATAGGACATAGAGTTTAGGGTTTAGGGGGTAACCACTAAGCCCTATTTTTTAGGAAATAATACAAACGATCCCCTAGAACTCTGTCATCTCAAACAAGCGTAAGAAATTCTGCGCTGGGACTTTAGATGTCTAATTCTTCACCTTTAATATAGAGTTCATCTATAAAGTCATTGACAACAAAATAAAGTAAAAAAACGAAATACATATATAAATATATGGGGCATGCCGAAAAAAGTAGTACCTTTGTACTCGCAATGCGAAGACACACTTCTATTGACGCAGAAAACCATAAACATATTAAGTAACATGGAACAGAACTTTATCAACGGACTTTGGAACAAGGAAATCAACGTAGCTGATTTCGTAAGTACCAACATCGCTCCCTACACTGGCGATGCATCATTCTTGCAAGGCCCCACAGTGCGCACCACAAACCTCTGGAACCTCTGCTTGAAGGCTCTTGAAGAAGAGCGCAACAACGGTGGCGTACGCTCACTCGATCACGTTACCGTATCAACCATCACCTCTCACAAGGCTGGTTACATCGACCAGGAGAACGAACTTATCGTTGGTCTCCAGACAGACGAGCTTCTGAAGCGCTCTATCAAGCCCTTCGGTGGTATCAACGTTGTAGCCAAGGCATGCCGCGAAAACGGTGTCGAGGTTGACGACAAAGTTAAGGACATCTTCACACACTACCGCAAGTCACACAACGACGGTGTGTTCGATGCATATACTGAAGAGATTCGTACATTCCGCTCACTCGGCTTTATCACCGGCCTACCCGATAACTATGCTCGTGGTCGTATCATCGGTGACTATCGTCGTCTGGCTCTCTATGGTATCGACCGCTTGATCGAGGCCAAGGAGGAGGATAAGCGCAACATCACCGGTCCCATGACCGACGCCGCTATCCGTCTTCGCGAAGAGGTGACCGAGCAGATTAAGGCCCTCAAGGAGATTAAGATAATGGGTGAGTACTACGGTCTCGACCTCAGCCGCCCCGCTACTTCAGCTCAGGAGGCTGTACAGTGGGTATACATGGCTTACCTCGCTGCCGTGAAGGAGCAGGACGGTGCTGCCATGTCACTCGGTAACGTATCTTCATTCCTCGACATCTTCATCGAGTACGATTTGGCTCACGGCAAGATTAACGAGTCATTCGCTCAGGAGCTCATCGACCAGTTCGTAATCAAGCTCCGTATGGTACGTCACCTCCGTCCCCA